>NZ_JAQYWT010000216.1:0-369 GCF_036322545.1 Streptomyces sp. SP18BB07
CCGGGAGGCGGGGTGAATGAGGGGGGACGGCTCATGGGGCGAGAGTAACCGGCCGCCGAAGCCTGTGCGGGGTCGGGACGGGTGCGTGGTCGGGTGCGGGTGGGTGGGGCTTCTCGCGCAGTTCCCCGCGCCCCTAAAGGCCAATAGCACGGGGCGCAGCACCAGCGTTTGGAGGGGCGCGGGGACCTGCGCGACCAGCCCCCACCGGCCCCGCACCCCACCCCCGCCCCACCAACCCCCCCACACCCCCGCCCGGCCCCCCCGCCCCACAACCCAAAACCCGGGCGGCCCCGCACGTGCTTTTGGTGGGGCCGGGACCTCTCCGCGACCAGCCCCCACCGGACGGACGCTGGGGGTCAAAGGGGCGCA
>NZ_JAQYWT010000217.1:0-301 GCF_036322545.1 Streptomyces sp. SP18BB07
GAGGATCCCGAAACCGCCGCCGCCGAACCCGGGCCCGGACCCTCCGGAGCCGGCCCCCCCCCCCCGGCTCCCCCCCCCCCCCCCCCCCCCCCCCCCCCCGGGCCGGCCCCCCCCCCCCCCGGGCCCCCCCCCCCCCCCCCCCCCCCCCCCCCCCGCACCCACCCCCCCCCCCCCCGCCCCCCCCCCCCCCCCCACAAACGTTACCCAAAAAACCCAGAAAACCCCCACCACAAACAACCAACGGTGCAAAAACAACCAAAAAAAAAAACCAAAAAAAGGTGGTTTAAAAACCCAATGACCC
>NZ_JAQYWT010000218.1:0-155338 GCF_036322545.1 Streptomyces sp. SP18BB07
ACAGCGTCCTCGCTGTGTTTATTTCAAAGGAACCTCGCCCCAACCGAAGACCGGCCGGGAACGGGGTATCAACATATCTGGCGTTGATTTTTGGCACGCTGTTGAGTTCTCAAGGAACGGACGCTTCCTTTGTACTCACCCAAGTTATTTCCTGGGCTTTCCTCCGGGCGCTTCCCTTCGGTGTTCCAAACTCTATCAGTGTTTTTCCGGCCCCCTGACCACCGTCCTGCAGGCATGCAGAAGATGATCCCGGGATAGGATCTGAACGATCTGAACGAGTTCGGTGCTGCCGGGGTCGGACACAAAGTGCCGCTCGCCCCGAGGCAGGTCTAAGACTCTACATCGGGCCGCGGAGCCCGTGCAAATCGCTTCGAGGGGTGGTCTAGACCTCTAATGCGGAGCTATCGTGCGGAACGGGTACTTCAACCGACCTACCCTGCTGCTCAGCGCGCCGTCCCGGGACCCACGGGGGCGGCGTCCTCATAGATCTCCACCTGGGAGGCTTCCCATGACCACCGTGATGTCACCTCTCGCAGGACGCGCCATCGGACTGGCCGCCGTACCGGATCCCGTGTTCTCGGGGGCGATGGTCGGCCCCGGCACGGCGATCGATCCCGTGCGCGAGGCAGGGGAGGCCGTCTCTCCCGTCGACGGGGTGATCGTCTCCCTGCACCCGCACGCGTTCGTCGTGGTGGACGGCGAGGGACACGGTGTGCTCACGCACCTCGGTATCGACACCGTGCAGCTGAACGGTGAGGGCTTCGAGGTGCTCGTGAACAAGGGCGACACCGTGCGACGGGGTCAGTCCGTGGTGCGCTGGAACCCCGCCGCCGTGGAGGCCGCGGGCAAGTCGCCGATCTGCCCTGTGGTGGCCTTGGAGGCCACGGCCGACTCCCTCACCGAGCTCCGCGAGGACGGCGAGGTGAAGGCCGGGGACACGCTCTTCGGCTGGCGGTGACCTCGGGGCCGTACCGGCCCGCAAGTTCCACAACCACCGCGGCGGCAGGATCCGCCGCACTATCGGAGACAGGTGAGATGGAGACAACGCTGCGAGGCGTCGGTGTGAGCCACGGTGTGGCGATCGGCGAGGTTCGGCACATGGGAACGGCGGTGCTGGAGCCGCCCGCCAAGCAGATCCCGGCGGAGGACGCGGAGCGCGAGCAGGGGCGTGCCCGTAAGGCCGTGGACGCGGTGGCCGCCGATCTGATCGCGCGCGGCAATCTGGCCGGGGGTGAGGCCCAGGCCGTGCTGGAGGCCCAGGCCCTGATGGCCCAGGACCCGGAGCTGATGGCGGATGTGGAGCGACGTATCGCCGTGGGGAGCACGGCGGAGCGTGGTGTCTACGACGCCTTCGCCGCGTATCGGGCGCTGCTGGCCGGGGCCGGCGAGTACCTCGCGGGTCGCGTGGCCGACCTCGACGATGTGCGGAATCGTATCGTCGCCCGGCTGCTCGGGGTTCCGATGCCGGGGGTGCCGGACAGCGACGAGCCGTACGTGCTGATCGCTCGTGACCTGGCCCCCGCGGACACGGCGCTGCTCGATCCGACGCTCGTCCTCGGTTTCGTCACCGAGGAGGGTGGGCCGACGAGTCACAGCGCGATTCTGGCGCGGGCGCTCGGGGTGCCGGCCGTGGTCGCGCTGCCGGGGGCCGGGGAGCTCGCCGAGGGCACGGTGATCGCCGTGGACGGCAGCACCGGTGAGATCTTCGTGAACCCGAGTGCGGAGAAGAAGACCGAACTGGAGGCCGCCGCGGCGGCGCGGAAGGCCGCGCTGGCCGCGTCGAGCGGACCCGGGGCGACCTCTGACGGGCACAGGGTTCCGCTGCTGGCCAACGTCGGCGGCCCCGCTGATGTGCCGGCGGCCGTGGAGGCCGGGGCCGAGGGGGTCGGGCTGTTCCGGACCGAGTTCCTCTTCCTGGACGACAGCAAGGCGGCGCCGTCCGAGGACAAGCAGGTCGAGGCGTACCGCCAGGTGCTGGAGGCCTTCCCCGAGGGGCGTGTGGTCGTGCGGGTGCTGGACGCCGGCGCCGACAAGCCGCTGGAGTTCCTCACGCCGGCCGACGAGCCGAACCCGGCCCTCGGTGTGCGTGGCCTGCGGACGCTCCTCGATCACCCCGAGGTGATGCGGACACAGCTGACCGCGCTCGCGAAGGCCGCCGAAGGCCTGCCGGTCCACCTCGAGGTCATGGCGCCGATGGTCGCGGACCGCACGGACGCCAAGGCGTTCGCCGACGCGTGTCGTGAGGCGGGGCTGCAGGCCAAGTTCGGTGCCATGGTCGAGATCCCGTCGGCGGCGCTGCGGGCGCGGTCGATCCTGCGGGAGGTCGAGTTCCTCTCGCTGGGGACCAACGACCTCGCGCAGTACACGTTCGCGGCCGACCGGCAGGTGGGTGCGGTGTCGCGGCTCCAGGATCCGTGGCAGCCGGCGCTGCTCGACCTCGTCGCGCTGTCCGCCGAGGCGGCGAAGGCCGAGGGCAAGAGCTGTGGTGTCTGCGGTGAGGCGGCGTCGGATCCGCTGCTCGCCTGTGTGCTGACCGGTCTGGGGGTCACCTCCCTGTCCATGGGTGCGGCGTCGATTCCGTATGTGCGAGCGACCTTGGCGAAGTACACGCTGGCGCAGTGCGAGCGGGCCGCTGCCGCAGCGCGTGCCGCGGACACGGCCGAGGAGGCGCGTGGCGCGGCGCAGGCCGTGCTGTCGGGCGAGTAGACCGGCGGGACCGGCGGGCGTCGAGGGGCGCTCCACCTTCGGGTGGGGCGCCCCTCGCCCGTTCAGTGGGTGTGGCCGTGCTGGGTCGTGCCTCCCTTGCCGGGGTCGTCCCCGAGGTCGGGTGGGGTGCAGTAGTCGACGCCGGACTCCGGGGAGACGAGGTCTCCGGATTCCCGGTCGGTGCAGTAGGCGTCGAATACCTCTCCCGCGGTGAGGGGGGCGAGGTCGTCGCCGCGCAGGTGCCAGCCGTAGACGCGGTCGGTCCGGTCCGGGGCGGTGGTGCGCATGACGAGTCCGCCGGGGCTTCGGGTGGCGATGCCCAGGGCCAGGACGGTGGCGAACTCCAGGGCTTCGGACTCGTCGAGCCGGGTGGCTCCTTCGGGGTTCTGGTCGGCGTGGAGGACGGCGGCCAAGGCCTGGGGTTCGGCGGAGACGCTGCAGACGAGGTGGCGTTCGCCCGGGCCGGCGGTGTCGAGGATGCGCTTGAGCAGGTGCATGGCGCGGGAGAAGGCCGCGCGTCCGATGTCCTCGCCGCAGGAGGCGCAGTCGCCGATCTGGGCGAGGAGTGTGGTGGCGTATTCCCAGGTGGCGAGGCGGACGGCTTCGTCGATGAGGTCGGGGACGAGCTCGGTGAGGGGCTGTCCCTCGTACGGGACGGCGGCGCCCGTCGCGGCCAGCTCGGCGGTGAAGCGGGTGCGGCTGGCGGGGGTGTCGGGTTCGAGGCCGGTGTCGGCGCAGAACTCCGCGTACTCCTCGGGGTCGAAGAGGGCGACCGTGGTGTGGTTGCCCTGCGCGGAGAGGGTCCTGAGCAGGGCTTCCACTTGTCGGAGGTAGGTCGTGTGGTCGTCGAAGGTGAAGCTGCGGTAGCGGCGCATCGCGGTGAAGTCGTGTTCGTCGGCCAGCAGGCCGATGGTGCCCGCGATCTCGCGGCGCAGGACGCGGCGCATGCTCTGGTGGTCGGTGCGTGCCATGTTCTCCCCCTGTGCGAACGGTCGATCAATGCTCACTCACAGTAATCGAGGGCACTGACAACGCGGTCGCGTGCGGGGGTCAGGCTCGCTCGCGGGCCAGGTCCTCGTAGAAGCGCAGGAGGTCGAGGTTGTCGATGGAGCCGGGGTTGACCGCCTTGTCCAGTGGGGTGCCCTGGAGGAGGCGTTTGACGGGGACCTCGATGCGTTTGCCGGTGAGGGTGTGCGGGACGCCGGGGACTTCGATGACCTCGTCGGGGACATGCCGGGGTGAGAGCTGTTCGCGGATGGTCCGCTTGATGCGGGTGAGGAGGGCCTCGTCGAGCGTCGCTCCTGGGGCGAGGTGGACGAAGAGGGGCATCCAGTAGCCGCCGTCGGGCTGTTCGACGCCGATGACGAGGGACTCCTTGATCTCGGGGAGGCGTTCGACGGCTTCGTAGATGTCGGCCGAACCCATGCGGACGCCTTGGCGGTTGAGCGTGGAGTCGGAGCGGCCGTGGATCACGACGGAGCCCCGGGAGGTGAGGGTGATCCAGTCGCCGTGGCGCCAGACGCCGGGGTAGGTGTCGAAGTAGCTGTCGTGGTAGCGGGTGCCGTCGGGGTCGTTCCAGAAGTGGATCGGCATGGACGGCATGGGGTTGGTGACGACCAGTTCGCCGACCTCGTCGACGAGGGGTTTGCCGCTGGGGTCCCAGGACTGCAGGTCGGTGCCGAGGCTGGGGGCCTGGAGTTCGCCGATGTGGACCGGGAGGGTGGGGACGGCTCCCGCGAAGCAGGAGCAGACGTCGGTGCCGCCGCTGACGGAGGCGATCCAGAGGTCCTCGCGGACCTCGTCGTGGAGCCAGCGGAAGCCGTCGGGCGGGAGCGGGGATCCTGTGGTGCCGACGCACTGGACGCGGGAGAGGTCGTAGTCGCGGCCGGGGTGGACGTCGGCCTTGCGGCAGACCATGACGTAGGCGGCGGAGGTGCCGAAGAGGGTGGCGCCGGTGCGTTCGGCGACGCGCCACTGGGCGCCGGTGTCGGGGTGGCCGGGGCTGCCGTCGTACAGGACGACGGTGGTGCCGGTGAGGAGGCCGGAGACGAGGAAGTTCCACATCATCCAGCCGGTGGAGGTGTACCAGAAGAAGCGGTCCTCGGGGCCGAGGTCGCAGTGCAGGCCGAGCTGTTTGAGGTGTTCGACGAGGATGCCGCCCTGGGACTGGACGAGGGCCTTGGGCAGGCCGGTGGTGCCGGAGGAGTAGAGCACCCACAGGGGGTGGTCGAACGGCACCTGTTCGAACGTCGGGGTCACATCCGCGGAGGTGAGGGCCGACCATTCCAGAGCGCCCTCGGGGGCTGCGGTGCCGAGGACGGGGATGTGGACCACGGCGCGCAGGGTGGGCAGTTCGCGGCGGAGTTCGGCGACGGTGTCGCGGCGGTCGTGTTCCTTGCCGCCGTAGCGGTAGCCGTCGACGGCGAACAGGACGACGGGTTCGACCTGCTGGAAGCGGTCGAGGACGCTGCGGGCGCCGAAGTCGGGGGCGCAGGAGGTCCAGACGCCGCCCACGGCCGCCGTGGCGAGGAGGGCGACGACGGCCTGCGGGATGTTCGGGAGGTAGCCGCTGACGCGGTCGCCGGGGCGTACGCCGAGGGCGCGCAGTTCGGCGGCGAGGGAGCCGACCTGGCGGCGCAGCTCGGACCAGCTCACCGGGCGTGGTTCGTGGGTCTCGTCGACGTGGAGCAGGGCCGGTTCCTCGGCGCGGGCGTCGGTCGCGCGGAGGGCGTGTTCCGCGTAGTTGAGGGTGGCGCCGGGGAACCATGCGGCGCCGGGCATGGTGCGGTCGCCGAGCACGCGCGCGTAGGGGGTGGAGAACCGTACGTCGAACCACTCCGTGACGGCTTTCCAGAACGTCTCGAGTTCGTCGACCGACCAGCGGTGTAGGGCCGGGTATCCGCCCTCGGCAGGGGCTCCGTGGTGTTCGGCCGCCCAGGACTGGAATGCGGTGATTCGGGCCCGGGCGACGCGGTCCGCGTCGGGCTGCCAAAGCGGCGAGGGGTTCGCTGAGGTCATGGGGCGGCTCCCGGGACGGTGCGCGTGGTGGGCGTCGTGCGCGCACGCGCAGGGGTGTGCGCGTGACGCGGCTGACACGGACGATGCCATGTGATCGACTTCCGCACCAGGGTGAGCCGCTGTTGGACGGCGACGTGAACATGTGACCGCACCACGGGTGAACGGAAGTTGAACGGTTCACACGAAGCGGCCGGTCAGTGGCATGGTGAGCCACATGGACGGTCGTGACCTGGTGCGTTCGGTGAAAGCGATCGGTTCGGCGGGGGCGGCGCAGGGGCTGCGCACCGTGCGGGCCGCATGGCGCAGGAGGCGTACGGACGCCGCCGCGCTGCCGGCGCGGGGTGCCGAGCGTGCCAGGGTGCCGGGGCCGGTGGTCGGGGTGGAGCCGGGGCCCGGTGGCGGGATCGTCCGGTTCGGCAGATCCGAGCTGCGGGTGACCGTCGATGTGCACGGCGCGGTCTTCTGGGGCTGGGACGGGGCGCGGCCGGAGCCGTCGTACGCGCTGGCGGGCCGGTGTCCGGAGCCGGATCCGCGGGCCGTGCTGGAGCCGGACAAGGACGGTGCCTGGCGGGTGGTGGCCGAGCGGGTGACGGTGGTGGTGTCACGGAACGGTGCCGTGGAGGTCCGTACGCCCGGTGGGGTGGTCCTGCGACGTGATCTGCCGCCCCGATGGTGGGAGCCGGTCGGTGGGGGTGAGGCGCGGTGGGTGCAGCGCTCGGAGGTGGCGGCCGACGCGCGGTTCTTCGGTCTGGGCGGACGGGCGGCGGGTCCCCGGCTGCGGGACGGGACGTATCGGCTGTGGAACACGGACCCCGGTCATCCGTTCGCGCCGGGTGACGATCCGCTGTACATCACGATGCCGGTGCAGATGGTGGTGGCGGACGCGGCCACGCACCTGGTGTTCCACGACACCACGTGGGACGGCACGGTGACGCTGCGCGAGGGCGAGGAGGGCGCCGGGTCCGGGCACGACCGGGCCGGGACGGCCGAGCTGCGGATGGACGGCGGGCCGCTGCGCTGCTGGGTGATAGTGGGCACCCCCGCGCGCGTGCTGCACGCCTGGGCCGCGCTGACGGGAGCTCCGGCGCTGCCGCCCGCGTGGGCGCTCGGCCATCATCACGCGCGGTGGGGCTTCGGGAGCGAGCAGGAGGTGCGGCGGATCGTCGCGGGCTACCGGGAGCACGGTCTGCCGCTCGACGCGGTGCACCTGGACATCGACCACTACGACGCCCATCGGGTGTTCACGGTCGACACGGTCAACTTCCCCAAGCTGTCGGTGCTCGCCGACGAGTTGCGGCGGGAGGGGATCCGGCTGGTGTCGATCGTCGACGCGGCGGTCGGTGTGCGGCCGGGCGACGCGGTGTACGACAGCGGGACGGCGGAGGACGCGTTCGTGCGGGATGCCGCGGGGAACGTCGTGGAGGGGCTCGTGTGGCCCGGGGAGTCGGTCTTTCCCGACTTCACGCGTGCGCGTACGCGCGCGTGGTGGGGCGGTCTCTACGAGGAGCGGCTGGCGCAGGGCTTCGCCGGGTTCTGGCACGACATGAACGAGCCGACGTCGTTCACGGCGTTCGGGGAGAACACGTTGCCCCGGTCGGTCCGGCACGATCTGGAGGGCCGGGGCGGCGATCATCGCGAGGCGCACAACGTGTACGCGCTCTGTATGGCCCGCGCCGGGTACGAGGCGCTGCGGGAGCTGGTGCCCGAGGAGCGGCCGTTCGTGTTCTCGCGCTCCGGGTGGGCCGGTATGCAGCGCTACGGCGGGACGTGGTCCGGAGACGTGGCGACGGGCTGGCCGGGGCTGCGGGCGTCGCTCGCGCTGGTGATGGGGCTGGGGCTGTGCGGGGTGCCGTACTCGGGGCCGGACGTGGGCGGGTTCGACGGAAGTCCGTCGCCGGAGCTGTATCTGCGGTGGTTCCAGCTCGGCGCGTATCTGCCGCTGTTCCGTACGCACGCGAGTCTGCGGGCGGGGCGGCGGGAGCCGTGGGAGTTCGGGGAGGAGATCGTCGAGCACGCGCGCGTGGCGCTCGTCGAGCGGCGGCGGCTGTCGCCCTACTTCATGACGCTGGCCCATCTGGCGCGTCGTACGGGGGCGCCGTACGTACGCCCCCTGTGGTGGGGTGCGCCGGAGGACCGGACGCTGCGTGACTGCGAGGACGCGTTTCTGCTGGGTGACTGTCTGCTGGTGGCGCCGGTGCTGGAGCCGGGCGTGGACCGGCGTGCGGTGCGGCTGCCGCAGGGCCGTTGGTACGACACGGTGACCGGGCGGGCGTACGAGGGACCGGGGCAGGTGCTGCTGGACGCGCCGCTGTCGCGTGTCCCGGTACTCGCGCGCGCGGGTGCCGTGTTGCCGGTCCGGGGCGCCGACGGCGGCCTGGAGCTGGAGGTCTGGGCACCCGCACGCGGGCGGACGGGAGGCGGGCTCGTGGTGCCGGACGCGGGCGACGGCTGGGACGAGCCGGAGGTCGAGCGGTACACGGCGCGTTGGGAGGGGCCGCGGGTGGTCGTGGAGCGGGACGGGGACGAGGGTCCGGTCGAGCCTGCGTATCCCGTGCGGATGCGCGGGCTCGACCGGGAGTGAGCCCGGGTACGGCTCGGGTGGCTTCGGCTCAGATGTAGCGGCCGTCGAAGAACGCCTGGACGGCCAGGGTGTGCAGGGGGAAGGCGAGTTCGGTGGGTCTGCGCAGCAGGTGCCAGCCCTCCGTCTCGTCGGTGGGGACGGGCGCCGGGAGGCCGGCGGCCGGGCGCTCCGGGAGGAGCCCGAAGAGCAGGAGATGGCCGGCGGGCGAGCTCATGGCGTCGGCGAGGCGTACGTCGCGGTCGGCCGCGCAGATGCCCGTCTCCTCCTTGAGTTCACGGACGACGGCGTGGCGCCAGTCCTCCCGGTGGTCGATGAAGCCGCCGGGCAGGGCGGTGCCCCCGCGCGCGGGGGCGATGGTCCGTGTGATCACCACGAGGGCGGTGCCCTGGGTGTCGTACACGGGCTGGAGGGCCACCGCGACGGGGAGCGGATTGCGGTAGGCCACTGTCTGGCAGGCCTCGCAGGTGCGGGGCCAGCCGGAGATGCCCTCTCCGTAGGGCGCTCCGCAGCTCGAACAATGCGAGTCCGGTGCGGAGTTGGCGGGTGGGTGTTGGTTCGCGGACACGCGGCGGACTGTATCCGATCATCTGCTGGTCGTCTCGTCGGGGCGGGTCAATGCGCCACACCGCCGGGTTCGCGGGTACGGGTGAGGGCCGGCCGGAACCACCCCCGTGGGCCCCGGCCGGCCCTCCCGATACTCCGACGCTGGACGGGGCTCGTCGGTTCTCCCGGGGGCCTGCCCAATTCGGAATGACCGTGCCAGACTCCTGACAGTTCTGACGGTTCATCAGATCTGTACTCGGGGAGGGGCTTTGGGGCGCAGTCGCACACCTGTGGTCGCGGGCTGGTTCACCGGGGAGGGCGAGGGGTTCCGGCTGCTCGGCACGCGCTGTTCCGCGTGCGCCTCGGTGTTCTTCCCCCGCGAGGACGCCTTCTGCCGCAATCCGGCCTGTCCGGGCGATGAGCTGCGCGAGGTCGCGCTGTCGCGGCGGGGCCGGGTGTGGTCGTACACGGACGGACGGTACCGGCCCCCGTCACCCTACGTGTCCGATCCGGAACTTCCCTGGGAGCCGTACGCGTTGATCGCTGTGGAACTGGCCGAAGAACGCGTCGTGGTGCTGGGGCAGGCCGTTCCCGGGGTGACCTGCGCCGATCTGGCGGTGGGCATGGAGGTGGAGGTCGTCCCCGGGGTTCTGAACGAGGACGCGGAGACGATCTGGACGACCTGGCAGTGGCGGCCGACGGGGGTGGGGACATGACGGGCGAGGTGGCGGTGCTGGGCGCGGGCATGCACCCGTGGGGCAAGTGGGGCAGGAGCTTCGTCGAGTACGGCACGGTGGCCGCGCGGGCGGCCCTGGCCGACGCGGGGCTCGACTGGCGGGACATCGGCTCGATCGTCGGCGCGGACACGGTCCGGGGCGGTTATCCGGGCTATGTGGCGGGGGCGACCTTCGCCAAGGCGCTGGGCTGGCAGGGGGCCCGGGTCACGAGCGTGTACGCGGCCTGTGCGTCCGGGGCGCAGGCAGTCGGCACCGCGCGGGCGCAGATCCTCACCGGTCTCGCGGACGTGGTGCTGGTGGTCGGCGCGGACTCGGCCCCGAAGGGGTTCTTCCGGCCGGCGGGCGGGGATCGGGCGGACGATCCGGACTGGTTGCGGTTCCGGGTCCTCGGCGCCACGAATCCGACGTACTTCGGGCTGTACGCGCGGCGGAGGATGACGGTGCACGGGGACACGCCGGAGGACTTCGCGCGGGTCAAGGTGAAGAACTCCGCTGTGGGGGCGCTCAATCCGTACGCGCGCTATCGCAAGCGGGTCACCGCCGAGGAGGTCGCGGCCTCGGCCGTCGTCGCCGACCCGCTGCGGCTGCTGGACATCTGCGCGACCTCGGACGGGGGTGCGGCGCTCGTGCTGTCCAGCATGGATTTCGCACGGCGGCACGGGGTGGCCGAGCCGGTGCGGATACGGGCGGTGTCCACGGTGACGCCCCGCTATCCCAACACGGTGCTGGATCTGCCGGACATCGCGACGGACTCGGCGGTCGCGGTGGCGCCGCCGGACGAGACGTTCCGGGCGTCGATCGCGCGGGCGGCGTACGAGGAGGCGGGCGTCGGGCCCGAGGACCTCTCGCTCGCCGAGGTCTACGACCTGTCCACCGCGCTGGAGTTGCAGTGGTACGAGGATCTGGGACTGTGCGGTGAGGGCGAGGCCGCGAAGCTGCTGCGGGACGGTGCGACGGCGCTGGGCGGCCGCATACCGGTGAACTCCAGCGGAGGGCTGGCCTCCTTCGGGGAGGCGGTTCCGGCGCAGGCGATCGCCCAGGTGTGCGAGCTGGTCCGGCAGTTGCGGGGTGAGGCGGGCGATCGGCAGGTCGAGGGGGCCGGGGTGGGGGTCAGCGCCAATCAGGGCCTGTTCGGGCACGGGTCGGCGGTGATCGCAGTGCGGTGAGGGCGGGTTGGGTGGGCCGTCGGGTGCGGGCGCTTCGGCCATCGTGGTTCGGCACCGCAGTTCGCCACCGCGGTTCGGTGATCGTCGTGGCGTGATCCGGCGCGGTGCTGCGGGCGTCGCCGGGCGCTGCGGGCTGTTCGCGCCGACGTGTGCGCCCCGTAGGCGCCTTCAACCGTTGTTGTGCGGATTCTTGACGCCCCCTGGGTGCCGGTGAACACTTCCGGTGTCGGTCGGCATCGCCGGATTCGGGCGTCTTTGTGCACCGCGCCGCTCGGGCTCCCCGCCTGCAACAGGCCATCCCCCACGGGCGATGCGGCCGCGCCGGCACGCTCGTCACGGAGGTCCGGGGCCGATCGCTCCGGGCCGGGGCCAAGGAGCCGCCATGAGCAACGGAGACATATTCGTCGGTGAGGTCATCGGTACGGCGATCCTGATTCTCTTCGGCGCCGGTGTGTGCGCCGCCGTCACTCTCAGGTTCTCGAAGGCGAGGGCGTCGGGCTGGATCGTGATCGCGTTCGGCTGGGGCTTCGCCGTCCTGGCGGGCGCCTACACCGCCGCTCCCCTGTCGGGTGGGCACCTCAACCCGGCGGTGACCCTCGGGATCGCGGTCGACACGGAGGTCTGGGAGAAGGTCTGGGTGTATCTGCTCGGCCAGCTGGTCGGTGCGATGCTCGGCGCCGTCCTCGCCTATCTCGTGTACCTCGCGCAGTTCCAGGCGAACGTCCGCAAGGAGGGCACCACGGAGGGCACGGCGGACGAGCCGACGCCGACCCTCGGGATCTTCTCCACCATCCCGGAGATCCGGAACCCCGTCGCCAACCTGATCACGGAGATCATCGCGACGATCGCCCTGGTGCTGCCGATCCTCGCCTTCGGCCGGAACACGGGCATCGGTATCGGCCAGATCCCCGGCGAGGAGGCCGGGATCTACGGTTCCGGCATCTCGATCCTGCTGGTGGCGTTCCTGGTCGTCGGCATCGGCCTCTCCCTGGGCGGGCCCACCGGCTACGCCATCAACCCGGCCCGTGACCTCGGCCCGCGCATCGTGCACGCCTTCCTGCCGATCCCCCACAAGGGCACCTCGGACTGGGGTTACGCCTGGGTCCCGGTCGTCGGCCCCCTGGTCGGCGGGGTCCTCGCGGGCCTCCTCTACAACGCAGCCTTCTGACCCACCGCCGTAGGACGTGAATCGACGCAAGACGTGAGGGGATGTCATGCCGGACAACGCCCAGAAGTACGTCGCCGCCATCGATCAGGGGACCACTTCGAGCCGTTGCATCATCTTCGACCAGGGCGGGGCCATCGTCGCCGTCGACCAGCGCGAGCACCGTCAGATCTTCCCCAAGCCGGGGTGGGTGGAGCACGACGCCACGGAGATCTGGTCGAAGGTGCAGGCGGTCGTCGCCGGGGCCATCGCGAAGGCGGGCCTGCGGGCGGAGCAGATCAGCGCGCTCGGCATCACCAACCAGCGGGAGACGACGGTCCTGTGGGACCGGGCCACGGGCAAACCCGTGCACAACGCGATCGTCTGGCAGGACACCCGTACGTCGGCGCTGTGCAACGAACTCGGCGGCACGGACGGGCAGGATCGTTTCCGTGAGCAGACCGGTCTGCCCCTGGCCAGCTACTTCTCCGGGCCGAAGGCCGCCTGGCTGCTCGACAACGTGCCCGGCCTGCGCACCCGTGCCGAGCGCGGCGAGATCGCCTTCGGCACGATCGACTCCTGGCTGATCTGGAACCTTACCGGCGGCACGGACGGCGGCCGGCACGTCACCGATGTCACCAACGCCGGACGCACCATGCTGATGAACCTGGAGACCCTCCAGTGGGACACCTCGATCCTCTCCGCGATGAACGTCCCGGAGGCGGTCCTGCCGGAGATCAGGTCCTCCGCCGAGGTGTACGGCACCGCCGTGGGCCCCCTCGCCGGCGTTCCCGTCGCCTCGGCGCTCGGCGACCAGCAGGCCGCGATCTTCGGCCAGGCCTGCTACGACGTGGGCACGGCGAAGAACACCTACGGCACCGGAAGCTTCCTGCTGCTCAACACCGGGAACCGGCCCGTGCCGTCGAAGAACGGGCTGCTCACCACCATGGGGTACAAGATCGGCGGCGAGGCTCCGGTGTACTGCCTGGAGGGGTCGATCGCGATCACGGGCGCCCTGGTGCAGTGGTTCCGCGACCAGCTCGGCATCATCCGCAGCGCCGACGAGATCGAGCCGCTCGCGGCGAGCGTCGACGACAACGGCGGCGCGTACATCGTGCCCGCGTTCTCGGGCCTGTTCGCCCCCTACTGGCGCTCGGACGCCCGCGGTGTCGTGACCGGGCTGACGAGGTACGTCACCAAGGCGCACCTCGCGCGCGCGGTGCTGGAGGCGACGAGCTGGCAGACGCGGGAGGTGGTGGACGCCATGTTCCAGGACTCGGGGGTGCCGATCACGACGCTCAAGGTCGACGGCGGTATGACCAAGAACAACCTGCTGATGCAGCACCAGTCGGACGTCCTGGGCGTGCCGGTGATCCGGCCCCGGGTCTCGGAGACGACCTGCCTGGGCGCCGCATACGCGGCCGGGCTCGCGACCGGGGTGTGGAACGACCTGGACGAGCTGAAGTCGCACTGGCAGCGGGACGTCGAGTGGGCGCCCGCCATGGAGGCCTCCGTGCGGGACCGCGAGTACCACAACTGGCGCAAGGCGGTGGAGAAGAGCTTCGGCTGGCATGAGGACGGCGCCGGCTGACGGCACGCGCGTACGGCGCCGTCGCGTCAGCAGCTGCGTCGAACGGGGCTCCACGCGCGCGTGCCCATGAAGCCACGGCCCGTACCCCTGTCGGCGGGGGTACGGGCCGTGCCTCAGGTGGTGACGGTCTGGCGCTGCCCCGAGGCGTGGGCCATCGCGTGCCGGACGACGGCGACGAGGACGTCCTTGACCGAGTCACGCTGTCGGGCGTCGCACAGGACGACCGGCACGTCGGGGTCGAGGTCGAGGGCCTGGCGGACCGTCTCGGCCGGGTAACGCGCGGCTTCGTCGAAGCAGTTGACGCCGATCACGAAGGGTATGGAGCGCCGCTCGAAGTAGTCGACGGCGGCGAAGCAGTCCTCCAGGCGGCGCGTGTCGACGAGGACGACGGCCCCGAGGGCGCCGGAGGCGAGCTCGTCCCAGAGGAACCAGAACCGGTCCTGCCCGGGGGTGCCGAACAGATACAGGACGAGGTCTTCGCGCAGGGTGATGCGGCCGAAGTCCATGGCGACGGTGGTCGTCGTCTTGCTCTCCACACCGCTGGTGTCGTCGACCGGGCGGCCCGCCTCGGTGAGCACCTCCTCGGTGCGCAGTGGCTTGATCTCGCTGACCGCGCCGACGCAGGTCGTCTTTCCCACGCCGAAGCCGCCGGCCACGAGGATCTTGAGCGTGACGGGCTCGACCGGGGGTGTACCGCGCTCAGTGCGCCCGAGGATCATCGGTCTTTCTCCTGCTGGATGGGGTGTCTGTCACGTGTTCGCTCCGCCTCCGTGGCGCTCAGAGCGCCCGGAGGCCGTTGATGACGTCGCGCAGGATGCTCTCGTCCACCAGCTCGGCAGGCGGTACGGGGCGGGTCACGTGGACGAGTTCCTCGTCCACGAGGTCTCCGACGAGGACGCGGACCACTCCGACGGGGAGGTCAAGGTCGGCGGCCAGTTCGGCCACCGACTGCGGGGTGTCGCGGCAGAGCTCGACGATACGGACGTGCTCAGGGGAGAGGGAGTGGTCCTCCTCCAGGTCGTCGACGTGCGGTTCCGTGACGACCACGGCGATCAGGTCGAGGCGGTGCTGGATCGCGTGGTTGGTCCGGCCGCGTGTCATCGCGTACGGACGCACCACTGGTCCGGCCTCGTCGTCGAACCAGTGGCTTCTTCCCTGACCGTCTCGGCTCATGCCATCCCACTACCCGCCGAGGGGGCCGTCGGCGCGCGGGGCGGATCCCAGATGTACGCCGACCCGCTTGACCAGGAGGGTCATCTCGTAGGCGACCTGCCCGATGTCCGCGTCGGAGTCGGCGAGGACGGCGAGGCAACTGCCGTCGCCGGCGGCCGTGACGAAGAGGAAGGCCTCGTCGAGCTCGACGACGGTCTGCCGGACGCTGCCCGCCTCGAAGTGGCGGCCGACGCCCTTGGCAAGGCTGTGGAATCCGGAGGAGACGGCGGCCAGGTGCTCGCTGTCCTCTCTGGTGAGGTCCTTGGAGACGCCCGTGGGCAGTCCGTCGCTGGAGAGCACGAGCGCCTTGCGGATACTGGCGACACGCTCCACCAAGTCGTCCAGGAGCCAGTTCAGCTCCCCGGACGTACCGGTCGCGGTCCTCTCGGCCTTCGGTGCGGTCATCGACCGTCCCCCTTAGTCGTTCCTCTTGGTGCTGAGACGCCCCGGGCGTCGTCGCCCTCGGCGTTCTCCTCGCGGCCACGCTGCCAACCCCGTTGGAGCGAGGCCATACGGCTGCGTACCTCGTCGGCGTCACGTTCGCCCGGGTCCTGGTGCCGCTCGGGGCGGGACCTCTCGCGTTCGGTGCGCCGGTCGGGTCCCTCCTTCAACTGCGGTGCCAGACTGGCCTGTCGGACGCGACGGGGCAGCGGCCCCGGAGCTGATTCTGCCTGGCCGGTCGTCGTGTCCGCGCGCGGGGTGGGTTCGCCCGCGCCGTACGGCGAGGTCGTCCGGGCCGGGTCGCCCTCCGGGGTCGTACGGCGGCGCTGGGGCAGCGCGGGGCCGTCGAACCCGCCGGGGGGCAGGGCGGTGAGCGGCCGGGTGTCGGCGCTCTCCTCGAGACCCGCCGTACGGCCCTGGCCGGGCTCGCCCTCCGGGTGCCTGGCCCTGGCCCCGGTCACCGAACGGCCGTGCGAGCTGACGAGGTGCGGGGTCCGGCGCTGCGGGAGTGGCACGGGGCCGAGCGTCGGGTCGGGGTCGGTGAGCGGCGCCTGCCGTCCTTCGCCGTCGCGCCCCGGCTGCCGCTGTTCGTCGGTGACGCCGGTGAGGGAGCGGCGGGGCCGGAACAGTCCGCCCTGCTCGGGCTCCTCGTCGCCGAGGGCGCCCGGGAAGCCGCCCAGGGGCTCCAGGTCGACCGGAGCCTCCAGTTCCACCGGGCCGTCCAGGATGCCCGCGGTGAGCCCGGGGAGCCGGACCGGCACCTGGGAGAGCGCCGCGTTGCGCTCCTCCTCCAGCTCGGCCTCGCGGGTGGGGTGGGCGCGGTCGAGGCGGAAGCCGATGCCGTTGGTGTCGGGGACGTCGTCGGTGAGCAGCGCGTCGGGGATGAACACCACGGCCGTGGTGCCGCCGTACGGGGAGGGCTGGAGGGAGACCCGGACCTTCTGCCGCTGGGCGAGCCGGCTGACGACGAAGAGGCCGAGCCGGTCGGTGTCGGAGAGTTCGAAGTCGGGGGTCTCGGCGAGCTTGAGGTTGGCGTCCAGGAGCGCCTCGGCCGACATGCCGAGGCCCCGGTCGTGGATCTCCAGGGTGAAGCCGTTGGCGACGCGCTCGCCGTGCACCTGCACGGCGGTGTGCGGGGGCGAGAACACCGTGGCGTTCTCCAGGAGTTCGGCCACCAGGTGGGTGAGGTCGGCGACCGCGGGGCCGGTCACGGCGACCCGGGGCAGCCGGCGGACCTCGATCCGCTCGTAGTCCTCGACCTCGGCGACGGCCGCGCGGACGACGTCCATGAGCTGGATGGGCTTGCGCCACTGCCGGGAGGGAGCGGCGCCCGAGAGGATGACCAGACCCTCCGCGTGCCGGCGCATACGGGTCGTCAGATGGTCCAGACGGAACAGGTCGGCGAGTTCGTCGGTGTCCTCGGTCCTGCGCTCCATGGTGTCGAGCAGGGTGAGCTGCTTGTGCAGCAGGACCTGGCTGCGGCGGGCGAGGTTGACGAAGACCTCGGAGATGCCGCTGCGGAGTTCGGACTGCTTGACCGCGGCCTCGACGGCCGCCCGCTGGAGGGTGTTGAGGGCTTGGCTGACCTCGCCGATCTCGTTCTTGTCGTACTCCAGGTGCGGCACCTCGGTCTCCACGTCGACCTGTTCGCCCGCGGCGAGTCGGCGCATCACGCTGGGCAGCCGCACCCCGGCGGTCTCGTGGGCCTCCTGGCGGAGCCGGCGCAGGTCGCGGATGAGGACGCGGCCGATGCGGACGGACATGAAGAGCGAGAAGAGCAGGGCGAAGAGGCCGAGGACGCCGGCCACGGCGGCCTTCAGGATGACGTTGGTGACCAGCGGGCGGACCCGCTCCTGGTAGCGGTCACCCGCTTCGACGCTGAGGTCGCGGAGGTCGGCGAGCACGGGCTCGACCGAGGTGTCCCAGCTCTTGGCGTTGAACGTGGTGGGCTTGCCGGGTTGGGAGGCGATGACGGCCTGTTCGACCGAGCGCAGGGGCGCGGTGCTGGCGTTCTTCCAGTAGTCGGCGAAGCGGTCGCGGTCGGCGGTGGGCAGCTGCGGCAGGCTGATGTCGTACATCAGGGTGCGCTGCGCGACGAGGTCGGAGAAGTCGCGGATCTCGTCCTTGGTGATGCGGTCCGCGACGAGCACCGAGCTGAGCAGGGCGTCCTCGCGGGAGAGGAGTTCGCGGGCGCGGCCGACGTTGACCAGGGCGCGGCCCTGCTTGTCCATCTCCACGCTGTCGAGCGCGGGCAGGTTGGACAGCAGGGTGAAGCAGGGGTCGACGAGTTCGTTGTAGTGGCCGAGGGCCTGGTTGACGGTGACGGTGCCGCTCTCGACGGTCGACCGCAGGGAGGGCAGGGTGTCGAGGGCGTCCAGGATCGTCGTCAGCCGCAGCGAGGTGGCCTCGCCCATCTCCTCACGGAGGTCGGCGTCACGGGCGTGCGCGCGGAACTCCTCGACGGACTTGTCCGTGGCGGCCCGGCTGCGGTCGAGTGCCGTGGCCGCCTCGGTGGACTTGGGGTCGGCGAGGTAGACGAGGGTCTGGCGGCGTTCCTGCTGGAGCACACGGATGGTGTCCTCGGTGGGGAAGCCGACCTTCTCGACGATGTCCGCCACCCTGAAGAGATCGCTCGCCTCACGGCCCGTCAGCACCGTGGCGAACGTCCAGACACCCGTCAGGGCCACCAAGGGCACGAGCAGCAGCGCCACGATCTTCCGGCGGATCGATTTCCCGCGAAAGCGCATGGCCTCCCCCAGCTCGACCCCCGCCAGGCCCGGGGGCACACATGTGCGTCAACAAACGGCGTGAGCCTACTACCGACTCGCGTGTATCTCGAAGAGCCGGCTGGGCGCCCCTGGCACCAGGGGCGAACCGGACAGGGGGAGTTGTCCGTTCATTGGGGGAGATTGCCGCCCGCTGTCCGGCACTTGAACCAATGACATCCCGTCGGGGAAGTCTGCCGGTTGGCCGGATTTTTTCGTTCCGCGGGAATCTTCGGTGCACGTCGATCGTCTTTCTGTACGGGAATTGGAGGCGGAATCGGCCACAGATCCCGCAGGCCGCTCTCAGGCGGCGTAAACCAGAGGAAGTCGGGCACCAGTGGGGGGCCGGGTCCACGGATCCGGATCTGTTGGTCCACCGGCGGTGGGGAGTGACGAGTTGATGGGCACGGCGGAGCGGCGCGCAGCGTCCGGGGACGGAGCGGCGACGCCCGAGTTGGCGGCGCGGAGCGCTCGCACACCGGATCGCGGCCTCCTGGCGGGGGTCGGCGTCGCGGTGGAAGAACGGGGGCTCTCCCCGCGCGCCGAGGAAGAGCGGGTGTATTACCGGCCGTTGTGGATCGAGGAGCCGGCGCGCAGGCGGCGGCTGCCCGATCCGGTGCGGACGGCGGCGGTGCGTGCGGTCCTCATCATCGCGGTGACACTGCTTCAGGCGATGGTGGCGTTCCTGTGCACCCTCGCGGGTTCCTGGCTGGCGTTCCCCATGGTGCTGAGCAGCGTGGCGAGCACGATCGCGGCGACCTGGGGCGTCCTGGACGTCTGGGTGACCCGCCAGGTGTGGAAGCAGCGCAACGGGGTGGTCTCCACCCCCAGCAGCACCGCGCGCTCCCTGCGCCGGGAGCGGCGGCGGGCCCGCCGCGAGGCACGGGCGGCGGTGCGTACGCAGGAGCGAATACGCCGTCGGGGTGGCGCCGGGCAGCTGTCGCACCCGTAGGGCGACCGGGGCGGGCCTTTCCTGGAAGGGCCCGCCCCCTCCGGGCGGCGATGACGGCCGCCCTCTTCTGGCGGGCCTGCCACCGCTCCTCCTGACGCCTCTCGTCGCCCCCTCCTGGCCTCTCTCACCAGGGGCGTTCTCCTGACCAGGCGTGTCGACGGTCACATTTGACCCGCTCTTGGGCATAGAACACGGTCTTCCGGTTAGGCGCTCAGCCGCGAGGGTGCCTGTCGCACGGCGCTGACCAGGAGGAACGAGAGACATGCCCGAACTATTCATCGGTGGCGCATGGCGGTCCGCGCTCGACGGCCGGACGCGTGAGATCCGCTGCCCCGCCGACGGCAGCCTGGTCGCGGTCGTCGACGAGGCCGGCGCCAAGGACACCGTGGAGGCCATCGCGGCGGCGCGGCGCGCCTTCGACGAGGGCCCCTGGCCCACCACCTCGCCCGCCGACCGCGGTGACCTGCTGCTGCGCGTGGCGGACCTCCTCGTACGCGACAAGGACGCGCTCGCCCGCGCCGAGTCCCTCGACACCGGCAAGCGGCTGGTGGAGAGCGAGTACGACATCGACGACATCGCGAACTGCTTCCGCTACTTCGGGCGCGCGGCCACCGCCGAGTCGGGCCGCGTCGTCGACACCGGTCAGCCGGGCGTCGACAGCCGGGTCGTGTACGAGCCGGTCGGGGTGTGCGCGCTGATCACCCCCTGGAACTACCCCCTCCTCCAGACGGCCTGGAAGGTCGCCCCGGCCCTCGCGGCCGGCAACACCTTCGTGCTGAAGCCGAGCGAGCTGACCCCGCACACCGCCATCCATCTGATGCGGCTGCTGGTGGAGGCCGGGGTGCCCGAGGGCGTGGCCAACCTCGTCCTCGGTGCCGGGCCCGAGGCGGGTGCCCCGCTCTCCGACCACCCGGACGTGGACCTGGTCTCCTTCACCGGTGGCCTGCAGACCGGCCGTCGGCTGATGGCCAACGCCGCCGCGAGCGTGAAGAAGGTCGCCCTGGAGCTCGGCGGCAAGAACCCGAACATCGTCTTCGCCGACGCCGACTTCGACACGGCCGTCGACATGGCGCTGACCGCCGTCTTCCTGCACTCGGGGCAGGTCTGCTCGGCGGGCGCCCGGCTGCTGGTCGAGGACTCGCTGCACGACCGGTTCGTCGACGAGGTCGTCCGCCGGGCGCGGGAGATCCGGCTCGGCGGTCCCTTCGACGAGCGGGCGCAGACCGGCCCGCTCATCTCCGCCGCCCACCGCGCGAAGGTCGAGGAGTACGTCGCCCGCGGCATCGCCGAGGGCGCGGTGCTGCGCTGCGGCGGCGAGCGGCCGAGCGGCGAGGCGTACGACAAGGGGTTCTACTACCTGCCGACCGTCCTGGACGAGTGCACGGGCGGGATGTCCGTGGTCCAGGACGAGTCGTTCGGGCCCGTGCTGACGGTGGAACGGTTCAGCACGGAGGACGAGGCGGTACGGCTGGCCAACGACACGATCTACGGTCTGGCCGGTGCCGTGTGGACGACCGACGAGGCCAAGGCGCAGCGGATGGCGGCCCGGCTGCGGATCGGCACGGTGTGGATCAACGACTTCCACCCGTATGTGCCGCAGGCCGAGTGGGGCGGTTACAAGCAGTCCGGCTTCGGCCGTGAACTCGGGCCCGCGGGGCTCGCCGAGTACCGCGAGGCGAAGCACATCTGGCGCAACACGGCTCCGGCACCGCAGGGTTGGTTCGCCTAGTCCGTCGTTCTCGGCACCCGCAGAGCCACTCCCCCTCCCCTCCCCAAGGCCCACCAGGAGTCCGCTCATGACGACCCTTGAGCAACCCACCGGACCGAAGAGCGCGTCCGACGACACCGAACTCACCGAGTTCGGCTACAAGCCCGAACTCAAACGCACCCTGGGCAACTTCCACACCTTCGCCGCCGGGATCAGCTACATCTCGATCCTGACCGGTACCTTCCAGCTGTTCTACTTCGGCTTCGCCAGCGGCGGCCCGGCCTACTGGTGGTCGTGGCCGATGGTGTTCGTCGGCCAGTTCATGGTCGCGCTCTGTTTCGCCGAGCTGGCGGCCCGCTACCCGGTCGCGGGCTCGGTCTACAACTGGTCGAAGAAGATAGGCAATCCGCATCTGGGCTGGCTCGCGGGCTGGATGATGCTGACCGCCTCCATCGTGTCCATCGCGGCGGTCGCGCTGGCCTACCAGTTGACGCTGCCCCAGATCTCGGACGTGTTCCAGATCGTCGGGGACGGCACCGGCACGTACGACGTGGCGACCAACGCGGTCATCCTGGCTGCGGTGCTGATCCTCTTCACCACCCTGGTGAACGCCTTTGGCGTCAAGCTGATGGCCCGGATCAACACGGCGGGCGTGTTCATCGAGCTGATCGCCACCGTCGTGCTGATCGTACTGTTCGCCGTCCACATCACCCGTGGTCCGCAGGTGGTCCTGGAGACCAACGGCACCGGCGCGAGCTACGGCAACGGCTATCTGGGCGCGTTCCTCGTGGCGTCGCTGGCGTCGGCGTACGTCATGTACGGCTTCGACACGGCCGCCTCGCTCGGTGAGGAGTCGCTGGACCCGACCCGGAACGCGCCGCGCGCGATCATCCGGGCGATCGTCGCCTCCTTCGTCCTCGGTGGTCTGATCCTGCTGCTGGCGCTGATGAGCGTCTCCAGCCTGAAGGGCGAGCAGTTGTCCACGGACGGCCTGCAGTACGTCGTGCTGAACGTGCTCGGCCCGACGGCCGGCAAGGCGATGCTGTGGTGCGTCCTGATCGCGGTCACCGTGTGCGCCCTGGCCGTGCACACCGCCGCCGTCCGGCTGACCTTCGCCATGGCCCGGGACAACAACCTGCCCGCCTCCTCGAAGCTCGCCAAGATCCACCCGCGCTTCCAGACGCCGGTGCTGCCGACCGTGATCATCGGGGTGCTGGCGCTGGCGATCCTGGTGGTCAACATCCGTCAGCCGCAGATCTTCACCGTGGTGACCAGCATCGGCATCATCATGATCTACCTGGCCTATCTGGGCGTCACCGTACCGATGCTGGTGGCGCGGCTGCGCGGCACGTGGCAGCCGGCCGGGGGCGGACGGTTCTCGCTGGGCCGCTGGGGACTGCCGGTGAACATCCTCGCCGTGCTGTGGGGCGCGGGCATGACCCTCAACCTGATCTGGCCGCGCGCCGCGGTCTACAACGCGGCCGCCCCCTTCCACTGGTACCTGCAGTGGGGTGCCGTCCTCTTCGTCGGGATCATCGCCGGTGGCGGCTTCGCCTACTACTGGTTCGTCCAGCGGCACAGGACGGGCGTGCTCGCCGAGCACTGCGTGGCCTCCGAGGCCGGGGCCGCCCCGTCGGCGCCGCCCGCCGCCCCCCTCGCCACGCCCGCGGCGGACTGAGAGCCCCCACCGGGCGTCACACGGCAGAGCACCACCCAGCACAGGACAGCACAGCACGCAGCTCGACTGCACAGCACCCAGGAGGTCAACTCCCCATGATCGAAGACGAGTTCGACTATGTCGTGGTCGGCGGCGGAACCGCGGGAAACGTGGTGGCGGCCAGACTCTCCGAGGACCCGTCGGTCACGGTCTGCGTCCTGGAGGCGGGCCCCAGTGACGTCGGCGACGACGACGTCCTGAAGCTGGAACGCTGGATGGGCCTGCTGGAGTCCGGCTACGACTGGGACTACCCGGTGGAACCGCAGGCCAGCGGCAACAGCTTCATGCGGCACGCGAGGGCGAAGGTGCTCGGCGGCTGTTCGTCCCACAACTCCTGCATCGCCTTCTGGGCACCGGCGGAGGACCTCGACGACTGGGCGGCCGCGGGCTGTACGGGCTGGTCGGCGGCCGACCTCTTCCCGCTCTACCAGCGGCTGGAGACCAACGACGCACCCGGCGACCACCACGGCCGCAGCGGTCCGGTGAAGCTCCGCACCATCAAGAGCGAGGACCCCTGCGGCAACGCCCTGCTGGAGGCGTGCGTCCAGGCGGGTATCCCGACGACGCCGTTCAACACGGGCAAGACGGTGATCCGGGGCGCCAACTGGTTCCAGATCAACTCCGACGAGAACAACATCCGCCAGTCCTCGTCGGTGGCGTATCTGCACCCGATCATGGGCCGACGTCCGAACCTGGAGGTGCGCACCGGGGTCCGCGCCAAGAAGCTGGTGCTCGACGGGCGGCGCTGCGTCGGCGCCGAGTATCTGGACCCGGACCTGATCCACACTCGGACGGTGCGCGCGCGGCGTGAGGTCATCGTCTCCTGCGGCGCCATCGACACCCCGAAGATCCTGATGCTCAGCGGCATCGGCCCCGCCGAACAGCTGCGCGAGGTCGGCGTCGACGTGGTGGTGCACTCGGTGGGCGTCGGCGAGAACCTCCAGGACCACCCCGAGGGCGTCATCATGTGGGAGGCCGCGCAGCCGATGCCCACCACGTCCAACCAGTGGTGGGAGGCGGGCATCTTCTACGACACCGAACCGGACCTGGACCGGCCGGACCTGATGTTCCACTACGGGTCCGTGCCGTTCGACATGAACACGGCCCGGCACGGCTACCCCACGTCCGAGAACGCGTTCTGTCTGACGCCGAACGTGACGCGGGCGAAGTCCCGGGGCACCGTGCGGCTACGCACCCGGGACTACCGGGACAAGCCGAAGGTCGACCCGCGCTACTTCACGCACGAGCACGACGTGCGCGTGATGACGTACGGGCTGCGGCTCGCCCGGCAGATCGCGGCGCAGCCGGCGCTGAGCGGGTGGGCCGGGGCCGAGCTGGCGCCCGGGCCCGACGTCCGCACCGACGAGGAACTGTTCGACTACATCCGCAAGACCCACAACACCGTCTACCACCCGGCCTGCACGGTGAAGATGGGCGCGGACGACGACGCCTCGGCCCCGCTGGACGCGCGGCTGCGGGTGAAGGGGATCGAGGGGTTGCGGGTGGCGGACGGGTCGGTGATGCCGGATCTGGTGACCGTGAATCCGTGCATCACGACGATGATGATCGGCGAGAAGTGTGCGGATCTTTTGAAAGCCGACGCGTAGTCGCCGTGCTGACAAGGCCGTGGGGAACTGCGGGTCCGTAGGGGCTGGTCGCGCAGTTCCCCGCGCCCCTTCAGGGCGCGGCTGTGGTGGGCCTCTTGTACATGCGTGTCGCCGTGATCTCCGTGTGGGACGTTTCTCCCTGCTGGGGCGGTTGGGGGAGGCCCGGGCGCAGGTGTTCCTCCACGCTGATGTACTTGAGGCCCGCTCGTAGGTCGGCGTCGTTGCGGAGGCGGATGACCAGGGGGAACTCCGCCAGGGCGGTCGTGTCGAAGAGGCCGGTGGTGTAGAGGAGCTGGACGCCGAGGGCGTCCGAGACCGCGCGCTGGAGTTCCAGCAGGTACGTCGCGTTGGCGCGGCCGATGGGATTGTCCAGGAACAGGGTGCCGGCGTGACGGTGCTTGTCCCGTCCCCGGTCGTTGCTGCGCAGCGCGGCCATCGTGCAGTACAGGGCGATGGCGGCGGTGAGCAGCTGGCCGCCGGAGAAGACGTCGCCCATCTGGCCGACGGGGACGCGCTCGGCCCTCAGCACCGCGTCGGGCTTGAGGATCTCCACGGCGACGCCCCTGGGCTGGAGCGCGGCGCTGACGCCCCTCAGCAGCAGGGACATGCCGTCGCGGCGCATGTCGGAGTTCTTCTTCACGGCCGCGCGGGTCGCCTCGTCGACGACCTCGCCGAGACGTTCGGTGAGGGTGGCCTGGTCGGGCTCCTCGAAGCGGATCCGCAGGAACTCCTGGCCCGACCACTCCCCCAGGCCCTCGGGCAGCCGGGAGAGCCGCTGGGCGGAGCGGAGGGTCGCGAGGGCCGACTCCACGAGGCCCCGCAGCCGGTCGACGATCGAGTCCCGGTTGCGCTCCAGCTGGGCCAACTCGTCCGTGAGGACCCGGAGTCGGGGCGCGAACGCGTCGGCCCACTTCTGGGCGTGCTCGGGTAGCGAGGAGGCGGGCAGCTCCCGGATCTGCTGGCGGGCCGGCGTACGGACCTGTTCGTAGCGTGTGGAGTTGGCGTGGCGTACGAGGACGTCGCTCGCCTCGCGCACGGAGCCCTCGGCGGCGGAGAGGTCGGCGGCGCAGCCCCGCAGGGAGCGGCGGGCCTCCGCGGCGGCCCTGCGGGCCTCTTCGAGCCCTCCGGGGTAGGGCTCGGGCTCGTCCTGCTCGTCGTCGGTGGAGTGGTCGCGCAGCAGGTCCCGCAGGAGGGCGGCGGTCTCGTCGAAGCCGCCGGCCGCGTCCTCGGCGGCGCGGTGGGACTCCAGCAGCTCGGCGTGGGCCTCCCGGGCCTGGGTCAACGCCTCGGCGCGGGACGCCAGTTCGGCGGTGGCCGTGCGCAGCAGGGCCTGGGCGTGGTCGGCGTCGCGCGGGAGCAGTTCCTCCGGCAGCTCCGTGTGCGTCTCGCCGTCCTCCGGGGCGAGACGCTCGGCCTCGCCGCGCAACCGGCCGAGCTGCTCGCTCGCGGTGGACGTCCGCGTCTCCAGCAGCTGGACGAGTTCCTCGGCGCGCGACGCCGCCGCCTGCCGCGAGGGCCCGTCGGAGCCGTCGGGCGACTGCAGCAGCTGCTCGGCGCGGTTGCGGACCTTGTTGGTCAGCCGGTCCAGCTCGGCGATCGCGGCACTCTCTTCGCTCTCGGCCCGCGCCTGCTCGGCCCGCAGGTCGGCACCGACGCCGACCTTCTCGTACACCTGGGACGCGGCCCGGTAGGCCTCACGGAGAGCCGCGAGGGGCTGCCTGGGCGCGTCGGAGTCCGTCTCCGGTACGTCGTCGGGGGCGCCCGCGATCTCGGCGCGCTCGCCGCGCAGCGCACGCGCCGTGCGGCGGGCGTCGTCCGCGCCGCGCTGGGTGGCACGCCGGTCCTCGTCGGCGGCGCGGGCGCGCTCCAGGCAGGACTGGGCGCGGGCCTCGGACTCGGCGGCCTCGTCGGCGAGTTCACGGAGCTTCGCCTGCCAGCCGGCGCGCTCGCGCAGCCGGTAGGCCAGTCCGGCGAGGGCGTCGGCGGCGCGGCGGGCCTTCTGCGCCGCCTCCTGCCGCTCGTCCCGCACCTGGGCCGCCTCGGCGGCCGCCTCCTCGGCCTCGGCCCGCACGGTGCGCGCCTCCGAGAGCTCCGCCTCGGCCTCCTCGGCGAACGCGCGCGTCTCCCGCGCGGCGTCGGCCAGCTCGGTCAGGCGTCCCGCCGGGCAGCCCGTGCGCCAGGAGGAGAGCCGGGCCGCCAGCTCCCGGTCCTTGCCGAGACGGGCCGCGAGCTCCCGGATCTCCTCGTCCCGTGCGGTGGCCCGCGCGCGCAGCGCCTGCCGCTCCTCGTCGGCGGCGTGCTCGTCGTGCATGGCCGGGTTCGGCGGGACGAGGAAGACGTCGGAGGAGGGCCCGTCGGCGCCGTTCATGGGCGGCGTCGGTGCCAGCAGGGCCGCGGCCGTGCCGACGGCCACGGCGGACCTCGGGAGCAGGGCGGCGTCGCTCAGTGCCTCGCGGGCCCGGGCGTGCGAGTCGGGGTCGGTGATGATCACACCGTCGACCAGCTCGGGGCGCGCGGCGAGCACGCGCGCGTGGTCGGTGGGATCGACGGCCTGGGCGAGGTAGCGCCAGCCGGGGAGGGCCGGGATGCCGTGCTCACCGAGGAACTCGACGGTCGCCAGGACGTCCGGGCCCGGTGGCAGCAGTCCGCCGTCGCCGAGGGCGCCGAGGATGCGGGAGTCGTCGGCCGCGGCGGTGCGCAGCTCGAAGAGGTGGCGCTCGGCGGACGACACGTTCTCGTCGAGCAGTTCGCGCAGTTCGTCGGCGAAGCGGTCCAGCTCCTCGGGGGTGAGGGGGCCCTCGGCGAGATCGCGTTCACCCGAACCGCCGACGGCGTCCGCGCCGGCCGCCCGTGCGGTGGCGCCGACACCGGTCGCGCCGTCGGCGTCGGACCCGCCCCTGCGTGGTCCCGGCACCCCTGCCGATGCCCTGCCCACGGCACCCGGCAGACTCAGCAGCTCCGCCAGCCGCTCCTCCCCCGCGAGGGCCTCCGCGGTGCGTCGCTCCCCGTCGTAGGCCCGCTCGGCGGCGATCGCCGCGTCCGCCGCGCGGGCGGCCGTGAGTTCCGCGCGGGACTCGGCGGACGCCGCCTCACGGGCCTGCTCGGAGGCGCGGCGCGAGGCCTCGCGCGCGGTGTCCCAGGCGGCGACGGCCGTCTTCTCGGCGTCGCTTGCGGCAAGGGCGGCCCTGGCCGGGTCGGCGTCCGGCGCGCTGTCGTCCAGCCAGCCCGCGCGGACCGCCTCGGCGGTCTCCTGCTCGACCTCGCTGAGCCGCTGCTTCAGGTGCCCGATCTCGCTGCGGGCGCGTTGTGCCTCGGTGGCGGCGACGGTCGAGTCCCGGTGGGCGGCCTCGCCGACCTCCTGCAGGGCGGCCGACTTCTCCTCGCCCTCGTTCGCGAGGTTCTCGGCGCTCTCGGCGGCGGCGTGCAGGGCCCGTACGAGGTCGACGGCGGCCTTGGCGCGGGCGGCGAGCGCGGGGGCGGCGTCCCGTTCGGCCTCCTGGATGGCGGCTGCCACCCGGGCGACGCGGTCGGCGGCGGCCCGGTGCCTGAGCACGGCCTCGGCGGCCTGCCAGGCGGAGTGCAGGGTGCGTGCGTCGGCCAGCTCCCGCTTCTGCGCGGCGGCCGACTTCTCGGCGGCGGCGAGCGCCAACGAGGCGTGCCGGTAGGCCAGTTCGGCGGCGATGAGCGCGCTGCGGTCACGGGCGGCCTCGGAGTGGGTGACCGCGTACGCGGCGGCGGTGACCCGCTGGGCGAGATCGGTGCCCCGCAGGCGCTCCCGGGCGGCGCGTGCCGACAGTCGCCGGGCCAGGGTGCGGGTACGGCGTTCGGCGCCGGCGTGGACGTCCCGGGCCCGGGACCGCCCCTCGGCCGCCTCCACGATGCGGCCCAGCAGATCCACGGACCCGGCCGTGAAGTCCCGTTCGGCGATCAGCTCCGCCCGCCGCCCGAGCTTGTTGCCGAACCCGGCGACGAGGTCGGCCAGTCCGTCCGTGTCACGGGTGTCGGTCACGGCCCGTAGCAGCAGGTCGGTGAAGTCGGAGTCCTTCTTCACCGCGAAGAGGCCGGCGGCCTCGCCCTCGTCGGCGTTCATCTCCCGCTGGTAGCGGAAGAGTTCGGGGTCGAGACCGAGGTCCGTCAGATGCTCGTTCCAGCGGTCGTGGATCTCCTCCCAGTGCACTTCGAGGTGCGGATACGTCTTGCCCGCCTCGGTAAGGGCGTCCCGGAACCCCTTCATGGTCCGCCGCCGTCCCTGCGCGCCAGAGGCGCCCTCGACGAGCGGCCGTACGGCGGTGGACTCGGCGACGGGCAGATTGTCGAGGCTCAGCCCCGGGCCGGGCCGGAAGGAGTACCAGGCCTCGGCGAACTTCCGTGGGTCGTTGGAGACCTGCCGTCCCCGCCACTCGCTCACCTTGCCGACGACCACGCACTCGCCGGTCAGGGTGTGCTGCCACTCCAGGGCGACGTGCCCGCAGTCGTCCGCCAGCAGGAACTTCCGCAGCACTCCGGAGCTGGCACCGCCCAGGGTGTTGCGGTGGCCCGGCAGCATCACCGAGAAGATCAGCTTGAGCAGCACGGACTTACCGCCGCCGTTCTCCAGGAAGAGCACGCCGGCCGGCGCCGGCCGGCGTGGCGGTTCGGTCGGCTCCTCCTGGAAGAACTCCGCCTGCTGCGGCGCGGGGTCGGGCACGAACTCGCCCACACCTCTCAGGTCCAGCACGGTGTCGGCGTAGCGCGCACCGGCCGGCCCGATGGAGTAGAGGCGGACCCGGGACAGCTCGTACATGGCGGCGGACTTTCGCGGTCGTGACGGTGGATCGTGCGGGGGGATCAGGGCAGTTGTGGGATCAGGGCGGTTGCGGGGTCAGGGCGGTTGCGGGGTCAGGAGGGTGAGTGGAACGGCAGTCCCGCGTCGGCCACCAGCTCCAGGTCGTCGGTGTCCTCGGCGGGCAGCAGTGTGGCCGAACCGTCGGTGACGGGGACCACGCCCAGCTCCAGCAGTTCGGCCATCGCGGCGCTGCCCGCCATGTCCCGCACCTGGAGCTGGTAGCGCGCGGTCGTGCGGTACGTACCGCCGTTGTCGTCGCCCGTGCGCTGGAGGAAACCCGAGTCGGTCAGGAAGCCCACCGCCTTGCCGATGATGCCGGTGGTGGACCCGGCGAGTCGGCGGGCATCCTTGGTGGCCCCGGTGGAGCTGCGTCTGGCCCAGATCCGCCAGGCCGACTCCAGGCCGGGCGCCTCGGTCGCCGGGTCGGTGTTCTCCCCCTGCTCCTCGGCCCGCTCCTCCAGCCGCCGACAGGCCTGCCGTACGAAGGCGTCGACCCCGTTGACCGAGACCCGGCCGATGTATCCGTCGTCCGCGAGGTCCTCCGGGCGGGGGAACGCCATCGCGGCCACCGCGAGATGGGCCAGCCCGTGCAGGAACCGGTCCACCGAGTCCGCCGACGTCCGCCGTGCGTACTCCCCCATCCGCACGGCGAACACCGAGTCCTCGGCGGCGGTCACCGCCATGCCGGCCCGCGGCGACACCTCCAGCACGACCAGCCCCAGCCCGGTGGCGACGGCGTCGGCGAGCCGGGCGAACGCCGGATCCTCCCGGTACCGCCGCAACAGCTCGCCGTACTCCTGGTCACGGGCGGGCTGCAACTTCGGCTGCAGCCCGAAGGCGACGAGCCGAGCGGCGTCGGCGGCGTCGGCGGGAGTGAGGGCGGCAGCCACCGGAGCGGCCGGCGCCTCCGGCTCGCTCCACTCGACATGCTCACTCACGACAAGAACTCCTCGATCTCATAACCAGGGCGTACGGCGAGCGCCCTCGCAGGGGCGTGGGGCTGTGACAGAGGCGGCTCAGCCGCGTTTGCGCGACCGGCCACGGGCAAGCCGCTCTCGATCAGCGGCCGGAAGCCTGACGGCGTTCTCACACGGCCTCCCTGTCCGCTGCCATTCCCGCGGAGTCCAGCAGAGCCATCCCCACGATCAGATCCGCTCCGCCGAACTCGGGATCGTCCAGCTCCACCCCGTCGTCCACGGCGAACAGCAGCTTCTCCTCGCCCTGCCGGTAGGCCGTACCGACCGGCGGACTTGCCGCGTGGACGGCCAACAGGGCGACCAGGTACGGCAGTTCGGGATCCTGCAGCCGGGCCTGAGCCAACAGCCCGGACAGCCGCCGGGGCGCGTCCGCCGGCAGGTCCAGCAGCCGCTTCGCCGCGGCCAGCTGCTCCTCGCTGAACCGGCTGTCGTCGGGCGTGGCGATCAGGTCCGGCTCCGGCATCTCCGCGCCGAGGTGCTCCCGCTCGACGGGCGGGGTGAACAGCAGCTCCACGAGGTCCCCCACCCGCACGGACCCGGGCGTGCGCAAGCCGGTGCCGCGAGCGAAGAACGCGTCGGTCACCCGCCGGGCCTGCTCCACGGGCAGCGGCAGCAGGGGTCCGAAGAGATGGCCGTACAGATCGATCCCGGAGGTCGTCATCGGCGTGGCGAAGGCCTGCCGGTCCTGCTCGGCACGGAACAGCGGCCCGGCCTCCAGCAGCCGGGACTGCAACTGCGTGTGCCGCCGGATGCAGTCCTTGACGATGTCGACGAGCTCGGCGGCGCGCCGCTTCTGCTCGGGTTCCTCGGACTCGTCCCGGGCCTTGCGGATGTTGGTGAGGATCGCGTTCTCGTGGCGGTAGCGGTCGGCGACGTGGTCGAGGGCCTCGGCGATCATGTCGGGCACGGTCCGCAGCCAGTCCACCGCGCGGACGTTGCGCCGGGTGGCGTCCAGGGCCCTGCGCAGCGTCTCGGAGTACTGCACGGTCCGGTAGCGGGCCTGCTCGGCGGCGAGCTGGGCGTCGGCGAGGCGGCCCCGGCTGATCAGGACCTCCAGCTTGACCTCGGCGGCGATCTGGGCGCTGGTGACATCGGTGTCGAGGGCGCCCACGAGGACGTTGACGGCCTCGTCGGTCGTCCGGAGGTAGACACCGCCGCCGTAGCCGGGGACCTCTTCGATCAGCTTGAAGTCGTAGTCGCGGCGGACGTAGGTGCCGTCGGGCGCGAAGGTCCCGTACACGGCCCGGAAGCCGCGGTCGACGCTGCCGACGTTGATCAGGTTCTCCAGGACCCAGCGGGCCACCCGCTCGTGCTCCTCGACGGGCCGCCGGGGGGCCTGGGCGGCGATGCGCGGGATGAGGCGGGCGACGATCTGGTCGTGGTCCGCGCCCGTGTCGAAGTCCATGTTCAGGGTGACCAGGTCGATGGCGGCGAGGGCGACCTCGGCCATGCCGTACACCGTGTACTCACCGGCGAGGTTCGCCTTGCGCGCGTCCAGGTCGTGCAGCGGCGCGGTGCAGGCGAGCGCGCGCAGCCGCCGCGCCAGTCCCTCGTCGGCGGCCGGCCCCGGCGCGGGGCGCGGCCCCGCGCTGAGCTGGGGCGGAACACTGTCCGTCGATGCGGGTGAAGTCACGGTGCACAGACTAGGTCCTGGGTCTGACATCGACCCAAACGCGCCGCCGGGCGGGCCCCTCGCCGTTCACGGGGCGCTGCCGCTCACGGGGCGCTGCCGTTCACGGGGCGCTGTCGCGGACCCTCCGCCCGTAGACCTCCACCAGCCCCCGGAGCGAGTCGTCGAGATACGCCGCCAGCATCCGCTCGGCCTCGTCCCGCTCCCCGCGCCGCAGCGTCTGCAGGATGAGCTGGTTGCGTGCCAGGTACGGCTCGTACAACTTGCGCGGGTTGTCCACCACGTGGAAGGCGAGCCGGAGTTCGGCGAAGACGCTGCGCATCAGCTCGTCGGTGCGGGCGCTGCCGGCGAGGGCGACCAGTTCGCGGTGGAAGTGGATGTTGGCGGTGGACACCCCTTTCCAGTCGCCTTCGCGGGCCTCGCGCTGCCCCTCCGCGACGGCTGCGGCGAGCCCCTCCAGGCCGTACGGCGGCTCCCCGAGCCCGTGCACGACGGCGCACTCGACGAGGCGGCGGGTGCGGTAGATGTCCTCCACGTCCTCGACGGTCAACACCCGTACGAAGACGCCCCGGTTGAGCTCGTGGACGAGGAGCCGTTCATGGGTGAGCAGGCGGAACGCCTCGCGGAGGGTGTTGCGGGAGACACCGAGGGCGCCGCCGATGCTGTCCTCGGACAGCCGGGTCCCGGGCGGGAAGAAGCCCTCGGCGATGCGGCTGCGGAGGATGTCCGAGACCCGCTCGGCGGTGCTGGTGCGCCCCAGGAGGGCGCGGTCGTCGGCAAGTCCCGTCAGTTCGGCGGCCATGCCGGAATTCAATCGCAGAGAGGAGAACGAAACAACAGGGGTATTGAAGGATCGTTCAACGATCCTCTACCTTGCTGGACAGGCGCCCTCCGCACCACGGCTCAGTCCTCACGCACCCTCCCCCCCTCACCGCGAGGTGCACATGAGTACGAACCCCCCTTCCCAGGCCCTGACCTCCACGAGCAAGCCCGACCCCGACGGCCGGCCCGCCGACGACGGCCCCCTCGGCTGGCTGCGGGCCCTCGGCCCGCGCGGCCGCCGCGCCTTCGGCGGCGCGTTCGGCGGCTACGCCCTCGACTCCTACGACTACTTCACACTGCCGCTGAGCATGGTCGCGCTCACGGCCTACTTCGGCCTGGACAACGGCCAGACCGGGCTGTTCACCACGGTCACCCTGGTCGTCTCCGCGATCGGCGGCGCCGCCGCGGGTGTGCTCGCGGACCGGATCGGCCGGGTCAAGGCGCTGATGATCACCGTGATCACGTACGCCGTGTTCACCGTGGCCTGCGGCTTCGCGCCCAACTACGAGACCCTGCTGGTGTTCCGCGCCCTCCAGGGGCTCGGCTTCGGCGGTGAGTGGGCGGTCGGCGCGATCCTCGTCGCCGAGTACGCGAGCGCCAAGCACCGGGGGCGTACGCTCGGCGCGATCCAGAGCTCCTGGGCCGTGGGCTGGGGTCTGGCCGTGATCGTCTACACGATGGTCTTCTCCTTCTTCGACGACGACCTGGCCTGGCGGGTGATGTTCTGGACCGGCGCGCTGCCCGCGCTGCTCGTGATCTGGGTGCGCCGGTCGGTCGAGGACGCCCCGCAGGCCGCCGCCGCACGCGAGAACAGCGCCGAGAAGGGCTCGTTCGCCGCGATCTTCCGGCCGGGCACGGCCGCCGCACCGGGGCTGCTGCGCACCACGGTCTTCGCGGTGCTGCTGTCCACCGGCGTCCAGGGCGGCTACTACACGCTGGCGACCTGGGTGCCCACCTATCTGAAGACGGAGCGCGGTCTGTCAGTCGTCGGCACCGGCGGCTACCTCACGTTCCTGATCTCCGGCGCCTTCATCGGCTACCTCACCGGCGGCTATCTCACCGACCTGCTGGGCCGCCGCCGGAACATCTGGCTCTTCGCCGTGCTCTCGGCGCTGTGCATCCTGGCGTACGCGAACATCCCCAACGGCGCCAACACCCTGCTGCTGGTGCTGGGTTTCCCCCTCGGGTTCTGCATGTCGGCGATCTTCAGCGGCTTCGGTTCGTACCTCAGCGAGCTGTACCCGGTCGCCGTCCGCGGCACCGGACAGGGCTTCACGTACAACACCGGGCGCGCGGTGGGCGCCGTCTTCCCGACCACGGTCGGCTTCCTGGCGGACAGCTGGGGCGTCGGCGGCGCGCTGGTCTTCGGCGCGATCGGCTACGGCCTGGCGGCGGTGGCCCTGCTCGGCCTCCCGGAGACACGCGGAAGGGAACTGCTGTGAACCCCATGACCACGCGGCACCCCGGCCCGGCCGCCGCCCCGCACGACCGGCCCTTCGCCTCCATCGACCCGCACGCGCACGCGTGGACCCCCGAAGAGGCGCGCGCCCGGTTCCGTACCGGCGTGGCGGGCCCCACGGCGGGAGTGGCCGCCGGGCACACCCAGGCGAACCTGATCTCGGTGCCGGCCGACTGGGCGTACGACATGCTGCTGTTCTGCCAGCGCAACCCCAAGCCGTGCCCCGTGCTCGACGTCACGGACGCCGGCGCGTGGACGACCCCGCTCGCCCGGGGCGCGGACCTGCGCACCGACCTGCCGCGCTACCGGGTGTGGGAGGACGGCGAGTTGGTGGCCGAGCCGACGGACGTGGTCGACGTCTGGCGGGCGGACCTGGTGTCGTTCCTGATCGGCTGCAGTTTCACCTTCGAGTCGGCGCTGACCGGGGCGGGCGTCCCGATGCGCCACGTCGAGCAGGGCCGCAACGTGTCCATGTACGTCACCTCCCGCCGCTGCCGGCCCGCCGGGCGGGTGCGCGGCCCGCTGGTGGTGTCGATGCGTCCGGTGCCGCCCGAGCACCTGGCGGCGGCGATCCGGGAGAGCAGTCTGCTGCCGGCCGTGCACGGTGGCCCGGTGCACTGCGGCGAACCGACCGGCCTCGGCATCGCGGACCTGTCCCGTCCGGACTTCGGCGACCCCGTCGACGCCGAACCCGATGACATCCCGGTGTTCTGGGCCTGCGGGGTGACACCCCAGGCCGCCGTGATGGCATCACGCCCGCCGTTCGCGATCACGCACGCCCCGGGTCAGATGTTCCTGACCGACGCCCGCGACGAGCAGTACCGCGTGCTCTGACGCACACGCTCCGACGCACCAGCTCCGACGCACAAGCAGGAGAATGGGATTCATGAGCTCGATCGATCTCAACGCCGACCTCGGCGAGGGCTTCGGCCGCTGGACGCTGACCGACGACGAGCGGCTGCTGTCCGTCGTCACCAGCGCCAACGTGGCCTGTGGCTTCCACGCGGGGGACGCGGTCACCATGCGGCGGGTCTGCGAGCTGGCGGCCGAGCGTGGTGTCCGGATCGGCGCCCAGGTCTCGTACCGCGACCTGGCGGGCTTCGGGCGGCGCGCGATGGACGTGCCGCCCGCCGAACTGGCGGCCGAGGTGGCGTACCAGATCGGCGCCCTTGAGGTCTTCGCACGCGCGGCGGGCACGCGGGTGTCGTACGTGAAGCCGCACGGCGCGCTCTACAACCGCGTCGTGCACGACGAGCTGCAGGCGGCCGCGGTCGTCGACGGGGTGCTCCTCGCCGACGCCGCGCTGCCCGTCCTCGGACTGCCCGGCTCACGGTTCCTCGGCCTGGCGGCGGCGGCCGGGCTGCCCGCCGTCACCGAGGCGTTCGCGGACCGCGCCTACACCGACCTGGGCACGCTGGTGCCGCGCGGTCAGGACGGTGCCGTCATCACGGACGGCGACGCGGTGGTGGCCCGGTCGTTGAGCCTCGCCGCGGAAGGCACCGTCACGTCCCACTCCGGCGCGCCCATCCCCGTCCGGGCCCGCTCCCTCTGTCTGCACGGCGACACACCGGGCGCGGTGGAGCTGGCCCGGCGGGTGCGGACCGCTCTGGCGGCCGCCGGCGTGCGCGTGGAGGCGTTCTCATGAGAGCCCTGCCGGTCGGGGACCGCGCCCTGCTGATCGAGGTGGCGACGGGCGAGGAGGCCGAAGCCCTGCACGCCGAGCTGCTCCGCCGCCGCGCGACGGGCGACCTGTCGGCGACCGAGATCGTGCCGGCCGCCCGTACGGTCCTCCTGGACGGCCTGGACGCCCCGTCCCGCCTCGCCGAACGCCTGGTCTCCTGGGACATCCCGCCGGTCCCGCCGCGCGCGGAGGACGTCGTCGAGATCCCCGTCCGGTACGACGGCCCCGATCTGCCGGACGTCGCCGCCCACTGGGGTGTCGACGAGGCCGAGGTGGTCCGCGTGCACGCGGGCGCCGAGTACCGCGTGGCGTTCTGCGGCTTCGCCCCCGGCTTCGGGTATCTCACGGGGCTGCCCCGCGAGGTCCCGCGCCGGGCGACCCCGCGCACGTCGGTCCCTGCGGGGTCGGTCGCCCTGGCCGGCCCGTACACCGGCGTCTACCCGCGCGCGTCCCCCGGCGGCTGGCAGCTCATCGGCACGACGGACGCGGTGCTGTGGGACCACGCGCGCGTGCCGGCCGCGCTGCTGGCGCCGGGCACCCGGGTCCGCTTCATCCCCTTGGAGACGCCGTGACGGACGATGCCCTCGTGGTGGTCCGCGCGGGCGCCCTGACCACCGTCCAGGACCGGGGCCGCCCGGGCCACGCCCACCTCGGCGTGCCCCGCTCGGGCGCCCTGGACGCGCCGGCGGCCGCCCTGGTCAACCGTCTGGTGGGCAACGCCCCGGAGGCGGCCGTGCTGGAGACCACCCTCAACGGCTGCTCCGTGCGGCCCCGCTCGGCGGTGGTCGTGGCCGTCGGCGGTGCCCCCGGCCCGGTCACCGTGGACGGCCGCCCGGCCCCGTGGGGCGCGCCCGTACGGGTCCCCGGCGGCGCCCTCCTCGACATCGGCCCCGCCCGCTCGGGTGTACGCGGCTATCTCGCCGTCTCCGGTGGTGTGGCCGTCGAACCGGTGCTGGGCAGCCGCTCCACGGACCTGTTGTCGGGCCTCGGTCCGCCCCCGCTGACGGACGGCACCGTGCTCCCGCTCGGCCGCCCGAGCAGCCCGCACGCGCGCGTGGACGTCGTCCCGCACCCCGCACCGCCCTCGGAGCTGGTCCTGCGCGTCACCCTGGGCCCGCGCGACGACTGGTTCACGGACACGGCGCTGCGCACCCTCACCAAGCATCCCTACGCCGTGTCGTCCGCGAGCAACCGCATCGGGCTGCGCACGGAGGGACCCGCCCTGGAGCGCTCCCGGCCGGGTGAACTCCCCAGCGAGGGGATGGTGCTGGGCGCCGTCCAGGTGCCGCCGGACGGCCGTCCGGTCGTCTTCCTCGCCGACCACCCGACCACCGGGGGCTATCCGGTGATCGCGGTCGTCCACCCGGCGGACCTGCCCGGCGCGGCCCAGGCCACGCCCGGCACGCCGGTGCGGTTCGTCGCCGTACGGCACCGCCGCTGACCGGGGGTGGCGCCCGGCGTCGGTCCGGTCGCCCCGGGCCGCCTCACGCCACCTCCGGCCGTTGCTCGGGGGCGGACAGCGCGGCCAGGGCCGACGCGACCGCGTGGGAGGCGGACAGGTCCAGCCGGGCGCTGGTACCGCGCGCCTTGTGGCGTACCTCGGCGGCGGCGAGGGCCAGGAGCTGCGGGAGCAGATCGGTGCAGCGCCGGGCCACCCAGCCCGTTCCCGCGGTGGCCAGCCACCAGAAGCCGGCGGCGCGGCCTGGCGCCTCGAACTCGGGCTCGGCGGAGGGCGCGGGGCCCGCGGCGATCCCCGCCTCGGCGAGCAGGGCGTGGAAGCGGAGGGCGAGCTGCCGGTGTCCCCGTTCGCCGGGGTGCAGCCGGTCCGCGCTCCACATCGCGCGGTCCGTCAGCCAGGCGCCCTCCGAGGCGTGCAGATGGACGGCTCCGTGGCGCTCGGACAGGGCGTGCACGACGGTGTTGACGGCCCGCTGCCGCCGGGCGAGGGGCCTGGCGAGCGCCCCGGGCAGGCCGAGCATCGCCCCGGGATCGGGCAGACAGGCGGTGAGCAGCACCGCTCCGCGCTCCCGGAGCGCCCCGTAGACCGCGTCGAGGCGAGCGGTGACGGCGTGGATGTCGAAGGTGCACCGCAGGGTGTCGTTGACGCCGATGACGACCGAGGCGATGTCCGGGCGGAGGTCGAGCGCGGCGGACAGCTGCCGCTCCAGGACGTCACGCGTCTGGGAGCCGCTGACGGCCAGGTTGACGAACTCCACGGTGGGCCCGACGCCCAGCCCCGCCTGGAGCCCCACGCCCGACCCACGGCCTGGCCCCCCATCCGACCCACCGCCCGGCCCCACGTCCGCCCGGAGCCCTTCGGCGAGCAGCGCGGCCCAGCCCCGCCAGCCGCCTTCGACGGGGTCGCCCACGCCCTCGGTGAGGGAGTCGCCGAGGGCCACGAACCGCAGGGCTCTCATCCCACGCCCTCCCGCACCGGGCGCCCGACGGTCGCGTCGTGCGCGGTGAGGAAGGCGTCCACCGCGGTCTGCCAGCCGAAGCACTCGGCACGCGCGCGTGCCGCCTCCCTGCGCTCGCCCTCGGTGCGGTCCAGCAGCAGTTCGACGGCGTCCGCGAAGGACTCCCCGTTGTCGGCCGCCGTGGCACCGGCCGAGCCGATGACCTCCGGCAGCGCGGAGGAGGAGCTGGCCACCACGGGCGTACCGCAGGCCATGGCCTCCAGAGCGGCCAGCCCAAACGTTTCGGCGGGCCCGGGGGCCAGGGCCACGTCGGCGGAGGCCTGCAGGGCGCCCAGTGTCTCGCGGTCGCCCACGTGCCCGAGGAAGGTCACCGGCAGCCCCTTGGCCCGCTGTTCGAGCCTGCCGCGCAGGGGGCCGTCACCGGCGACGACGAGCACGGCCCGCCGCCCGCGTCGCAGCAGCGCCTCCAGGGCGTCGAGGGCCGTGCCGGGCCGCTTCTCCACGGACAGCCGGGAGCACATGACCAGCAGAACCTCGTCCTCGCGCGCGTGCCGCTCCCGCAGCCCCGGGTCGCGCAGGGCAGGGTGCCGTCCCACGAGGTCGACGCCCAGGGGGGCCCGGACGACGTTGCGCGCACCGATCCGCACGAACTCCCGTTCGGCGAACTCGGTGGTGCACACCACCCGCGAGTAGGTGTGGGCCGTACGGACGTTGAGGCTGTCCGAGGCCCGTCGGGCCATTCCCTCGGACAGCCCCCAGGTCCGCAGGACCCCGTCGGCGGTCTCGTGCGAGACCATCACCGCGCGCACCCTGGCCCGCCGCGCCCACTTCCCCGTCCAGCGCAGCGTCGTCCGGTCGGAGACCTCCAGCCGGTCGGGCCCCAGCGACTCCAGGAGGCCGGCCACCCGCCCCTTGTCCATGAGGACCCGGTAGCCGCCGGTGCCCGGCAGCAGCGGTCCGGGCAGGGTGATCACCCTGCCCTGCTCGGTCGCGCGGTCGGTGTACCGCTCACCGGGCACGATCAGCACGGCCTCGTGCCCGGCCGCCTCGTACCCCCGGCCCAGCTCCCGCAGCGCGGTCCGCAGTCCGCCCGAGGAAGGGGCGACGAAGTTGGCGAGCCGCACGATCCGCAGCCCGGTCCGGGCACCGTCCCTCGGTGCTCCCGCGACAGCGGCCCCGCTCATGCCGCCACCGCCGTCCGCGCCGTCAGCACGTCGGCGTAGTGCCCGATGAGCTGGTCGCCGACGGCCGCCCAGGTGCGCCCCTCGACCATGGCCCGTCCGGCGGCCCCGTAGGCGGCCCGCAATGCCGGGTCGGCGGCGAGCGACCACACGGCGTCGCGTACGGCGGCCGCGTCGCGCGGCGGGACCAGGAGCCCCGTGCGCCCGTGGGCGACGAGGTCCAGCGGGCCCCCGGCGGCCGGCGCCACCACGGGCACCCCGCTGGCCATGGCCTCCTGCACGGTCTGGCAGAAGGTCTCGAAGGGGCCGGTGTGGGCGAAGACGTCGAACGAGGCGAAGATCCGCGCGAGTTCGTCGCCGGTGCGGCGCCCCAGGAAGACGGCTCCCGGCAGGGCTTCGCGCAGCCCCGGTTCGCTCGGCCCGTCGCCCACGACGACGACCCGCACGCCCTCCAGACCGCACACACCCGCGAGCAGCTCGATCTGCTTCTCGGGGGCGAGACGGCCGACGTAGCCGACGATCAGCTCACCGTTCGGTGCCAGTTCGCGGCGCAGGGCCTCGTCGCGCAGCTCGGGGCGGAACCGGACGGTGTCGACACCGCGCGGCCACAGGCTGACCCGGGGCACACCGTGTGCCTCCAGGTCGCGCAGGGCCGCGCTGGACGGGGCGAGGGTGCGGTCGGCGGCGGCGTGCACGGAGCGGATGCGCCGCCAGGCCGCCGCCTCACCGGCGTGGACGTAGGTGCGGGCGTATCCCGCGAGGTCGGTCTGGTAGATGGCGACGGCGGGAACACCGAGCCGGGCGGCGGCGGCCATGCCGCGCACGCCGAGGACGAAGGGGCTGGCCAGGTGGACGATGTCGGCCCGGTGCTCGACGATCGCCGCGGCGACCCTGCGGCTGGGCAGGGCGACGCGGACCTGGGGATAGCCCGGGAGCGGGAGGGAGGGGACGCGGACGACGGGGCACGGCGCCTGGAGGTCGGCTCCGGCACCGGTCCCCTGGGCGGTGGCCGGGGCCACGACGAGCGGGGCGTGCCCCCGCGCGACGAGGTGCCGCGCGGTCTGCAGGGCGCAGTGGGCCACGCCGTTCACATCGGGGGGAAAGGACTCGGTCACTATGACGACACGCATACCGGTGTTGTCGTCGTGCTGGACGTGGCCGCGTCAACGTGGATCTTTCCGGACGAGGAACGTCCCATGAGCGTTGCGCTGCACACATGTCCAGGTCAGACCGTGTCCATGCCCTCCTGACCTCCGGGTCACGGGGTGTTCACATTGCGGGCATGTCAGGACCGATTCGGCTGCGTACGGCTGTCTGGACCTCGGCCTCCTCGGCCGGGTCGGCGGCGAGCCTGCGGAGTTGGTCGACGACGCGCGCGTCTCCCGTCTCGGCGTGCCGGGCGGCGATCTCGCGGGTGGTCTCCTCGCAGTCCCAGAGGCACTCGACGGCGAAGCCGGCCGCGAAGGAGGGGTCGGTGGCGGCGAGTGCGCGGGCGGCGCGGCCGCGGAGGTGGGAGGAGGCGGTCTCGCGGTAGATGTGGCGCAGAACGGGCGCGGCGCAGACGATGCCGAGGCGTCCGGTGCCGTCGACGAGCGTCCACAGGGTCGGCGCGTCCGGTCCTTCGCCGCGTACGGCCTCGCGCAGCGCGCCCAGCACCAGTTCGCTGTCCTTGGTCCCGCCGAGACAGGCGAGCACGCGTCCGGCGGCGGCGCCGAGGGGGTCGGGCCGGTGCACCCAGCCGCGTGCCCGGTCGACGGCGGCCATACTGCGCATCCGTTCGAAGGCGGCGACGGCGGCCTCCACGACCATCGTCGTGCCGTCGGTCACGGCGCCCTCGATCAGGTCGAGGGCGTCGGGATCGTTGCCGTCGGCGAGGTAGCGCAAGGCGGTGCAGCGGGCGCCGTCGTCGCCCGACCGGGCGGCGGCGAGGATCTCGGGCCGGTCCTCGGGGCCGGCGACGGCGGTCAGACACCGGGCGGCCGGCACATGGAGGACGGCTCCGCGTTCGATGCCCTGCTGGGCCCACTCGAACACGGCCCGGACACTCCACCCGGGCCGGGGCCCGCTCGGTCGCATCTGCCGCTGCCAGCGGTCGAAACAGCCGGTCTCGTGGGCGGCCCGCACGCGGGTGGCGATCGCCTCACGGGGGTCGTCGGCCCACAGCCGCCAGGGCCGGGGTTCGAAGGAGTCACGGACGGTGGCGGCCAGCTCGGCCTCGCCCTCCGGATCGGTGGTGAAACGGGCCAGCACGGGTTCGGCGAGGGAGCGCAGCCCCTCGTCGTCGTCCCGCAGGGCCAGCTCGTCCAGGGCCCAGGCCCAGCTGGTGCCCACGGCGGCGTACCTGCGCAGCAGTTCGAGAGCGTCCCGCCTGCCGTACGAGGCGAGGTGCCCGAGGACCGCGAGGGCCAGGCCCGTGCGCGACTCGTCGGTGTCGAGCACGTCCTCGACGTCGAAGAGGTGCCGCTCGATCTCGTCGAGCTCACCGCTCAGGTCGAGGTAGAGACGGGCGTAGTACAGGGAGCGGTTCTCCACCTGCCAGTCGTGGCGGGGGTCGCTCAGCACACAGTGGTTCAGCGCCGCGAGCGCCTCGGCCCGCGGGGCGGTGAGCGCGTGCAGGGTGCCGTCGCCGCGGCCCCGCTGCAGCAGGCCGAGCAGCGTACCGCTGGGCGCTATGACCGGTTCGAACATGGGAAACAGCCTCACATCAAGCGTCGACGCAACCGGGATCCTGCATTACCTGGCCGCGTGACAACACGTCGGTGCGCCCGCCGTCTCTTGCTTGCTGAAGACCATCTTCCTCTGCCTCTCGTCGGTGGCCCATGCGGACCGCGTCACGGCCCACGCGGTGCGGCAACACCTGCCCAGCCGTCATGTCCGTGAATCACGACGTCATGATGACCCGGCGGTTCTTCCTGCCGCGACCGAAATTTCCGGCGGCCCCGTACCGCCTCCCCCGTCTTTTGCGTTTTACCTGGTCAGAACATGTTGATCAGTGTGCTGCGAACAGTTCGAGCAGTTCCGTCTTCCCGAACATGCGTGCGGTGTCGACCGCGTTCGGCGTGCCCGCGGCCGGGTCGGCCCCGGCGTCCAGGAGGACCCGGATGACGCTCTCCTCGCCCTTGAAAACCGCCCCGGCGAGGGGAGTCTGGCCGCGGTCGTTGACCCGGTCCGCCTCCCCGCCCCGAGCCAGGAGCTCCCGTACGGCGTCGGCGTGACCGTGGTACGCGGCGAGCATCACGAGCGAGTCGCCGCGGTCGTTGGTGAGGTCGGCCGGCACACCCGCGTCGACGTACCCCACGAGCGCCTCGGTCTCCCCCCGCCGGGCCAGATCGAAGATCTTGGTCGCCAGCTCCACGACCTCCGGGTCGGGGGCTTCGCTCATCGCCGGGACCACCTCTCACATACGCACTTCGAGCCGAACGGGTGAATCGTCAGGGTACTGGCTCGACGCGCACATCAGCGGACAGAGCCGAGGCAAAGATCACACCGAGTCCCGTCGCGCGCAACAGCCCAGCCCGGACGGCCCAGCCCCGGTGCGACCACTTGGGCGAAAACTTCCATATTTCACCCATATGCATCTTTTATCGTATGGATACATCCTGTGACCCTGGAAGAACTCATGGTGATTGTCCCCATCAACCAGGAGAGCCCAAATGATCCTGAACATCTCAGGCGTCGTCCTGCTCGGCGTCATCGTCTTCCTGTTCTTCCGCAAGGACGGCCTGAAGGCATCGCACTGCATCGTCGTCACGCTCTTCGGCTTCTACCTCGCCAGCACGGGCATCGCCCCGAGCATCACAGCGGGCGGCGAGAGCCTCGCGAGCCTCCTCGGCGGGATCAAGTTCTGACCCCGCCCCCATCCGCACGCACCCCCAGGAGACAGCCGTGGCCCGGGTCACCCTCCCCCGCATTCTGAGCACCGGTGGCGCGCACCTCGCCAGGAGCCGGGAGCTGGCCCGGACCGCGGCCGACGGCGCCACCGACATCCTCCACCCGTTGATCACGATCACGCGTGGACTGCGCCGGCTGGTCGCCGCCGGGCGCCGCAGATGGGCCGAGACCCCGAACGACCGTCGCGGGTCACTGCTCTTCCTCGCGGCCTCGATCGTCCTGGTCGTGACCCTGGTGCCGTACGGCCCGCTGCTCGCCGTCATCGCCCTGATGGCGGCGGCGGCGTGGGCGGGCCGCGAGGGTGCCGTCACCGAGCCGGCCGGCCCGGACGAGTCCCAGACCCAGCGCCTGCGCTCCCTCTACGAGGCGCTGGTCCCCTCCTTCTCGGCCGCGGAGGACCCCGAGCCGCTCTACACGCACGGCGGTGCCTGGGACAAGGCCTTCCCCACGTACGCGTTCGACGGCACCGGCCGCGTCTGCCGGCTGCTGATCCGCTACCCGGCGTACTTCCCGGACGGCGAGGCCGAGGCCCGCGCACGCGTCGAGCAGTTGCTGCACACCAAGGCGGGCCGCGGCCGCGAGTACCGGTTCACCTGGGACGAGGAGGGCAACGAGCTCACCGTCGCCGTCCTCCCCCCGCTCGCCACCGACATCACCGCCCAGCGCTTCGTGACGGCACCGGGCGAGACGGTCCTCGGCTTCACCGACGAGACCCACGTCCAGCGCACCCTTCCCCTGTCCTCCGGGGAGGAGCAGCGGGACGTGCCGCCGGTCGTCTGGCGCACCGGCGTCCGGTCCACCGAACCGCATCTGCTGGCCGTGGGCGAGCCCGGCAGCGGCACCACGACCCTGCTCCGCTCGATCGCCCTCCAGGCGCTCCAGCACGGCGACGTCGTCATCGTCGAGGGCGGCGGCAGCGGTGAATACGCGTGTCTCACCGGCCGCGACGGGGTGCTCGCCGTGGAGAGCGGACTCTCCGGGGCCCTGGCGAGCCTGGAGTGGGCCTCCCAGGAGACGGAGCGCCGGCTGATCGCCACGAACCGGGCCCGGCAGGCGGGCCATCCACCGCCCGACGACATCCGCCGGCCCCTCTGGCTCCTCCTCGACCGCCCGAGCGTGCTGTCCCACCTCGCCGCGGCCGAGGGCCGGCCCGACCCGCAGTCCCTCCTCCAGATCCCCCTCCGACACGGCCGCGCGGTCGACGTCGCCGTCGTGATCACCGAACAGTTCGACCATCTGGACTCCCTCACGGACGCGGTACGTCAGCACACGCGCGCGCGTGTCGTCCTCGGCCCCGCCTCCCCCGAACAGGTGGAGACGGTCCTGGGCGCCGCGCCCCCCACCACGCCCACCCCGGACATGCCGCCGGGCCGCGGCTACGCCCGGCTGGGCCCGGCCCCCGCGCTCCGCCTCCAGGTCCCCACCACCCCGGACCCCTACGACGACACCACCCCGGAACCCGACCGCCAGGCAGTCCTGGACCTGCTCCCGCCGCACACACCCGCGGCGGACGCGTTCACGAAGGCGGCCCCGGCGGAGACGTGAGCCCCACCGCGGGCAGTCATGTAGACGGCACGGGTGGGCGGGTGTGCGGCGGCACCCGCCGCACACCCGCCCACCGACCCTTCACGCCACGAAGGTCCGCGGCCCCTCACCCCCACCCGAGGCCCCGTCCCGCACCAACCGTGCCGCGGCCGCCAACCGCACCGCCGCCTCCTCGGCCACCGCTCCCCCCACCGTGAACGGCAGCCGCACATACCCCTCGAACGCCCCGTCCACCCCGAACCGGGGCCCGGACGGCACCCGAACCCCCACCCGCTCCCCCACCTCGGCGAGCCGCGACCCCGAGAGCCCCCCGGTGCGGACCCACAGCGTCAGCCCACCCCGGGGCTCCGAGAACTCCCAGTCCGGCAGTTCCCTACGCACGGCGGCCACCAGGTCGTCCCGGTTCTCCCGGGCCTGCGCCCGCCGCACCCCCACGGCCTGCGCCCAACCCCCCGTACTCATCAGCCAGTTCACGGCCAACTGCTCCAACACCGGCGTCCCCAGATCCGCGTACGCCCGAGCCGCGACCAGACTCCGGATCACATCCGGCGCCGCCCGCACCCACCCGATCCGCATCCCCGCCCAGAACGCCTTGCTGGCCGACCCGACGGTGATCACCGTGGACCCCGCCGGATCGAACGCGCACACGGGCCTCGGCATCTCCACGCCATCGTCGAGCCACAGCTCGCTCATCGTCTCGTCGGCGACCAGCACCGTCCCGGCGCCCCGAGCCGCGTCGACGAGCCCACGCCTGCGGTCATCGTCGGCGAGCGCCCCGGTCGGGTTGTGGAAGTCGGCGACGACGTACGCCAGTCGGGGCGCCGCGTCCCGCAGCACCTGCCGCCACCGGTCCATGTCCCACCCGGCGAGCCCGTCCGCCATGGCCACCGGTACCAACCGCGCCCCCGCCTCCCGCATCAGCTGCAGGATGTTGGCGTACGACGGCGACTCCACCGCGATCCGCTCACCGCGCCCCGCGAAGAGATGGCAGATGGCGTCCATGGCCCCCATGGCCCCGGTGGTCACCATGATCTGCTCGGGCATCGTCGGGATGCCGCGCGCGGTGTACCGGTCGGCGAGCATGGAGCGCAGGGCGGGCAGCCCGGCTGGGTAGTCGCCGTGCGTGTGGGCATAGGGCGGCAGTTCCTCCAACGCGCCCTGCACGGCCCGGGTGAGCCAGGGCTCCGGCGCGGGCAGGGCCGCGCAGCCCAGGTCGATCATCGAGCCGAGCGCCTCGGGCGGCAGCGGCTCCAGGCCACGCGCGGGCAACGGCTTTCCCGCCGGTACGGCGGTCCAGCTGCCCGCTCCCCGCCGGGACTCCAGGAACCCCTCCGTGCGCAGCGCCTCGTAGGCCGCCGCCACGGTCGTACGGCTCACGGAGAGGGAGAGCGCCAGCTCCCGCTCGGCGGGCAGCCGGGCGGCGACGGGCACCCGGCCCTCCAGCACCAGCAGACGGATCCCGTCGGCGAGCGCGCGATAGGCGGGCGGGCGGCGGGTGCCGGGGCCGGCGGGACGCTCCTGCTGCGAGGTGAGCAGCCGCGCCAGCTGAGCCGCGCCGACCGCCGAAGTCCACTGCGCCATGATTCCAGTCCACCTTCCGCGAATTGGCCATGGATGCCAACTTTCTCCAAGCCACAGAGTGTCATGCGTCAGGCCACCGGCACCACCAGGGGGGAAGCCTTGCCCGCACAGCACGAACCACAGCACGAGCCACAGAGGCACACGGGCCGCCGGCTGGTCCAGCTCTACACCGGTCTCGCGCTGTACGGCGCCAGCTCCGCGCTCCTCGTACGCTCGGGTCTCGGCCTGGAGCCGTGGAACGTGCTGCACCAGGGCCTGGCGGAGCTGACCGGCCTGACCATCGGAGTGGTGTCGATCGTCGTGGGCGCCGTGGTGCTGCTCCTGTGGATCCCGCTCCGTCAGCGCCCGGGCCTCGGCACGGTCTCCAATGTCTTCGTGGTGGGCATCGCGATGGACGCCACCCTGGCGCTGGTGCCGGAGGCGCACTCCATGGCCGTACGGATCCCCCTGCTGGCCGCCGGGATCGTGCTGAACGGCGCGGCGACCGGCCTCTACATCGCGGCCCGCTTCGGCCCGGGCCCGCGTGACGGCCTGATGACGGGGCTGCACCGACGTACCGGCCGCTCGCTGAGGCTGATGCGGACAGCCGTGGAGGTGGCGGTGCTGGCGACCGGCTTCGCCCTCGGCGGCACGGTCGGGGTGGGCACCCTGCTCTACGCCCTCTGCATAGGCCTCCTCGCCCAGTTCTTCCTGCGGGTGTTCGCCGTGCCCTCGGGATCCGGCAGCACGGTCGTTGCCACCGGTCCATCGAAGCGAGCCATACTGCCCGGGTGACCGCCCCCATACGCCACCCCTACCTCGACCACCCGGGCCCGATCGCCTTCGCCCACCGGGGCGGGGCGGCCGACGGCCTGGAGAACACCACCGCCCAGTTCCGGCGGGCGGTGGAGTCGGGCTACCGCTACATCGAGACCGACGTCCACGCCACGCTCGACGGCAAGCTCGTCGCGTTCCACGACTCGACCCTGGACCGGATGACCGACGGGGCGGGCCGGATAGCCGACCTGCCGTGGAAGGAGATCCGCCGCGCGCGCGTGGCGGGCGCCGAGCCGGTCCCCCTCTTCCAGGATCTCCTGGAAGAGTTCCCCGACGTCCGCTGGAACATCGACGTCAAGGCGGAGCCGGCCCTCCACCCCCTGCTCAACCTCATCGCCCGTACCGAATCCTGGGACCGGGTCTGCGTCGGCTCCTTCTCCGAGTCCCGGGTGGCCCGCGCCCAGCGTCTCGCCGGTCCGCGCCTGGCCACCTCCTACGGCACGAGCGGCGTACTGGGGCTGCGGCTGCGGTCGTGGGGCGTCCCCGCCACGGTGCGGCGCTCGGCGGTCGCCGCGCAGGTGCCCGAGTCGCACGCGGGGGTGCCCGTGGTCGACCACCGGTTCGTGCGGGCGGCCCACGCGCGCGGCCTGCAGGTGCACGTCTGGACCGTGAACGAACCGCAACGTATGCACCGACTCCTGGACCTGGGCGTCGATGGCATCATGACCGATCACATCGACACGCTGCGCAAGGTGCTTGAGGACCGGGGGGCCTGGGTCTGACGCCCTCGCGCGGCCCGTTCACGGGGAAGCGAGGGGCACGGGTGGGCACCGACACCGTGCGGACGGACGAGGCCGACGAGGCCGCGGGCAGGCGGCGCGAACAGCGCGGCTGGTACTTCTACGACTGGGCCTGCTCCGTCTACTCGACCAGCGTCCTGACCGTGTTCCTCGGCCCCTATCTGACCGAGGTCGCCAAATCCGCAGCCGACCCCGACGGCTACGTCCACCCCCTGGGCATACCGGTGCGCGCCGGCTCCTTCTTCGCGTACTCGGTGTCCCTGTCGGTGATCCTCGCCGTGGTGATCATGCCGCTGGTGGGCGCGGCCGCCGACCGTACGGGCCGCAAGAAGCCCCTCCTGGCCGCGACCGCCTATGTCGGCGCGGCCGCGACGGCGGGCATGTTCTTCCTGGACGGCGACCGCTATCTGCTCGGCGGCGTCCTGCTGATCGTGGCGAACGCGGCGCAGTCCGTGGCGATGATGCTCTACAACTCCTACCTGCCCCAGATCGCCCCGCCCGAGGAACGCGACGCCGTCTCCTCCCGTGGCTGGGCCTTCGGCTACGCGGCGGGCTCCCTGGTCCTGGTCGCGAACCTGATCCTCTTCACCGCCCACGACTCGTTCGGCATCTCCGAGGGCATGGCCGTCCGCATCTGCCTGGCCTCGGCGGGCCTGTGGTGGGGCGCCTTCACCCTGATCCCGCTGAACCGTCTGCGCGACCGGCGTCGACCGGCCGGAGAGTCCGCGGGGGCCGAGGGGGCGACGGCCCCAGGGCTGCGTCAACTGGCCGCCACCGTCCGTGACATGCGCCGCCACCCGCTGACCCTGAGCTTCCTCCTCGCCTACCTCGTCTACAACGACGGCATCCAGACGGTGATCTCCCAGGCCTCGGTGTACGGCTCCGAGGAACTCGACCTGGAGCAGTCCACGCTCATCGTGGCGGTGCTGCTGGTGCAGGTCCTGGCGGTGGGCGGCGCCCTCGGCATGGGCCGGCTCGCCCGCCGCTACGGCGCCAAGCGCACCATCCTGGGCTCCCTGGTCGCCTGGACGCTGATCCTCGCCGCCGGCTACTTCCTCCCGGCGGGCGCCCCCCTGTTCTTCTTCGTCCTCGCCTCGGGCATCGGGCTGGTCCTCGGCGGCAGCCAGGCCCTGTCCCGCTCCCTCTTCTCCCACCTCGTGCCGCCCGGCAAGGAGGCCGAGTACTTCGCCGCGTACGAGATGAGCGACCGCGGCATGAGCTGGCTGGGCCCGCTGCTGTTCGGCGTGACCTACCAGCTGACCGGGAGTTATCGGGACGCGATCATCTCGCTGGTGGCCTTCTTCGTCCTGGGATTCGCCCTGCTCACGAGGGTTCCGGTGCGCCGGGCGATCAGCGACGCGGGCAACCCCGTGCCGGACAGGATTTAGCGCTGGAAGCGAAAGGGCTGTAGTGTACGCGTTTGGCCTGCCAGGCGTACCGTTACTGCGCGTCAAAGAAGCCGAAACGCTGGGTGACATCTGCTGTCAGATGTGACAAACCGGGCGCCGGTGGGTACAACAAGGGCGGCTACGACGGCGACGCATGACCCGGAACGGGACACGGAACGGGAATCTTTACCGCCGACCGGACGTTGACCGGATGACGACGACAGCGACACCTGTCCTGTGGGCGACAAGCCCGGGAGGCACGATTCATGAGTGAGCGAGCTCTTCGCGGCACGCGCCTCGTGGTGACCAGCTACGAGACGGACCGCGGCATCGACTTGGCTCCGCGCCAGGCCGTGGAGTACGCATGCGAGAAGGGGCACCGCTTCGAGATGCCCTTCTCGGTCGAGGCGGAGATTCCGCCGGAGTGGGAGTGCAAGGTCTGCGGGGCCCAAGCACTCCTCGTGGACGGCGACGGCCCTGAGGAAAAGAAGGCCAAGCCCGCGCGTACGCATTGGGACATGCTGATGGAGCGGCGCACCCGTGAGGAACTCGAAGAGGTCCTCGAAGAGCGCCTTGCGGTCCTCCGCTCCGGCGCGATGAACATCGCGGTACATCCGCGAGACAGCCGCAAGTCCGCGTAACCCCTCCGGGGGTCGGGCGGACACACAGCGCAACCGATGACCGCGGGCGCCGTACGAACATGTACGGCGCCCGCGGTCTTTGTCATGCGTTGTCGGGTGCGGCTCCGGTGGGGGGTCGAAGGGGCGCAGCGCCTGCTTTTTGAGGGGCGCGGGGAACTGCGCGAGAAGCCCCACCGGACGGACGCTTGGGGGTCGAAGGGGCGCAGCCCCTTGAGGATGGGACGGGTAGGGGCGGCGGGGGCGAGAAACCCGTCAGTTGCTGACGAGAAACCCGTCAGTTGCTGAGCGGCGGATACGGCCCAGCCGGCGGCGCGTCGTCCCGGATCACCTCACCCGGCACCACCTTCCCGTCGGGCCGATGAATACGCGCCTGCTGAAACGCGTCCCCGAAACTCCCCGCCCCCGCCTCACGAATCTTCCGCTCGAAGGTCCGCTCCGTATAACGCCCCAACGCCCTCTGCACCGGCGGAATCAACAGCACCAGCCCCACCACGTCCGAGACCAGCCCCGGCAGCATCAACAACAGACCCCCCAGCATCAGGAAGCCGTTGCCCTCGCTCTTCCCGGAACCAGCCCCGGAACCGGAACCGGGTTCGGCCCCGGCCGCCCCGCCCTGCTGCTGTTGCAGCGTCTCGGACAACGCCCGGAACGCCCGCCGCCCGGCCCGCTTGACCACAGCCGAGCCGCCGACGAACCCGGCGACGAGCAGCAGGAAGACGGTGAACCCGCCGGCCGCGCCCGCGACCACCGTGAGCAGCCAGATCTCCAGCACCAGCCAAGCGGCGACGCCCAACGGCAGAAACGTGCGCAGCCGGGAACGCCGGGGCCGGGCGGGGTGGGTCGAGGACGGAACGCCAGTCGTCATGCTCCCAGTGTGCCTGGCCCAGGCTCAGCACGGGATAAGGGGATGATCAGGCTTTCTTGTCGTCCCGTCCCGGCGCCTTGTCGTCCCGTCCCAGCACCTTGCCGACCCGCTCCCCCACTCCCCACGCCGTGACCCGCCACAGCGCCTCGACGAGGATGTCGCGGCTCATCTTGGAGTCGCCCAGCTCGCGCTCGACGAACGTGATGGGCACCTCGACGACGTGGTAGCCCGCCTTGATCGCGCGGCGGGCGAGGTCGACCTGGAAGCAGTACCCCTGGGAGGCGACCTCGTCGAGGCCGAGCCCTTCGAGGGTCTCGCGGCGGAACGCCCGGTAGCCGCCGGTGACGTCACGGACGGGGACGTCGAGCAGCACGCGCGAGTAGAGGCTGCCGCCACGGGAGATGAACTCGCGGGACTTGGGCCAGTTCACCACGCGCCCGCCCGGCACCCAGCGGGAGCCGAGGACGAGGTCGGCGCCCTTGAGCGCGGTGAGCAGGCGGGGCAGTTCCTCGGGCTGGTGCGAGCCGTCGGCGTCCATCTCGATGAGGACGCCGTAGCCCTTCTCCATTCCCCAGTGGAAGCCCGCGAGGTAGGCCGCGCCGAGCCCTTCCTTGCCCTTGCGGTGCAACACCTGGACGTGGTCGTCCTCGACGGCCAGTTCGTCGGCGAGCTTGCCGGTGCCGTCGGGGCTGTTGTCGTCGGCCACCAGCACGTGCGCGTCGGGAACGGCCTTGCGCACCCGGCCCACGATCGCCTTGATGTTCTCCGCCTCGTTGTAGGTCGGGATGATCACCAAGGCCGTGCCGAGCGGGCCGAACCGCCTCTCCTGGCCTTGAGCCGCGAGGGTCCCGTCGCCGTCGTTCACTGCTGCCCCTTCAAGTCCTCCGTACGCAGGGAACCACCATAGTGGCCGCGGCCTGCGATGGAGTGTCGGCCGGTGTCCAGAGGGGTGTCGATTCCACAGCGGGGAGGGGTGGCGCCCGCTGCGGATGGGGGCCCGGCGCCCTTCGGGCCGACCTGGGGCCCGCTGGCTGCGGGTCGACCGAAAGCCGTTGTCTACTGAACGTCCGGGCCCCACCCGGGTCGCACCTACCCGACCGGGCCGGAACGTTCCCTCGCCGGAGCGCGAACCCTGGGCCTGGCTCCCAGTGGTGGTGCGCCGGTGCGGCACACCGCCCCCTGACCCAGCGGCGCTTCGACGACCGCGCGGAAGTTCCCCCGGTCGGACGTCCGGTGGTGGACCCGGCAGAACCTACCGGCCCCCCGCGGCCAACTGTCAACTGCCGTTTGACCTGCGACGATTCCCTCAAATGCCTGGTCGGCGGGGAGGACCCGCAGGTCGCGCGGCGCGTCGGCGAGCCATGATCGGCTCCCCGCCGTCCCGGGAGATCACTCGCCCGGCCGTACGAAAACCGTGCGCCCCGCCACCACGGTCCGCAGACAGACGGGCAGGTCGGAGCCGGGGCTCAGATCGGGCAGACCGGGGGTGCCGGAACGGGGGTCGGTGGACCAGCGGGCGACGCGGTCGTCGGGGGCCTGGACGACGAGTTCGCCGGTGCGCCACACCGCGTAGTCCGCGGGGGCTCCCGGCACGAGAACGCCCGCGTCGTCCCGTCCGATCGCCCGCCAGCCGCCCCGCGTGTGCGCCGTGAACGCGGCGCGTACGGAGACCCGGTGCTCCGGCGTGCGGTGGAAGGCCGCCGCCCGGACCGTGCCCCAGGGGTCGAGGGCCGTGACCGGGCTGTCGGAGCCGAACGCCAGGGGCACGCCGGCGCGCAGCAGGGCCGCGAACGGGTTCAGGGTGCGGGCGCGGACGGTGCCCAGCCGCTGGGCGTACATGCCCTCCTCCCCGCCCCACAGCGCGTCGAACGCGGGCTGGACGGAAGCGGTGAGGCCGAGTTCGGCGAAGGCGGCGACGCTGTCCGGGGTGAGCATCTCGGCGTGCTCGACGCGGTGCCGCGCCGCCCGCACCCGGGGCAGACCGGTCTTCTCGGCCGCGGCCCGCACGCCTTCGACGACCGAGGCCACCGCCGCGTCGCCGATGGCGTGGAAGCCCGCCTGGAGGCCCGCCTCGGTGCAGGCGACCACATGGGCGGCCACGGTGTCGGCGTCCAGGTAGGCCGTGCCGGTGTGGGCGGCGTCGGCGTACGGCTCGTGCAGGCATGCCGTGTGCGAGCCGAGGGCGCCGTCGACGAAGAGGTCGCCTGCGGCGCCGACCGCGCCGAGGGCGCGCGCCTTCTCCACGTCGCGCTCCGCCCAGTAGCCGACCACGCGCGGGCCGGGCTCCTCGGTGGAGAGCCTCAGCAGCCCCGTGAAATCGTCCTCGGAGGAGATCTCGGGGCCCGCGCACTCGTGGACCGAGCCGATGCCGAGCGAGGCGGCGTGGGCGAGCGCGGCACGCTGGGCCTCGGTGCGCTGGACGGGGGTGATGGCACCGAGGGCGGTGGCGCGTACGGCGTGGTGGGCGTCGCGGGTGAGAGGGCCGTCCTCGAAGGCGTCGGCGCCCGGGACCAGGTCCAGCAGGGCGGTGGTGACGACCGCCGAGTGGACGTCGATCCGGCTCAGGTAGAGCGGGCGTCCGCCGGTGGCCTCGTCGAGTTCGGCGCGGGTCGGGGGGCGGCCCCCGGGCCAGCGGGCGGCGTCCCAGCCGTGGCCGAGGAGGACGCGGTCGGAGGGGCGGGCGGCCGCGAATTCCCGTACGAGAACGAGCGCGGCCTCCAATGAAGGGGCGGCGGAGAGGTCGAGGCCGGTGAGCGCGAGGCCGGTGGCGGTGGTGTGCACATGGGCGTCGGTGAAGGCCGGGGTGACCAGGGCGCCTTCGAGGTCGACCACCTCGTCGACGCCGGCCGCGAAGGCGTCGGCGGCGCCCTCGGAGCCGACCCAGGCGATCTGGCCGTGCTCCACGACCATCGCGGTGGCGAACGGGTCGGCGGGGCTGTGGACTTCTCCACCGCGGAGCAGCACGGTGTCCGACGGGGCGGTGCGATCACTCATGGGGACAGTCTCGCGTGTGCGGGGTGCCGCGACGCACTTGGGCCGCGGTTTCCAGGCACCCGGCGCTGTCGGCTGTGCCCACCCGTTCCGCCCTGCGGAACGACTGCCCACAGTGGTGAGCAGCCGACGACAAGCAGACGGGCGGTAGACCGGCAGGCGGTGGCGGTCGCACCGGGCCGCGCCGCACCGTGTCCCGCCGCGCCGCACCGCGCCATGTCCCGCCGTGCCGTGCCGTGTCGCTCAGATCCTCGGGGGCCTCGCCTCGTACGGCGTGGAGAGGACGACCGTCGTCCGTGTCGAGACCCCGGCCAGGGACCGTAGCCTCGCCAGGAGTTCCTCCAGTTCGTGCGGGGTCGCCACACGGACCTTGAGGATGTAGTTCTCGTCGCCGGCGACGCTGTGGCAGGCCTCGATCTCCGGGACGCCCGCGAGGCGTTCGGCGATGTCGTCGGGGGCGCTGGGGTCGAACGGTTTGACCGAGATGAACGCGGTCATCGGCAGCCCGACGGCCTCCGGGTCGACGACCGCGGCATAGCCCCGGATGACGCCACGCTGCTCGAGTCGGCGCACACGCTGATGCACCGCCGACGTGGACAGGCCCGTGGCCTTGCCCAGGTCGGTGTAGCTCATCCGCCCGTCCGCGACGAGCAGCTGCACGATCTGTCGGTCCAGCTCCTCCATGGCGCAAGAACCTACAGGGCGGTTGATCTCCTCCGATACCTGAGCGGCGCAGGTCATGCCCGGTTCGTGATGTGCCTGAGAGCCACCTGTGAGCCATACGGGTGACAGCCGGACCTTGCGGGGCAACCGCGAGCGGCATGTGACGAAGGCCACAGCACCCGAACAGGCTTCGTGATGATCTCGTGATTACCGCCAAGACGGGACGGGAAGTGCTTGCTGTGGTCGAGGCCGCAGTGCCGTCACGGCCCAGCCCGAGGGGGAGAATCCCATGCAGAGTCTTAAGCGCCCTGGTCGTACCGCACCCAAGCGGCTCCAGGCGGTCGTCGAGCCCGAGCCGGAGGGCGTCGAACCGGACGACGAGTTCGACGCGTACGACACCTTCGAGATGTTCCGGGTGATCTGCCCGGACTGCGCTCAGCCCATCGCGTTGCTGTCCGACGAGGACAGCCTGCCCGAGCACGCGCGCGTCGTGTCGCCGTGGAACCCGTTCGGGCTCACGGTCTGCGCCGGCACCGGCCGTTCGGCGAGCGAGGCCCGCTCGGCCGACGAGTCCGTGGAGCCGCAGGAGCAGGAGACCGCGCTGCTGCTGACGCTCCCTCAGGGCCTCGACTGGCGGACCCAGCCCTTCTCGCACGTCGGCGGCCCGGGCTCGCGCCCGATGCGCGTGCCGGTGATGCGGCGTCAGCAGCCCGAGCAGCGCCAGGCCGATCAGCGTCAAGCCGCCTGATTCCGGGCCCGCTTCGGCCCACCCTCTCCGCGCCCGGCGGGCAGGCACGTCCTGCCCCGTTAGGTTCCGGCGCGAACTCAGACACGATTCCCGGGAACGGTGACCGGCTCGCCCTCGTGCGCGTTGGCCCGGTATGACCCCAACTTTTTCGGTGACCGGGAGTCGGCGTCACATCTTCGTGCCGGCTTCGGCAGAATCGCTTCCGCAAGGGTCGGCCCAGCAGCAGGACCCGCCCATCTACCGGGCGTTGATGCGTACTTGGGCCGACCGGGGCCGCACCCTGCCGGGGCGTCACGATCCGGAGTGGGTGCGACTGGTGACGCCGCCGAGCGGCCTCGACCAGTTCGGCACCCCCTCGGACCCCTTCGCGGCGCCCGACTTCTTCCGTGGCTCGTTCAGCGTGACTCGGGCCCCGCGAGGTGACGGGCGATGACCATCCGCTGGATCTGATTGGTGCCCTCGACGATCTGGAGCACCTTGGCCTCGCGCATGTACCGCTCGGTGGGGAAGTCCGCCGTGTAGCCGTACCCGCCGAGGATCTGGACGGCGTCCGTGGTGACCTTCATCGCGGCGTCGGTGCACAGCAGCTTCGCCATGGCCGCCTGCTTGGAGAACGGCCTGCCCGCGTCGCGCAGCCGTGCGGCGGAGAGGTAGAGCGCGCGTCCCGCCTCCACCTGTGTCGCCATGTCGGCGAGCATGAAGCGCAGCCCCTGGAAGTCGGAGATCGGCCGTCCGAACTGCTGCCGCCCGGTGGCGTAGGCGACCGCTTCGTCCAGTGCCGCCTGGGCCACGCCGATCGCGCAGGCCGCGATGCCGAGCCGGCCGGAGTCAAGCGCGGACAGGGCGATCGCGAAGCCCTGGCCCTCCTCGCCGATCCGCCGGCTGTCGGTGACACGCACCCCGTCGAAGTGGAGCTGCGCGGTGGGTGAGCCCTTCATGCCCATCTTCTTCTCGGGTGCCGCGGCGCTCAGCCCCTCGGCGTCGCCCGGCACCAGGAAGGCCGTGATGCCCCGGGAGCCGGAGCCCTCGCCGCCTGTGCGGGCCATCACCGTGTAGAAGTCCGCGATGCCGCCGTGGGTGATCCAGGCCTTGGTGCCACTGATCACCCAGTCGTCGCCGTCCCGCACGGCCTTGGTCCGCAGGGACGCGGCGTCCGAGCCGGACGAGGGCTCGGAGAGGCAGTAGGCGCCGAGCAGACGGCCCCCGAGCATCGCCGGCAGATGCTCGACCTGCTGCTCCTTGGTGCCGTAGTTGGCGAGGGCGTGGCAGGCGAGGGTGTGGACGCTGACTCCGAGGCCGACGGTGAGCCGGGCCGTGGCCAGCTCTTCCAGGGCCTGCAGATAGACCTCGTACGGCTGATCGCCACCGCCGTGTTCCGCTTCGTACGGCAGGCCGAGCAGTCCCGACTCGGAGAGCAGGCCGAAGAGTTCGCGGGGGAAACGGCCGGCGTCCTCCTCCTCGGCCGCGTGCGGGGCGATCTCCCGCTGCGCGATCTCACGGACGAGCGAGATCAGATCCCGGGCCTCTTCCGTGGGCAGTTGACGGTCCACCGGCTGCGCGGCGCGGTCGGGCATGGCGACGCTCTCCTCCCTGTCGGGCACTGCGGCGGACACGCACCGGGGATGAGGTGGTGCCGCCGGGTCTCACGTGCCACAGCCGATGGTCCTCCTCCGGATCACGGAAGCCGCTGATCAGCGGCGGTGGCGCTTGGAGTATGCCCGATCCGGAGCAGCCAGTCACCAGTTAACGACCGTTCATTAGGACACATTCGGCGACCGCCACGACCCGGCCCGGAATTGGTCCGAACCATTGACCCCAGTGGTCTAGTCCTCTACGTTCTCCCCCAACAACGCGACTTCGCGTTCACGCCATCGGCACAGCAGGTCCAGCAGGTCCAGGCAGCACCCTCCCCGCCTCGCTCCCCTCCCCCGGAGTCACGATGCTCAGACCGCACAACCCCCGCGTCCCCGTCCGGACGCTCGTCGCCGCCACGTGTTGCGCCGCCCTCGGTGCCGGGCTCCTCGCAGGAGCGGGCACCGCGACCGCGACCTCCACCTCCGCGACGCCCGACTCCCAGCAAGCCGCGCCCGGTGCCGCCCGGTCCAAGGTCGTCGGCTACTTCATCGACTGGGGCATCTACGGCCGCAAGTACTACGTCAAGAACATCGAGACGTCCGGCTCGGCGAAGAAGCTCACGCACATCAACTACGCCTTCGGGAACGTCGTCGACGGCAAGTGCGCCCTCGGCGACGCCTGGGCGGACACCGACAAGCCCTTCACCGCCGAGGAGTCCGTGGACGGCGTCGCGGACACCGCGGACCAGCCGCTGAGCGGCAACTTCAATCAACTGCTCAAGTTGAAGAAGCTGCACCCGAACCTCAAGATCGTCTGGTCGTTCGGCGGCTGGACCTGGTCCGGCGGCTTCGGTGAGGCGGCCAAGGACCCGGAGGCCTTCGCGAACTCCTGCTACGACCTGGTCGAGAACTCCCGGTGGAAGGACGTCTTCGACGGGATCGACATCGACTGGGAGTACCCGAACGCCTGCGGCCTCACCTGTGACACCAGCGGCAGCGAGGCCTTCGAGGACCTGATGGCCGCGCTGCGTAAACGATTCGGCAAGAAGGAGCTCGTCACCGCGGCGATCACGGCCGACGCCAAGCCCGGCGGCAAGATCGACGCGGCGGACTACGCGGGCGCCGCCAAGTACGTCGACTGGTACAACCCGATGACGTACGACTACTTCGGCGCGTGGGACTCGACCACCGCCCCGCACTCGCCGCTGTACCCGTACCCGGGCATCGCCGACCCGCACTTCAACACCGCCGCCACCATCCACAAGCTGAAGAGCCTCGGCATCCCGTCCTCCAAGCTGCTGCTCGGCATCGGCTTCTACGGCCGCGGCTGGACCGGGGTCACCGGCTCGGCACCCGGCGGCACAGCCACCGGCCCGGCGGCGGGCACGTACGAGGCGGGCTACGAGGACTACAAGGTGCTCAAGGAGAAGTGCCCGGCCAACGGGATCGTCGGCGGCACCGCGTACGCCAAGTGCGGGGACGACTGGTGGAGTTACGACACCCCGCGGACCATCAAGGGGAAGATGGCGTACAAGGACGCGCAGGGTCTCGGCGGCACCTTCTTCTGGGAGCTGAGCGGCGACACCGCCGACGGTGAGCTGATCAAGGCGATCAAGTAACCACCGCGACGGGGGACTCGGGGTGGGGGTCGGTCGGCGGACCCCCACCCCGAGTGCGTTTCACGCGGCTGCGCGGGCTCAGACGTCCCGGCGGGCCGGCTCCGGCGCGAGATAGGCAGGGGCGAGCTCCTCGATGGCGCGCAGCGAGCCGCCCAGCATCTTGACGAGCAGGTCGCGCATGGTGTCGCGGGGCAGCTGCGGGCGGTCGATCCAGTCGAGGGTGGCACCCTCGACCGCGCACACCCAGCCGAACAGGCCCATGCGGGCCAGCGGTTCGATGTCGGTCCTGCCGTACGCGCCCTCGGCGATGGTGGCGACGATCGCCTCGCGGACGCCGTCCCGGATGGCGTGCACCTGGGCGTCGAAGCCGACGCCCCCACTGACGATCGTGCGGTAGGCGGCCTGGTTGTCCTCCGCGTACCGCAGATAGCAGTCTATGGTCCGGTGGACCCGTTCCACGGGCGGCAGTTGGAGCCCGCTCGCCGCGAACGAGATCAGGTCGGCCACCGAGTCCTCGACGATCGCGAGGTAGTAGCCGCGCTTGGACTTGAAGTAGTAGTAGATCAGTCCCTTGGCCACGTGCGCCTGTCGCGCGATGTCGTCCATGGACAACGTGTCGTACGAGGTGTCGGCGAACAACTTGCGCCCGATGGAGATGAGTTCGGCGCGGCGCGCCAGCGAACGGTCGGTGCCGCGGGCCCGCGGCGGTTCGACTCCACGCTGTTGACTGCTATTCAATTTCGGTCCTGGTCTCCAACTGCCAGCGGGACAACCGCAGTATGGCAGACCCCCACCACCAGCTTGTTCGACTCTGATCGACAGAATCGACCGGCGGATCAGGTCACAGCAGACCCAGCTGGGCCACCAGCATCGCGACGACCACGACCAGGGTCCAGCCCATCACGTGCTCGACGATCTTCGGGCCGTCGTCCTCGGGCCCGCCCGTGCGGGTCCGGACGCGGATGGCGGTGGCGGAGGTCGCGGTCATGGCAGCTCGCTGGTGTGATCGGTGTGCGGTGGGCTCCCCCCACCGCCCTGTCCACCTTGCCACCGCATGGGCGGTTCGCGGCCGAGACCTTGGTCACATGTCGGCGCGGCCCCGTCGTCCGGGAGCCGCGCCGCACATGGCCCGCCGCGTCAGCGGATGCCCACCGCCGAGAGCGCCGCGCGCTGGCGGGCCGTGGGACGCGCCGGGAAGTACAGGTAGCAGACCCCGCCGGTGCCGGAGACGACCTTGCCGGAGGCGTTGTACCGCTTGGTGCGCAGCCAGATGTTCTCCCACTCGCGCCGCCGGTAGACCCGGCGCACCGCCTCGTTGGTCGGCGAGTTCGGGTCGTTGGCGATGACGTCGCCGTCGGCGGTGAAGCCGATCACCGTCATCAGGTGCCCGGCGGTGCCGTAGCCCGCGCCCGTCAGTTCCTCCGCGAGGAACGACTGGGAGGTGATCGCCGGGATGCCCGCCGCGATCAGCGTCTCCAGCTCGGTGAGCGAGCCCAGCCGGGTCACCACGCCCTGGAGGTCCTTGTAGGTGGCGGCGTACGCGGCGTTGAAGGGCCAGTTGCCGCAGCCCTCGTACTGGTAGTCGAAGGTGAACCGCGCCGCGTGGCACACCTGCGGGTCCGTGAACGCCGGGTCGACCCAGGCCAGGTCGGCGGCGCTGGGCTTCCGGCCCCAGAACTCTATGACCATCTGCGAGGAGGTGGGGCTGCACCAGGCCTCGCCCCCGTTGTCGTACTCGGGGTACCGGCCCTTGTGGATCTCCTGCGAGTAGCGCGGGACGTCCAGCTCCCGGGCGACTCCGGGCGTCGTGGCGGGGACGGTGAAGCGGTCGGGGACGTCGGAGCCCATCGCGCCGAGCCGCCAGACCGTGGGGGTGAGCCGGGTGCCGGGCGTGCGGTACAGGGTCAGGCGCAGCCGGTACGAGGCCAGACGCAGGCCGGTCGCCGGGTCGTCGATCGCGAAGGTGTCCGTCCAGACGCTGCTTTTGCCGTCCTTCTGGCCGTCGACGGAGGTCCGTCTGATGTCCCGGTCCCCGGCCGCCCACCGGCCGAGCACGTACCAGGGCGTGTCGGTGCCGTCGGAGTACGTGCCCTGGAGGTCGATCCCGATCCAGGTGCCTTCGGGGGTGTGCGCGTTCCAGGACGCGATGGCCTCGGTGGCGGGCACCGTGAGCCGGTGCACCGGGGAGGTCCAGGTCGCGTACTCCCAGGCGGCCGTGCGCCCGGTGTGCGGGTCGGTGTAGTCGGCGGTCCCGAGCGGCGTGTCGATCACCAGCCCCGGCCGTGTCCCCGCCTTCGCCAGGGTGCCCCGGGCGCTGCCCGAGCACCAGTCGGCGTACGAGGTCCAGGCGCGGTAGTCGGTGAAGCGTTCCGGTGCTCGCGCGGGGCGGACGAGGGCGTGGCCCCGGCCGCTCGTGGTGTCTGCGACCGCCTGACTCGTCGCTCCCCCGGCCGCCGCGGCGGCGGTGGCGACGGCGGCGGTCAGGACGGTCCTGCGGGACGGCTCGGAGAGGCTCGTCATCTGTGGGTGACCCCCAGTGGTCCGGAAGGAACGGTTCAGACGCACGGCTGTTCGCCCACTATGGACGCCGGGGAACGACTTCTGCCAGCACCGCGCGCCGCGCCACGCCCGCCAATATTGGTCGACACCGGTGGCGTACCCCGAGGCCGCGCGGCACCGTGTTGAATCCACGTATGCACGCCTCCCCCTCCCCCGCGGACCCCGCCGTCGACGACCTCGCCGCCCGGCTGCGACGGCTGGCGCCGTCCTGCGGGCCGGTCCGGCTGGTGGGGGTCGACGGGCACGCCGGGTCCGGGAAGAGCACCTTCGCCGGGCGGCTGGCCGACGCGCTCGGCAGCGCCCCGGTCCTGCATCTCGACGACATCGCCACGCACGAGGAACTGTTCGCGTGGACGGATCGCCTGCTGGACCAGGTGATCGAGCCGCTGCGCCAGGGGCGGAGCGCGCGCTATGCCCCGTACGACTGGCGTGAGCGCCGCTTCCGCCCCGCGCGTGTGCTGCCGAGTGCGCCCGTGGTCGTCGTCGAGGGGGTGGGCGCGGGCCGGCGTGTGCTGCGGCCGCATCTGGCGTGGCTGGTGTGGATGGAGGTGGCGGAAGGGGAGGCCTGGGCGCGGGGGCGGGCACGGGACGGGGCGGAGCAGGGTGAGTTCTGGGCGGGATGGGTCCGGGCGGAGCGTCGGCATTTCGCCGGGGATCCTTCTCGGCCGTTCGCCGATCAGCTGATTCGGCCGGGAAACAGGGGGTACGAGGTGCTCACGGGACCTGCGACGACTCCCGGATCGGCACCTCACCTCACTCAGGGTGACGGGCCATCCGCACTGTGCTGAACCTGTGAAGACGGCCGTCCGAGAAGTCCTCCGAGTGCTCCAACTCGGCTTGACCGAGGGGCCGTACAGGACTTACGTTCTCAATGTGCGGTCATTCGATACCGCCCACATACGCGAAGCCCCCGGTTGTTCCCCCGTGATCGGGGGCTTCGTTCTGCCTTTTCGCGGCTTTCCGGAACTCCCGGCACACCATTCCTTCACCCTCGGTCACCGTCCGCAATGCGCCCCGTCTGCTCCCACCTCGTAGGACGAGGGCTGCGGCACCCTTCGAAGGGCGAGGGACCCGCAGGTACGATGCCCAAGGTGCGACCTTCGGACGGCAGCGGCAACGCACCGGCGCAACTCCCGTCCGCGGCACAGCGGTTCGACGAAGGCTGCCGACGGGCACCGGCCCGTTCGGTTTCCAGCGGGGGCACGGTTTGTGGGGGACGTGATGGACTTCGGCTCGCGGGGCCCCGAGGCCCCGGCCGACCTCGCCTGGCTGCGAGGCGTGGACGCCTACACGATGGGCGCCTATCCGCAGGCGGAGGAGGAGTTCCGCGCCGCGGTGCGGATGGATCCGGGGATGGCCGACGGCTGGCTCGGGCTGCACGCGCTACGGGTGGACACGACGACCGCGCTGCTGCGGATGTTCCGGCACCGGGAGCGCTTCGGGGAGCAGCGCTCCCGGCACCGCCGCACCCTCAACTCCTGGTACTGGCTGGGCTGGTGGGTGCAGCCGGTGCTGGAGAGCCCGCGTGATCTGCTCCTCGCGCACGCCTCCCACTGGCTGGACGGGCGCCATGTGCCCGAGCTGGACCGGGCGCTCGCGGGGCTGCCGCCGGTCGACGCGGACCACCAGGTGCGCTTCCTGCACGCCTGCCGCTCCTACCTGGTCAAGGACTGGGAACAGCTGGTCCGGCACACGGATCCGCTGCTCGACGATCCACTGCTGGGGATCGAGGCCGGCCTGTTCGGCGGGATGGCCCGGGTCCGGCTGGAGACCTACGGGCAGGCCGAGCCGCTGCTCTCCGCGGCGCTGATGCGCTGCCGCAGCGAGCAGCCGCAGCGCAAGGAGCTGCGGTACTGGCTGGCCCGCGCGCACGAGGGCACGGGGCGCAGCGCGGCCGCGCTGCCGCTGTACCGGGCGGTGCACCGGGTCGACCCCGCCTTCATGGACACCTCCGCGCGCCTGGCCGCGATCGCCGAGGGAGACGGGTACGACGACGACGCGAGCGACTTCGCCGCGATCGCGCTCGCCGGGATCGGGCAGGACGTGCTCGACGGCGACGGCCTGGAGCCGTTCTTCGACGCCGAGGGCCGGGATCTGAAGGTGTCGGATCCCGGACCGCCGCCGTCGGGCGGGCTGCCGCCCGAGGCCGGTGACACCTTCGTTCGGGAGAAGTCCGTGGTGCCGGTGGAGCCGCTGTCCCTGCCGGCCGGGCCGACGGATCCGGAGCTGCTGGAGGAGGCGCTCGCGGAGCTGGAGCGGATGGTCGGGCTGGAGCCGGTGAAACGGCAGGTCAAGGCGTTGTCCGCGCAGCTGAACATGGCGCGGTTGCGGGCGGGGCAGGGCTTGCCGGTGCAGCCGCCCAAGCGGCACTTCGTCTTCTCCGGTCCGTCCGGGACCGGGAAGACGACCGTGGCGCGAATACTGGGCCGGGTCTTCTACGCGCTCGGGCTGCTGGGCGGCGACCATCTCGTCGAGGCGCAGCGCGCGGATCTCGTGGGCGAGTACCTCGGGCAGACCGCCGTGAAGGCGAACGAGCTGATCGACTCGGCGATCGGCGGGGTGCTGTTCGTGGACGAGGCGTACTCCCTGTCCAACTCCGGGTACGGGAAGGGGGACGCGTACGGGGACGAGGCGCTTCAGGTGCTGCTGAAGCGGGCCGAGGACAACCGGGATCATCTGGTCGTGATCCTTGCCGGGTATCCGGAGGGAATGGACCGGCTGCTGGCGGCCAACCCCGGGCTGTCGTCCCGGTTCACGACGCGTGTCGACTTTCCGTCCTACCGGCCGTTGGAGCTGACCTCCATCGGGGAGGTGCTCGCGGCGGACAACGGGGACGTGTGGGACGAGGAGGCGCTCGACGAGTTGCGGTCGATCTCCGGGCATGTCGTGGAGCAGGGGTGGATCGACGAGCTCGGGAACGGGCGGTTTCTGCGGACGTTGTACGAGAAGAGTTGTGCGTATCGGGATCTGCGGTTGTCGGGGTATCCGTCGATTCCCACGCGGGATGATCTGTCGACCTTGCGGCTGCCGGACCTGATGCAGGCGTACGGGGAGGTTCTGTCGGGGCGGGGGCCCGGGGAGGCTTCGGCGATGTGAGGTTTCCTCGCCCCCGCCGCCCCTACCCGTCCCCTCCTGAAGGGGCTGCGCCCCTTCGACCCCCATGCGCGGGTCCGGTGGGGTTGCTCGCGCAGTTCCCCGCGCCCCTGAAAGGCCTGCGGCCATTTCATCAGGGGCGCGGGGAGCTGAGTCAGCTTGCGAGGGCCTCCTTCGGGGTTTCGCTGCCCCTTGGTTCCGTCACGCGGACCGGCTGGATCTCTCGGTGGGCCGGGTCGCGGACCTCGCCGACCAGGAGTTCCAGGACGTCCTCCAGGGCGGCGAGGCCCAGCACCTTGCCGGAGGCGTCCGCGACCTGGGCCAGGTGCGTGGCGGCCCGCCGCATGACCGTCAGCGCGTCGTCCAGCGGCAGCTCCGCGCGGAGGGTGGTCATGGGGCGCCAGATCTGCTGGGGGACGGCGCGCTCGGAGTCCTCCAGGTCGAGGACGTCCTTGACGTGGAGGTAGCGGCCCATGAACGCGCCGTTCTCCGCGACCACCGGGAAGCGGGAGTAACCGGTACGGGCGGTCAGCGCCACGACCTGCGCGGGCGTCACCGAAGGCACCACCGTCACCAGGGTGTCCCGCTTGAGCAGGACGTCCGTCACCGGGCGGGAGCCCAGCTCCAGCGCGTCCTCCAGGCGCTCCTGCTCCTCGGGGTCGAGCAGCCCGGCCTGACCGGAGTCCTCGACCAGTCGGCTCAGCTGGACGCTGGTGAAGACGGCCTCGACCTCGTCCTTGGGCTCGACGTGGAAGAGCCGCAGGACCACGCGGGCACAGGCACCGAGACCGATCGTGACCGGCTTGCACAGCCTCGCGAAGGCCACCAGCGCCGGGCTCAGCCACAGCGCCGTCTTCTCCGGCGCCGCCATCGCCAGGTTCTTCGGCAGCATCTCCCCGATGACGAGGTGGAGGAAGACGACCACGGCCAGCGCGATGACGTAGCCGAGGGGGTGGATCATGCCGTGCGGCAGATGGATGGCCTCGAAGACCGGCTCCAGCAGCTTGGCCACCGTCGGCTCGGCGACCGCGCCCAGCGTCAGTGAGCAGACGGTGATGCCGAACTGGGCCGCCGCCATCATCTGGGGCAGGTTCTCCAGGCCGTAGAGGACCTGGCGTGCCCGGGTGGTCCCCAGTGGTTCGATCTGGCTGCGGCGGACGGAGACCAGGGCGAACTCGGCGCCGACGAAGAAGCCGTTGGCGAGCACGAGGAGCAGGGCGAACAGGAGTTGGAGCATGCTCATCGGGTTGCCTCCACGGCCGAGGCGGGGTTCGTGACGGGGGTGGGGCCCGTGGCGCGGGCAGCTTCGGTGACGGGCGTGGGACGTGTACCCCGGGTCGCTCCCGTGACGGAGGTGGGTTCCTTGACGAGGGTGGATTCCTTGACGGCAGCGGGTTCCGTGCCGCGGGTCCCCTTCCTGTCAGGGACGGTCTCCTTGACGGGAGTCATGCGGACCAGGCGTACGCGCTCCGCGCGGTAGTGGCCGACCTGGCGTACCGACAGCCGCCAGCCGGGCAGTTCGGCGCGGTCGCCGGGGGCCGGGATGCGGCCGAGCAGGTCGGCGACGAGGCCGGCGACCGTCTCGTAGGGGCCCTCCGGAACGTCCAGGCCGATCCGCTGGAGCACATCGACCCGGCAGCTGCCGTCGGCGTCCCAGGCGAGGTGGCCGTCCTCGGGCGGGGCGGCGGCGAGTTCGGGCCGCTCGTGCCCGTCGTGCTCGTCGCGCACCTCGCCGACCAGTTCCTCGACGATGTCCTCCAGGGTCACCACCCCGGCCGTACCGCCGTACTCGTCGACGACGACGGCGATGGGCTGCTCGCTGCGCAGCCGGGCCAGCAGCGGCTGCACGGGCAGCGACTCGGGGACGAGCAGCGGCGTCCTGGCGATCCTGCCGACCGGGGTGTGCAGCCGGTCGTGGGCCGGGATCGCGAGAGCGTCCTTGAGGTGGGCCATGCCGACGATCTCGTCGATCCGCTCCCGGTAGACGGGGAAGCGGGAGAGGCCGGTGGCGCGGGTCAGGTTGACCACGTCCTCGGCGGTGGCCGTGGACTGCAGGGCGCTGACCTTGACGCGCGGTGTCATCACGTTCTCCGCGGTCAGCTCGCCCAGGGAGAGCGTGCGGACGAACAGGTCGGCCGTGTCCTGTTCCAGGGCGCCGGCCTGGGCCGAGTGCCGGGCGAGGGAGACCAGTTCGCCGGGGGTGCGGGCGGAGGCCAGCTCGTCGGTGGGCTCGACGCCGAAGGCGCGGACCAGACGGTTGGCGACCGCGTTGAGGGCGGCGATGACCGGGCGGAAGAGGCGCGAGAAGACGTGCTGGGGGCCCGCGACGAAGCGGGCGACCTGCATGGGCTTCGACACCGCCCAGTTCTTGGGGACCAGTTCGCCGATCACCATCTGCACGGCGGAGGCCAGCAGCATGCCGACGACCACGGACACACCGGACACGGCGCCTTCGGGTATGCCGATGGCGGTGAAGGGGCCGTGGAGTATCTCCGCGAGCGCGGGTTCGGCGAGCATGCCGACGACGAGCGAGGTGATGGTGATGCCGAGCTGGGTGCCGGAGAGCTGGAACGACAGCTCCTTGAGCGCGTCCACCACCTTGTGGGCCCGGCGGTCGCCCTCGGCGGCGGCCTTCTCGGCCTCCGGTCGTTCGACCGTGACGAGGCCGAACTCGGCGGCCACGAAGAAGCCGTTGGCGAGGATCAGCAGGAACGCGGCTCCGAGGAGCAGCAGGGGGATGGTCATGCCGCCGCCTCGGTATCTCGGGAGGGGGCGGCGCAGGTACTACAGGACGATCCGTCCATCGCTGGAGGGAGTCACTCCTCGAATAGCAGGGAGCCCCTGCCTTCCGGGGTGGAACGACAGAGACGGAGGCGCGACGAAAACGCCTCCGCCAACAGATTAATCAAGACAGGGGCCGGTGCGGCAGGGGCGACGGCCCCGAGTCGGCCCTGATCTTCAGTCGGATCGGCCCTGATCTTCGATCGGGTCAGCCCTGCTGCTGCTCGGGCTCGGCGACCGAGCGGCTCTCCACCAGCGCGCGGAGGGTCCGGGCGTCCTCGATGGCGTGCTGCTTGGCGATGCCCGGCTGGATGCCGAGCGCGGGCAGGCTGGTGCCGTCGGTGAGGTCGAGGAAGACCCAGGGGTCGCCGACCCGCAGGTTCACCTGCACGATCTCGGCCCAGCCCAACTGCCGCCGCGCTGTGATGTTGACGACGGTCACACCGGACTCGTCGGCGACCACCTTGGGCCGGGAGAGCATGCACAGCACTCCGGCCAGCATGGCCGCCGTGAAGACGAAGCTGAGGCGTTCCCCCGGGCCGAGTGTGGGCAGCAGCAGTGCGACGACCGTGATGACGACGAAGATCGCGCCCGCGGCGGTCAGCAGCACGGCCCGGGTACGGCCCGGCCGAAAAGTGACGGGCAGGGCGGGGAGGGGGGACTGGTCCGGCATGGCGTACGACTCCCCGGCCGTCAGAGGCGGCAGGCGTGGATGGCGGTGGTCAGGATGGCCCGGGCTCCGATGTCGTACAGATCGTCCATGATCCGCTGGGCCTCCTTGGCGGGGACCATCGCACGGACGGCGACCCAGCCCTCGTTGTGCAGCGGCGAGACGGTCGGGGACTCCAGGCCGGGGGTGAGCGCAACGGCCTTCTCCAACTGCTCGACGCGGCAGTCGTAGTCCATCATCACGTAGGTCCGGGCGACGAGGACGCCCTGGAGGCGGCGCAGGAACTGCTGCACCTTGGCCTCGTGTTCCGAGGACTCCGAGGACTCCGAGGCCGTGGCGGCGCCGACGCGGCGGATGACGACGGCCTCGGACTTCATGATCGGCTCGCCGAAGACCTCCAGGCCGGCGTTGCGCAGGGAGGTGCCGGTCTCGACGACGTCGGCGATGACCTCGGCGACGCCCAGCTCGATGGCGGTCTCGACGGCGCCGTCGAGGTGGACCACGGAGGCGTCGATGCCGTTGTCCGCGAGGTGGCCCGCGACGATGCCCTCGTAGGAGGTGGCGACCGTCTTGCCCTTGAGGTCCGCGACGCCGTTCGCCGTTCCCGGCTTGGAGGCGAAGCGGAAGGTGGAGCGGGCGAAGCCGAGCGGGAGGATCTCCTCGGCGTTGGCGCCGGAGTCGATGAGCAGGTCCCGGCCGGTGATGCCGATGTCGAGGCGGCCGGAGGAGACGTAGATCGCGATGTCGCGGGGGCGGAGGTAGAAGAACTCCACCTCGTTGACCGGGTCGACGATCCGCAGTTCCTTGGACTCGCGGCGCTGCTGGTAGCCGGCCTCATGCAGCATCTCCCCCGCAGGGCCGGACAGGGAACCCTTGTTGGGGACGGCGATGCGCAGCATGAGGCGAGCTTCCTTTGCGTGAGAGGTGAGGTGCGGAACGGGCTGGCTTACAGGTGGGCGTACACGTCGTCCAGGGAGATGCCGCGGGCGACCATCATCACCTGGACGTGGTAGAGCAGCTGCGAGATCTCCTCGGCGGCGGCTTCCTTGCCCTCGTACTCGGCGGCCATCCACACCTCGGCGGCCTCCTCGACGACTTTCTTGCCGATGGCATGGACGCCCTTCTCGACCAGTTCCGCGGTACGGGAAGTGGCGGGGTCGCCGGTGATGGCCTTCTGCTGGAGCTCGGTGAAGAGCTCCTCGAACGTCTTCTTGGACATGGTGACGCTCAGCCTATGCCACACCGGCGTTTCGTCAGCGCCACGGTTCAGATACTGAGCGGAGGGTGGCCGCCGTCGCCACCGCCGCCGTCACCGCCTCGTGGCCCTTGTCCTCGTTGGAGCCCTCGATGCCGGCGCGGTCCAGGGCCTGCTCCTCGGTGTCGCAGGTCAGTACGCCCATGCCGACGGGGACGCCGGTGTCGACGGAGACCTGGGTGAGGCCCTGGGTGACGCCCTGGCACACGTACTCGAAGTGGGGGGTGCCGCCGCGGATGACGACGCCGAGGGCGACGATGGCGTCGTAGCCGCGGCCCGCGAGGACCTTGGCGACGACGGGGAGTTCCCAGCTGCCGGGGACCCGCAGCAGGGTCGGCTCGGTGATGCCCAGGTCGCGCAGGGCGCGCAGGGCGCCTTCGACGAGGCCGTCCATCACCTTCTCGTGCCACTGCGCCGCGATGACCGCGACGCGCAGGTCGCCGCAGTTGCGTACGGACAGTTCGGGTGCGCCCTTGCCGCTCACGTTGCTCCTTGGTTCCTGGAACTCTTCTTCGTGGATCTTGCCGCTGGTGTTACTGGTTGCCGCAGGTGGACGCGGTGGTCGTGTCCAGCCACGGCAGGTCGTGGCCCATCCGGTCCCGCTTGGTGCGCAGGTAGCGGAGGTTGTGCTCGCCCGCGCGGACGGGCATCGGCTCGCGGTCGGTGACGACGAGGCCGTGCCGGACGAGGGCGTCGGTCTTCTCGGGGTTGTTGGTCATCAGGCGCACACCGCGCACACCCAGGTCCCGCAGGATCTGCGCCCCGGCGCCGTAGTCCCGGGCGTCGGCGGGCAGGCCCAGCTCCAGGTTGGCGTCGAGGGTGTCGCGGCCGAGTTCCTGGAGTTCGTACGCGCGCAGCTTGGAGAGCAGTCCGATGCCGCGGCCCTCGTGGCCACGCAGATAGACGACGACGCCCCGGCCCTCGGTGGCGATGCGCTGGAGGGAGGTCTCCAGCTGGGGGCCGCAGTCGCAGCGCAGGGAGTGGAAGATGTCGCCGGTGAGGCATTCGGAGTGGACCCGGACGAGGACGTCCTCGCCGTCGCCGATCTCGCCGTGGACGAGGGCGACGTGTTCGACGCCGTCGACCGTGGAGCGGTAGCCGTAGGCCGTGAAGTCACCGAAGGCGGTGGGGAGTTGGGTCTTCGCCTCGCGCTTGACGGTGGGCTCGGAGCTGCGGCGGTAGGCGATCAGGTCCTCGATGGAGATGATCGTCAGGCCGTGCTTGCGGGCGAACGGGATCAGTTCGGGCAGGCGCAGCATGCGGCCGTCCTCGCCGGCGATCTCGACGATCACGCCGGCCGGGCGCAGGCCCGCGAGACGGGCGAGGTCGACGGCGGCCTCGGTGTGGCCGTCACGCACGAGCACCCCGCCGGAACGGGCGCGCAGCGGGAAGATGTGGCCGGGACGGACGAAGTCGCCGGGCTCGGCGGTGCCACTCGCCAGGAGCTGGAGGGTGGTGGCGCGGTCGGAGGCGGAGATGCCGGTGGTGACGCCGTGCTGGGGTCCCGCGTCGACGGTGACGGTGAAGGCGGTGCGCATCGACTCGGTGTTCTGCTGCACCATCTGCGGCAGTTCGAGCCGGTCCAGCTCCTCCGCCTCCATGGGGGCGCAGATCATGCCCCGGCACTCGCTCATCATGAAGGCGATGATCTCGGGGGTGGCCTTCTCGGCGGCGATGACGAGGTCGCCCTCGTTCTCGCGGTTCTCGTCGTCGACGACCACGACGGGGCGGCCCGCCGCGATGTCGGCGATGGCCTGCTCGACCGGGTCGAGCCCGAACTCCTCGATGTCGTCGGTGCTGTAGAGGATCGGCGCCGTGCTCATGCGGGGGCTCCTTCCAGGGCGGGCTTGCGGGAGCGCAGCCACCAGTCGCGCATGCCCCACAGGACGAGCGCGCCGTAGATGATGTAGACGAATCCGGAGAACGCGTAACCGTTGGCGAAGTTGAGGGGTACGCCGACGAGGTCGACGAGCAGCCAGGCGAACCAGAACTCGACCATGCCGCGTGCCTGGGCGTACATGGCGACGATGGTGCCGGTGAAGATGTAGGCGTCCGGCCAGGGGTCCCAGGACAGGGTCGGGAAGGCGGTGAAGAGGCCGCCGACGGCGAGGGTGCCGAGCACGGCGCCGGCGATCAGGTAGCCGCGCTCGCGCCAGGTGGCGAAACGCGGGGTGATGGCACCGTCCGCGGACTGCCCCTTCGTACGGTTCCACTGCCACCAGCCGTACGCGGCGACGGCCATGACGATGACCTGCTTGCCGGCGCTGCCGGTGAGGTGGCCGACGAAGGCGCCGAAGAGGACGAGGCCGGAGAGGAACTGCACGGGCCAGTTCCACAGGGAGCGGACCGCGCCGAGGGCGAGGGCGATCAGCCCGAGGATGTTGCCCACCATGTCCGACCAGAGGATCTGCTGGCCGAAGGCGGTGAAGGCGACGGTGTTCAGGGAGTTCACCGTCCCGCTCCCTCGGTCTTCGCCGCGCCCTGGTTGCCCAGCAGGCGCTCGACGTACTTGGCGATGACGTCGACCTCCAGGTTGACCGGGTCGCCGGGCTGCTTGCGGCCGAGCGTGGTCAGGTCGAGCGTGGTCGGGATGAGGCTCACCGTGAAGTAGTCGGGACCCGCGTCGACGACGGTGAGGCTGATGCCGTCGACGGTGATGGAGCCCTTCTCGACGACGTACCGGGTGAGGTCCGCCGGGAGCGAGATCTTGACGATCTCCCAGTTCTCGGAGGGCTTGCGCTCGATGACCTGGCCCGTGCCGTCGACGTGGCCCTGCACGATGTGCCCGCCGAGGCGCTCGCCGACGGCCATCGGGCGTTCGAGGTTGACGCGGGAGCCGACGCCGAGGGCGCCGAGGCTGGAGCGTTCGAGGGTCTCCGCCATGACGTCGGCGGTGAACCAGTCGTCCCCGTGCTCCACGACCGTGAGACAGACACCGTTCACGGCGATGGAGTCGCCGTGCTTCGCGCCCTCGGTGACGACGGCGCCGCGCAGACGGAAGCGGGAGGAGTCGCCGAGATTCTCGACGGCGGTGACCTCACCCAGCTCTTCGACGATTCCGGTGAACACTTCCCGGGTCCTCCTGCCTCATAGGGCACGGACTCCGGGGCTGTCGAAGACGACAGACAGAGCGGACCGCGGCACAGGGAGCGACGCCGCGTAGAAGACCCACCCCTGTCGAGGTGGGCCAAAAACAGACGGCGGCGCGCACGCATGCTCGCCCGCCGCGCACTGCCTCCCATCCGGACTTTAACCGTCGGTCCAGGAATTTCACCTGGTCAACCGGCCGCTGGAAGCGACCGGGTCGCGGACTATAACCGCCGGTTCGGACTTTCACCGACCCCGGAGTGCGCTGCTTCTGGTACATGGCCAGTGTGCCACGCCCGATCGGCACCCATGCGGGTGAGGGCTGTGGGGTGGCTCACAGGAAGCATCACTGGACTTCTCCGGCGGACACCGACGGGTTTCGGCTATCACTGACCAAGGGTCAACTTCCGTCACGGCGGCCCCACTCGAGGGCCGCGCGACCCATTGACCAGCTTGGTCTAGTCCTTTTAAAGTCTGCGGTCGCGGTACCCGCCTCGAACGGCCCGGCGGCGGTGACGACGGCCCTTGCCCCGCCGCCGGGTCCCCCGCACTGCCGACCCGGGCCGAGACGCGCAGGCTGGAGGTCGTGGGACGGCCGCCGCGTGGGTGGTTCCGCTCGCCGACGCGAAGGAAACAGCATGACCACGATCCTGGTGACCGGTGGCACCGGCGTCCTCGGGCGCCCCCTCGTCGAGCGGCTGCGGGCGGCCGGACACGATGTACGCGTCCTCAGCCGGCACGCCCAGCCCTACGCCGTCGACCTCGTCGCGGGCGGGAGCGGGCTGGAGGCGGCCGTGGCGGGGGTGGACACGATCGTGCACTGCGCGACGTCGCCGCGCGGGGGCGACGAGAAGGCGGCGGAGCACCTGATCAAGGCGGCGCGGCGGGCCGGGGTCGGCCATCTCGTCTACATCTCGATCGTCGGGGTGGACCGGGTGCCGCTCGGCTACTACCGGTCCAAGCTGGCGGTCGAGCGGCTGGTCGAGGGGTCCGGGCTGGGCTGGACGACCCTGCGCGCGACCCAGTTCCACGACCTGGTCGTGCTGCTCTTCCAGAGTCTCTCCAAGCCGCCGGTCATGATGCTCCCCGCCGGGGTGAGCGACCAGCCCGTCGCGGTCACCGAGGTCGCGGACCGGCTGGCGGAGCTGGCCGTGGGTGCCCCCGCCGGCCGCGTCGACGACCTGGGCGGCCCGGAGGTCCTCAGCTTCCCCCGGCTGGCCCGCGCCTACCTGTCGGCCACCGGCCGCCGCCGCCCCCTCGTGAACGTCCCGCTGTTCGGCAAGGCCTACCGCGGCTTCCGCGCCGGCGGCCATCTCACGCCGGGGCGCGCCGTGGGCAAGGTGACGTTCGCGGAGTACCTGGAGCAGCGGTTCGGGGCGGCGCCGGGCAAGGGGTGAGGGCGAGGGGCGTCCGGGCTACCGCGCGGGCGATCCGAACAGGTCGTCCTGGGCCGCCTCCCGGGCCATGAGCAGCGCGCCGCGCAGGACGGCGGTCCCGCCGAGGCCACTGGCCCGCACCTCGGTCGGCAACGGCGACATCGTCTTCAGCCGCTTCCCCACCCTGCCGGCGAGTTCGTCACCGCCGGCCCGGCCGACCTCGCCGCCGAGCACCACACAGCCGGGGTCGAGCACGGCGACGACCGAGGCCACGCCGATGGCCACGCGGTCGGCGAGGGCGTCGAGGAAGGCGGCGCGGGAGGCGGTGTCGGAGGCCGTGTGAGAGGTGGGCGGCGTCGAGGTCGCCGCGCCGCCGGGCGCCGTGAGGGCGGTCGTCGTGAGGGCGGTCGCCGCCGTGCGCACCAGCGTCGCCGCGTACGGCTCGTGCGCCGCGGCCTCGGCCGTGACGCCGTGTGCGGCAGCCAGTGCGACCACCGCCGCCGCGCCGCCGAGGGAGTGGAAGCCGCCCTCGCAGTCGACGGCGGAGGGGACCGTGGCCGTGCCCGGGACAGGGAGGAAGCCGATCTCGCCGGTGCCGCCGGAGGCGCCGCGCCGGAGGTGGCCGTCGAGGACCACGGCGGCGCCGGTGCCGAGGCCGAGCCAGAGGAGGACGAAGGTGTCGCGGTCGCGGGCGGCACCGTCACGCTGTTCGGCGAGCGCGGCGAGGTTGGTCTCGTTCTCCACGAGGACCTGGGCGGGAAGCCGTTCACCGAGGGCTGCGACCAGGCGGCGGTGCCAGGCGGGGAGGCCGCTGGAGTCGCGGAGTTCGCCGGTGGCCGGGTCGATCAGACCGGGGGCGCCGATCGCCACCGTGTGCAGCCGGTCGGCGCCCGCCTCCTTGGCGGCGCGCTCCACCAGGGCCACCGCCTGCTCCACCGCGGGCCCCGTGCCGGCGTCGTCCGCGATCGGGACGGACGCCCGCGTCAGCTCCGTACCGATCAGGTCGGCGACGACGACCGAGACCCCCTCGGTGCGCACGTCGACGGCGGCGAGGTGCGCGCGGTCGGCGACGATGCCGTGCACCCGGGCGTTGGGCCCGCGCCGCTGCTCCCCCGACTCCCCCACGACCTCGATCAGCCCGGCGGCCGTGAGGCGCTCCACGAGGTCGGCGACGGTGGGCCGGGACAGACCGGTGAGCTGCTTCAACTGCCCTGCCGTCAGCGGCCCTTCCTGCTGCAGCAGTCGCAGGGCGAGCCGGTCGTTGATGGCTCGGGCGGTGCTGGGTGATGCGGGCATGCCGGGATCCTCCCAGATAGGCGGCACCGCGGGGCGGTCGGCCCGGAGCGTCTGCTCCTCACCCCGCTCACTATCTATCAGGCAGGGTTCCTGATAGTTTACGCGAGCGCTACCGCCTAGGGGCCGAGGACATCCGGGAACCGGAGGGTCGAGGGCGGCAGGCGGATGATTCAGGGAGGCGGAGAATGAGTGCGGTGATCTACGAGCAGCGCGAGGTGAGGCGGGCGCGGTACGCCGTGGCGGCCGTGTTCGCGGTGCACGGCGCCGTCACCGGCTCGTTCGCGACCCGGGTGCCGTGGATCCAGGACCATGCGGGGGTCAGCGCCGGCCAACTGGGGCTCGCTCTCGCCTTCCCGGCGATCGGCGCCTCGCTGGCGATGCCGCTCGCGGGCCGTATCAGTCACCGGTTCGGCGCCCGTACGGCGTTGCGCGGACTGCTCTCGATGTGGACGCTCGCGCTGGTCCTGCCCTCCCTCTCGCCGAACCTCTGGACGCTCTGCCTCGCGCTGTTCGTGTACGGCGCGTCGGCGGGCATGTCGGACGTCGCCATGAACGCGCTCGGCGTCGAGGTCGAGAGCCGTCTCGGGAAGTCGATCATGTCGGGTCTGCACGGCATGTGGAGCGCGGGTGCCCTCGTCGGCTCGGCGGCCGGCACCCTCGCGGCGCACCTCGGGTCGGACGCCCGGCTGCACCACGTGCTCGCGGCGGCCGCGCTCACCGTCCTCGGACTGGTCGCCTGCCAGTGGGTACTGGATCTGCGGCCCACCGAGGACGAGGAGCCGCCGCCCCGGTTCGCGCTGCCGCCGAAGTCGGCGCTGCTGATCGGCGCGGTCGGCTTCTGCGCGGTGTTCGCGGAGGGGGCGGCCCTGGACTGGTCGGCGGTCTATCTGCGGGACCAGTTGGAGACCTCGGCCGGGCTCGCGGCGGCGTGCACCACCGGATTCATGCTGACCATGGCGGTGGCCCGGCTGGCGGGCGACGCGGTGGTCAACCGCTTCGGCTCGGTCCGCACGGTCCGGGTGAGCGGTGTGCTGGCCGCCCTCGGCGGGGTCCTCATCATCGTCGCGAACGCGCCGGCGGTCGCGATGACCGGGTTCGCACTGATGGGGCTCGGCATCGCGGTCGTCGTACCGCTCTGCTTCGCCGCCGCTGGCCGCAGCGGACCGAACCCCAGTCAGGCCATCGCGGGGGTCGCGACCATCACGTACACCTCCGGGCTCGTGGCGCCGAGCGCGATCGGCGGTCTGGCTCAACTGACCAGCCTGGTCGTGTCGTTCGGCCTGGTGACCGTGCTGGCGTGCGGCCTGGTCGCCTTCGCGGGCGTGCTGCGCACCAGCGACTCCGACCGCCCCCGAGTGTCCCTACCAAAGGTGACGCTGCCCGACCCGAAGGCCTGATCCGGCCGCCCGCGACGCCTCGCTCACCCCCGCGCCAGCTCGTACGCGTACCCCGGTGAGAACGTGCCCGCCCGCCCCCGGCAGCCGTCGGACTCGCCCGGGAGTTTCACCCACAGGTAGGCGTGGACGCGGGGCTCGCCGGTGGTGAGGGTGGGCGGGCGGCCGAGGCCGCGGCCGGTGGGGTCGCACCAGGCGCCGTCGGCCGGGGCGCCGTTGCCGTTGCGGCTGGTGTCGATGACGGCGCCGAGGCCCGCGGGAGCGCCGAGCGCGTCGAGGACCCGGCGGGTGTAGGCGACCTCCGCTTCCGTGCGGTTGAAGTTCGACACGTTGCTGAAGACACCGTCGGAGCCCTCGGGGGCGGCGGCGCCCGCCCGGCGCAGCAGCGCGGCCTGCTTGCCCGGGGTGTTCCACTGAGAGTGCCCGGCGTCGTAGTAGACGCGAGCGTCGGGGTTGGCCGCCTTGAGGACTCGGCCCGCGCGGGCGAGCGAGGCGAAGCGGTCGGCGCGGCCGCCGGCGGAGAGGCAGTCGGACTGGGCGATCGCGTCCGGCTCCAGGATCACGATGACGTCGTCCGAGCCCAGCCCGGCGGCGAACGCGTCGATCCAGGCGTCGTACGCGTCCAGGCTCGGCGACCCGCCCTGGGAGGCACCGCCGCAGTCGCGGTCGGGGATCGCGTACGCCACGAGGACCGGCACCTGGTCCCGCGCGGCGCCCCCGGAAGCGACCGCCGCGACCTGCGAGGTGAGGGCGGCGGGGTCGGGGGCGGTGAACCAGACGGCGGCGGGGCGGTCGGCGATGCCGGTCTCGATGGCGGCGCCGCGCGGGTCGTCGGGGTGGTCGCGGACCCAGTCGAGGACCTGGGAGTCGGGATGGCGGTAGAGCTCGCCGGGGCCGGTCCCCGGTGCCGCGCGCTGTTCGGTCCGCTCCGCCGGGGGCCGCGCTTCGGCCTTCACCGAGGGGCCGGGCGGGGGCGACGAGGGCGGGGTGCGCGGCGGGGAGGAGTGGTCCGGGGCGGGGCCGCCCCCTCCGGTCGGGCCGGAGAGGCCGGAAGGGGTGGAGGGGTCGGACGGAAGGGCCCATGAGCGGCTCGTCCGCGGTCGGGCCTCGTCGGTGCCTGTCTCGCCGCCCATCGCCGCCACCATGCCGGTGATCGTCCCGACGACGGCCACGAGCAACGCCGCGGCCGTCATGGCGCCGCGCCTCGCCGCCCGTCGGCGTTCGGCTCGGCGTGCGGCCAGACGCTGGGCGCGTAAGCCTGACACGTGGTGCTCCCCCCTGCTCACCGGACCGCGCTTCGTCGGCTTCCCGGCGCTTCCCGCCGCGCCCGCGTTACCCCGTTCCGGGGACGTGCCGGGCACGGCGGCACCGGTGTCAGCGTAGGCCTGCGACCCTGCCCCCTATGGCGCAGTCGGAACATTTCACCCCTTCCGTGGACCCGGTGGACGATCCCGTGGACACGGTCGTCTCCCGTATGCGCGCTCTGGACGCCGTCCTTCCCGAGCGGGACGGGATCGCCGTCTTCAACGGCGTCTACCTCGCCGTCACGGAGGCCATCGGACGGCGCCTGGACACCGGTCACTTCCCGGACGCCGAGGCCGCGATCACCCTGGACGTGCTGTTCGCCGAGCGGTATCTGCGGGTCGCCGAGGGCGGGCACGCGCCCGCGTGCTGGCGGCCGCTGCTGCAGTTCCGGCGCCACCCCGGGGTACGGCCGCTGCAGTTCGCCCTCTGCGGCATCAACGCGCACATCGGGCACGATCTCGCGCTGGCCGTCGTGGACACCTGTCGTACGCTCGGTTGCGAACCCGTCGATCTGGAGGACGAGTTCGAGCAGGTGGGCGATGTCCTCGTCTCGTTGGAGGAACGTATCCGCGAGGAGTTGATGCCGGGACCCGATCTTCTCCAGATCGCCGATCCGCTCACTCATCTGCTCGGCGCGTGGAGCCTGGAACGCGCCCGTGAGGCCAGTTGGTCGGCCGCCCGAGCGCTGTGGGCGCTGCGCGGACTCCCGGATCTCGCCGAGGAGTTCGCCCACCGGCTGGACGCGGCGGTGGGCCTCGCGGGCCGCATGCTGCTGACCCCGATGCCCGAGCGGGCCGACTGCCGGCCTCGCGGGTGACCTCCGGCCCGTGCGGGCGGGGGTGGCTCCTCCCTCGAAACCGCCCTAGTCCTCGGGGAGTTCGACGGGGGCGATCGTGTCGTAGACGTCTCCCGGGCCGGGGTTGGTCGCGTCCGTGGCGCCGCCGAAGTGGTGCATGACGCCCCAGACCGCGTTGAGCGCGGTCTGGATCGCGCCCTCCGCCCAGCCGGCCGTCCAGGAGATGTCGTCGCCGGCGAGGAAGATGCCCCGCTTGTCGTCGGGCAGCCGGTCCTGCATGAAGTGGGTGAACAGGCGCCGCTGGTAGCGGTAGTGGCCGGGCAGGTTCGCCTTGAACGCGCCCATGAAGTACGGCTCGTTCTCCCAGGAGACGGTCACCGGGTTGCCGATGACATGGCTCCGGATGTCGACGTTCGGGTAGATCTCGCCGAGCGACTTCAGCATGACCTCCATCCGCTCGTTCGCCGACAGCGGCAGCCACTTCAGGCTGTCGTCGCACCAGGTGTAGGAGAGGCAGATGACGGCGGGCTTGTCCGGGCCGTCGTCGAGGAGGTAGGTCCCGCGCGTCATGCGGTCGGTGAGCGTCATCGACATGACGTCCCGGCCGGTGACCTCGTCCTTGTCCAGCCAGAACGGCCGGTCGACGGGCACGAAGAGCTTGCTGGACTCCATGTAGTGGGTGCGCTCGATCGCCGTCCAGTGGTCGATCGGGAAGAGCGAGTCGTCGCAGGCGATCTTGGAGAGCAGCATCCAGGACTGCGCGGTGAAGATCGCCGCCCGGTAGGTGCGGATGTCGCCGTTCGCGTCCGTCACGGTGATCCGGTTGCCGGCGGTCCGCTGCAGCCGGGTGACGGCAGGCCTGGGCTCGCCCTCCGTGTGCAGGGACCTGAGGGACGTCCCGTACGGCCAGTGCACGATCTTCTCGGGCTCGCGTTCCCAGAGCCGCAGCGGGAGTTGCTGGCTGCCGCCGACGATGCCGCGGTGGTGGTCGTCGGCCTCGGTGTAGACGACGCGCAGGATCTCCAGGATGGAGTTGGGGAAGTCGGTGTCCCAGCCGCCGGTACCGAAGCCGACCTGGCCGAAGATCTCGCGGTGCCGGAAGGACTTGAAGGCCTCGGAGTCGCAGAGGAAGCCGTAGAAGGTCTGGTTGTCGAGCCGTTCGACGAGCTTGGCCCAGATCTCCCGGATGCGCGGCACGTCCCGCTCGCGCAGCGCCCGGTTCATGTCGGAGAAGTCGGCGCCCTCTTCGAGGCAGGCCTTCCAGGCGGCGGCCACGTCCCGGTAGACCTGCGGCAGGTCGTCGATGGTCTCGGCGTAGTGGGACTCGCCCTTGAGGTCGACCACGGTCGACGGCGTGGCCTCCGCGAGGGGGTTGGGGAACGGCCGGGTCTCCAGACCCGCCAGGTCGATGTAGTGCTGGAGTGCCGTGGAGGACGGCGGGAAGCGCATCGCCCCCATCTCGGCGGTGAGCGACGGGTCGCATCCCTCGAAGCCGACCGTCCGCAGGCGCCCGCCGATCCGGTCGGCCTCGTAGACGACCGGCTTGAGCCCCATCTTCATCAGCTCGTACGCCGCCACGATGCCGGACAGCCCCCCACCGATGACCGCGACCTCGGCTCCGTGCTCGGTGGCCGGTATCTGGCCCAGACCGGCCGGGTGGGCCAGGAAGTCGTCGTACGCGTACGGGAAGTCCGGGCCGAACATGGTGATCGGCGGCTGCTGCTCGTCTGCGTGCTCGACGGCGTTGGGCACGGTGGACGTCATGGGGTACGGACTCCTTGCGGTGGAACGGGGGTTCGGGGCGGGGCGGGACTCAGACGAGGGAGCCGTAGAGCCCGGGGCGACGGTCCTGGAGGTACGGGTTCGCCTCGCGAGAGGCCGCGAGGGAGGCGGGGTCGACATCGGCGAGGACGAGATCCTCCTCGCGCCCGGCGCGGGTACGCGCGATCCCGTCGGGCCCGGCCAGCGTGGACAGCCCGACGAACTCGAACTCCCCTTCACGGCCGACCCGGTTGACGTACGCGACGTACATCTGGTTCTCGAAGGCCCGCACCGGGATCATCGACTCGGCGACGAACTGGAACGGATGCATCTGGGCCGTCGGCACCACCAGCAGATCCGTGCCGGCGAGGGCGTGGGCGCGGACGTTCTCCGGGAACTCCACGTCGTAGCAGATCAGGATCCCGACGCGGAGCCCGCCCAGTTCGACCTGGACGACGCTCCGCCCGCCCGGCGTGAAGTGGTCGCGCTCGAAGCAGCCGAAGAGGTGGGTCTTGCGGTAGTTCGCCAGGCGGACGCCGTCGGCGGAGACGAGCTGCGCCGAGTTGTGGACCGCCTCACCGGCGCGTTCCGGGTACCCGTAGACGATCGCGACCCCGTGGCGCCCCGCGATCTCGGCGACCGCGTCGGCCGAGTCGCCGTCGGCCGCCTCGGCGAGCCGCGCGATGTCGTCCCCGATCGCGTACCCCGTCAGGAACATCTCCGGCGCCACCACCAGCCCCGCCCCGGCCTCGGCGGCCCGCCCCGCGGCCTCGTCGAGCACCTTCAGGTTCCCGACGACCGAGCCGGGCCGACCGGAGCTCTGGAGCAGGGCGGTACGCATGCGTGTTCCTCACCGGGACAAAGGGGGATCGGGGGCCAGAAAGACGGTACGGCCGCCACACCGAACCGGACAAGCGGCGGCCATTGCGTACCGATGGACGATTCGTTGCGTGCGGCCGGGCCCGCACGACGATTCGTTGCGCACCTGAGAAAGGGCACCACCCGCGCCCCTCAAGGGGCGCGGGGAACTGCGCGACCAGCCACACCGGACCCGCAGCCGCCCACGCAGCCCCCGCCCCACCCCCTTACGCGCCCCTCCGCACCACCAACACCCCCGCCGTCACGAGATACGGCACCGCGAACACGGCGAACGCCACCGCGTGCGCAGCTCCCGCACCCCCGATCACGGCATACACGGCGAAGACGGCGACCGTCGCCGTCTCCGTCCCCATGCTCGCGACGGACGTCAGCGTCGCCCGCCGAGCCCCGTCGATCCGGTCCTGCAACCGCGCGTCGGCGAGCACATTGACCAGCTGGAACCCCCCGAAGGCGACGGCGACGAGCCCGATCCCGGCAGGCGTCCCCATCAGCGCCCCCACGGCCAGCGCGACCGACGCCCCGGCCAGCACCACCCCCAGCCCGGCGGAGCCCATCCGCTCCCCCGCCCCGGTCAGCAGGCTGCCGATCGCCGGCCCCACCCAGATCACCAGCAGCAGATACGGCACGGTCTGCTCGGCCACCCCGGTGTCCCGGACCAGCAGCGGCGTGTACTCGTCGAGCGCGCCCCAGACCGCCCCGACGGCCGGCACCAGAAGCATCGCGCCCCGTACGGAACGGTCCCGGCGGAGCTCGGTGAGTCCCGCCCGCAGGGTGGCGAGGGTGGAGGCGTGCTTCGGCCCCGGCAGCGCCTCCCGGTGTTCGGGGAACCGCGTGGCCACCACCGACGTCAGCACACAGACCAGGACGCTCGCCGCGCCCACGGCCGGGTACCCGCCGAGGTCGAGGACCGGACCGGCCAGCCCCATCGCGGCCATCACGGCGATCATCCCGGCCGCCTGGGCCCGGCCGACGATCCGGGCGTAGCGGTCGGCCGCGCCCAGCCGGTCGAGTTCGTCGTAGACCAGCGCCTCCAACGCACCGGAACCGAGTGCGCCCCGCACGCCCCACAGGACGAACCCGAGGGCGAAGGCCCAGTACGAGGGGGCGATCACCCACAGGGCGAAGCCGGCGGCGGTGAGCAGCGGTCCCACCCACAGCAGCAGACGCCGGGAGACGGCATCGGCCCAGGCACCGGAGGGCACCTCCAGCACGATCCCGGTGAGGGACCACAGGGCGAACAGCGAGGAGATCTGCCAGATCGACAGCCCGGTGTCGCTGAACAGCAGCGCGTACACCGGGTAGAGCAGCACGAAGTCGTCGAGGAACGCGTACCCGTACAGCGTGGCCGTGAGCCGCCGGACACCAGTGGTCGCGACACCGGGCGCACGCGCAGGTGAGAGAGTCATGAGGCCTTCCGGAAGGAGCGGATCGGACGTCGTCGGTACGGCGTCCGAGGCGGTCCTCGGGAGGCGCGGCTGGTGGATCAATGTCGCCAGGTCATGGCACCGATGCTAGCCCGGCCGCCCCGTCCGGCCCAGGGGATATCGGGGATCACTCCGGAGCTTCGGGGTCCAGCGCGAACGTGGTGATCACGTCTCAGGCGGGCGACCCGGAAGAAAACCGCCGCAGCAAAGGAGAGAGAACGAGCACGGACTTCGTCCGCTCGACGAACGGCTCCCCCGCGATCCGCTCCAACACCCGCTCGAAGTGCCGCATATCAGAAGCGAACACCTGAACCACCGCATCGGCCTCCCCGGTGACCGTGGACGCGGCCACGACCTCCTGATACCGCTCCAGCCCCCGCTGGATCGTCTCCGGCGAGGTGTTCCGCCGGCAGTAGATCTCGACGAACCCCTCGGTCTCCCACCCGAGCGCGGCGGGGTCCACCCGGACCGTGAATCCGGTGATCGCCCCGGTCGCCCGGAGCCGGTCCACCCGCCGCTTCACCGCGGGCGCGGAGAGCCCCACGAGTTGGCCGATGTCGGAGTAGGAGCGACGGGCGTCCTCGGCGAGGGCGTGCACGATGCGTTCGTCGAGATCGTTCAGCACTGCGGGTGGATCACTTCTCTGGAGTCGCGAGACGGGAACGGCGATAGCCGTAACTGAAGTAGAACACGAGCCCGGCGGCCATCCAGACCCCGAAGACGACCCAGGTCACGCTGTCGAGGCTGCCCATCATCCAGACGCAGAACGCGAATCCCAGCGCGGGCAGCACCGGCGCCAACGGCACCCGGAACGTCCGCGGCATCTCCGGCCGGGTCCGCCGCAGCACCACGACGGCCACGTTGACCAGCGCGAACGCGAACAACGTACCGATGCTCGTGGCGTCCGCGAGCTGCCCCAGCGGGATCGCGGCGGCGAGCACACCGCAGAACAGCGAGACGATCAGGGTGTTCACGCGCGGTGTCCCGGTCTTCGGGTGCACGCGCGAGAACACCTTCGGCACGAGCCCGTCCCGGGACATGGCGAACAGGATGCGGGTCTGCCCGTACAGCACGGTGAGCACCACACTCGCGATGGCGATGACGGCCCCGCCCGCCAGCAGCGTGCCCCAGAACGCGTCCCCGGTGACGTCCTTCATGATCCCGGCGAGCGCGGCCTCGGACTCGCCGAACCCCTCCCAGGGCCGCGCCCCGATCGCGACGGCGGCCACCAGCACGTACAGCGCGGTGACGATGACCAGCGACAGCATGATGGCGCGCGGCAGGTCGCGCTGGGCGTTCTTCGCCTCCTCACCGGCGGTCGAGGCCGCGTCGAACCCGATGTACGAGAAGAAGAGTGTGGCCCCGGCCGCGCTGACGCCCGCCATGCCGAGCGGCATGAAGTTCTCGTAGTTGCCGGACCGGAAGCCCTGGAGGCCGATGAGGCAGAAGAGCAGCAGGGCGGCGATCTTCACCACGACCATGATCGTGTTGGCGCGGGCCGACTCACGGGCGCCGCCCAGCAGGAAGGCCATCGCCAGCAGGACGACGATCAGCGCGGGCAGGTTGAAGACGCCCCCGTCACCGGGCGGCGCGGACAGCGCGGCCGGGATGGTCACACCGAGGGTCCCGTCCAGCAGCTCGTTGAGGTACTCACCCCACCCCACGGCGACCGCCGACACCGACACGCCGTACTCCAGCACCAGACACCAGCCGCAGACCCAGGCGACCAGCTCGCCCATCGTTGCGTACGCGTACGAGTACGAGGACCCGGAGACCGGGATGGTGCCGGCCAGTTCCGCGTACGACAGCGCGGAGAACAGCGCGGTGAGACCGGCGATCACGAAGGAGAGGGTGACGGCGGGACCGGCCTTCGGGACGGCCTCGCCGAGGACGACGAAGATGCCGGTGCCGAGCGTGGCGCCAATGCTGATCATCGTCAGCTGCCACAGTCCGAGGGACCGCCGAAGCGACCCTCCCTCGCCCTGGCCACCCTCCGCGACCAGGCGTTCCACGGGCTTGCGGCGCATCAGCCCCGCCCCGAGGCCGCTGGAGGGCGGGGCGGACCGATTCTCGTGCTGTGGGGGTGCGCCTTGGTCGAGCACGCGTGGCTCCTTTATCGCTGCCGGTCAGGGCGGGTGAGGACCGACAGCACCGAACAGCAAGGGGGCCACCGAGCAGGAGGTCCCCGCCACGCCACGTACAGCGCCTGACCCTATGAGCCAGAGCTTCGCGAGCGTAATGCGGCAACCTTGCGCACCAACGCAAGATCGTTGCGTTACCGACGGCTGCGCGAAGCTTCATTGCACGACGGGTTTCAGACCGTTGCGTGCGCTGTCGGCAAGGGGGAAACCGCAACCATGGTCAGGGGCGCGGGGAACTGCGCGAGAAGGCACGCCGAACCAGCACCCGCCGACACACAGCTCCCCCCGAGTTCTGAGGCGCCCTAACTCCAGCTGGCGTGCAAAGGCTTGCCCTCCGCGTACCCGGCCGCACTCTGAATCCCCACAACCGCCCGCTCAGCGAACTCCTCCAAGGACCCGGCCCCCGCGTACGTACACGACGACCGCACCCCCGCGATGACCGAGTCGATCAGATCCTCGACCCCCGGCCGCGCCGGATCCAGGAACATCCGCGACGTGGAGATGCCCTCCTCGAACAACGCCTTGCGCGCCCGGTCGTACGCCGACTCCTCGCTCGTACGGTTACGAACGGCCCGCGCCGACGCCATCCCGAACGACTCCTTGTACAGCCGCCCGCCGGCGTCCTGCTGAAGGTCGCCCGGCGACTCGTACGTCCCCGCGAACCACGACCCGATCATCACGTTGGACGCGCCCGCGGCCAGCGCCATGGCGACGTCGCGGGGGTGCCGCACACCCCCGTCGGCCCACACGTGCTTCCCGTACTTCCTCGCCTCGGCCGCGCACTCCAGCACCGCGGAGAACTGCGGACGCCCGACGCCGGTCATCATCCGGGTCGTGCACATGGCACCCGGCCCGACCCCGACCTTGACGATGTCCGCGCCGGCCTCGATCAGGTCCCGCACGCCCTCGGCGGCGACGATGTTGCCGGCCACGATCGGCACCCGGGGGTCGAGATCGCGCACCAGCTTGATGGCGTTGATCATCGACTCCTGGTGGCCGTGCGCGGTGTCGATGACGAGCGTGTCGACGCCCGCGGCGAGCAGCTGCTTCGCCTTGTCCACGAAGTCGCCGTTGATGCCGACGGCGGCGGCCACGCGCAGCTTGCCGTTCGCGTCGACGGCGGGGCTGTACAGCGTGGCGCGGAGCGCGCCCTTGCGGGTCAGGATGCCCGCGAGACGGCCGTCCCGGTCGACGGCGGGCGCGTACCGGCGGTTGGCCGCGTCGAGCCGGTTGAAGGCCTCACGGGGGTCGATGTCGGCGTCGAGGAGCAACAGGTCCCGGGACATGACGACTTCGAGCTGGGTGAAGCGGTCGACGCCGGTGAGGTCCGCGTCGGTGACGACACCGACGGGCCGCAGCGCGTCGTCGACGACGACGCCCGCGTTGTGCGCGCGCTTCGGCAGCAGGGCCAGCGCGTCGGCGACCGTCTGGTGCGGGTTCAGCACGATCGGGGTGTCGAGGACGAGGTGGCGGCTCTTCACCCAGGAGATGACGTCGGTGACGACCTCGATCGGGATGTCCTGCGGGACGACCACCAGGCCACCGCGGCGGGCGACCGTCTCGGCCATCCGGCGGCCGGCGATGGCGGTCATGTTGGCGACGACGAGCGGGATGGTGGTCCCCGTACCGTCCGGTGAGGCCAGGTCCACACCCTGCCGTGATCCGACGGCGCTACGGCTCGGGACCATGAAGACGTCGTCGTACGTCAGGTCGTACGCGGGCTGGATGTCATTGAGGAAACGCACGTGCCGCACATCCCGGTCGATCAGAGGTGACCCCCTGACAGGACCGCCAGAGGGAAGAGCACGTACCTCATTGTCCCATGTCGGCGGGTATGAGCGGCCCCGACAGATCGTCCCAAGGGGCGGTGCACGGCCTAGGAGGATCCTCCGAGAGCGAGCACGACCCGCGCCCCGCGAGGGGCGCGGGGAACCGCGCGATCAACCCCACACGACCCGCGGCCGCCCCCGGACCCCAACCCGGCAGACGCTCCCACGCCCCACCGAGCGGACCTACCGTCCGTCCGAGCGGAGCGCTACGCCCCGTCGGGGTCCGCCCGGTTGAGCGCCGGACGCGGCGTCTGACCGGCCGTCAGCAGGTAGTCCGCCGCAGAGGTGTCCGTGACGAGGCTGGTCACCAGCCCCGAGCGCAGCACGGCGTCGATCGCGGCCGCCTTGCGCTGCCCGCCGGCGATCGCGACGACCTCGGGGATACGGCGGAGCTGGTCGGCCTTGACCGTGATGCACCGCTCGCCGAGGTCCCGCCCGACACGGCGGCCGTCCGCGTCGAAGAGGTGTGCCGACATCTCGGCGGCGACCCCGAGGGAGGCGTAGTGCCCCCGCTCCTCGTCGCTGAGCATGTCGTGCACCGTGGAGATGCCCGCCTCCCAGGAGCCGATGGAGACACAGGCGACGGTGACCTTGTCGAAGTACTCGAAGGCCCGCGCGATCCCGGTCTGGTGACGCAGCGCGGCAGCCGTGGCCGCGTCAGGCAGCAGCATCGGCGCGTAGATGGGGTGGGCGTCGCCGCCCGACACCTGCGCGGCCCGCCGTACCGCCTCGACCGAGCCGCGCTCGGCGGTCCCGGCGTCGTACACCCCCGTCAACTGCACCACCGTGCACGGCGGCAGCCGGTCGAGCGCCGCCGCCATGTGAATGGTGGAGCGGCCCCAGGCGAGGCCGAGCACATCGCCCTCGTTGACCAGTTCGCCGAGCAGGTCCGCGGCGACCTCGCCGAGGTTCTCCGGGTCGGGCGACTCCTCGGCGTCGGCCGGGGACTCGACGACCACGGCGTGCCGCAGGCCGTACCGGGCCCGCAGCGCGTCGGAGCGATCCGCGTCCAGTTCCGCGGGGACGCGGATCTCGATCCGTACGAGATCCCGCTCGAGGGCGGTCTCCAGGACCCGGGCCACCTTGAAGCGGCTCACGCCGAACTCCTCGGCGATCTGGATCTTGGACTTGCCCTCGAGGTAGAAGCGGCGAGCCATGGCCGCCGCCTGTACCAGCTCAGCGGGTCCCATCCGCATAGCTGATCGGCCCGCCGACATACCCGACACGGCCATCTCCTCACTGCTCTTCACACATGGATACGCCGTTCATCCTTGCAGATCCGGCGTTTTCGATCAGCCCGAAGGAAAGCCGTTCACGTTTCCTTGGCCCTCTGGACGCACGACGTGCCCCGCCCGCCCCGGCGTTCGCACGGCCGTACCGCCGTGATTCAGTGGCCGCAGGCCCAGCCGGCGGTCGCCGTCACAGCCTCCGCCCGCGCGCGCAGCGCCCGCACCGCCTCGGCCGGGTCCTGCGCCCCGTACACCGCGGAACCGGCGACGAAGACGTCCGCGCCCGCCTCGGCGCAGCGCTCGATCGTGGACTCGGCGACACCGCCGTCGACCTGGAGCCACAGGTCGAGGCCGTGCTTGCTGATCAACTCGCGGGTCCGGCGGATCTTCGGGAGCATGATGTCGAGAAAGGCCTGGCCCCCGAAGCCCGGTTCGACCGTCATGATCAGCACCATGTCGAGTTCGGGCAGCAGGTCCTCGAACGGCTCGATCGGCGTCGCGGGCCTGAGCGCCATGGAGGCCCTGGCACCCTTGGCCCGGATCTCACGGGCGAGTCGCACCGGTGCGGCGGCCGCCTCCGCATGGAAGGTGACGGAACCGGCACCCGCTTCCACGTACTGGGGCGCCCACCGATCGGGGGCCTCGATCATCAGGTGGCAGTCCAGCGGCGTCTCCGTCGCGCGGGCCAGGGACTCTACGACCGGCACACCGAGCGTGAGGTTCGGGACGAAATGGTTGTCCATCACGTCTACATGGAGCCAGTCGGCTCCCTCGACCGCCTTCGCCTCGTCGGCGAGACGGGCGAAGTCGGCGGACAGGATGCTGGGGTTGATCTGCGCGGCCATGGGCCAAGACTGCCATGCCCCCCGGGGGTTGCGGGCATCGGTCCGGGGTGTAGACGGTGGTTCGTCGACCGCGGGCCCGTCGTGGTTGCTCGCGCCCACGCGGCGGAGCCGCGGATGTCACTGTCCCCCGCCCCTGGCAGGGCGCGGTCGTGGAGGTCGGTATGACAGGGAACCGCGGCATCGGGCATCTCGTCTGCGGGCGGCGCGCCAAGTGGGTCGTGCTGGGTCTGTGGCTGGTGGTGCTGTTCGTGGTGGCGCCGTTCGCCACGAAGCTCACCGACGCACAGGACAACGACGCCTCCTCGTGGCTGCCGGGCTCGGCGGAGTCCACACAGGTCCTGGAGATCTCCGAGGGCTTCCGGCCCGAGCAGATCCCGGCCGTGGTCGTCTACGCCCGGGAGAGCGGCCTGACGGCCGAGGACCGGGCGACGATCGAGGCGGACGTACGGGAGCTCAAGCAGCTCACCGATCACAAGATCATCGGCGACCAGACCCGGGGCCCCGTCTACGACCGCGCGACCGACCCGAGGGCCGCCCAGGTCTATGTGCCGATCACGATGGACGAGAAGGGCTGGGAGCGGATCGCGCCCGCGGTGGACTCGATCCGGGACGATGTGGGTGAGGGCGGCGACGGGCTCTCCGTGCACATCACGGGCCCGGGCGGTACGTCCGCCGACTTCTCCGAGGCGTTCGAGGGCATCGACTCCACGCTGCTGATGTCGGCGATGGCCGTCGTCATCGTGATGCTCCTGCTCACCTACCGCAGTCCGACCCTCATCCTGGTGCCGCTCCTCGCGGTCATCGCGGCCCTGTTCACGGCCCAGGCCCTGATCTATCTGCTCGCGGAACACGCCGGCCTGACCGTGAACGGCCAGAGCGCGGGCATCCTCACCGTCCTCGTGTTCGGCGCGGGCACCGACTACGCCCTGCTGCTCGTGGCCCGCTACCGCGAGGAGTTGCGCCGTCACGAGGACCGCCACGAGGCGATGGCCCTCGCCCTGCACCGGGCGGGCCCGGCGGTGCTGGCGTCCGGCGCGACGGTGGTGCTGAGCATGCTGGTGCTGCTGGCCGCCGAGATGAACTCCACGAGCGGTCTGGGTCCCGTGGCGGCCATCGGCGTGGCGGTCGCGCTGCTCGCGATGATGACGCTGTTCCCCGCCCTGCTGGTGATCTTCGGCCGCTGGATCTTCTGGCCGGTGATCCCGCACCTCGGCAGCGCCGACCCCACCGAGCGGGGTGTGTGGGCCCGCATGGGCCACCGTTTCTCCCGCCGCCCCCGGACGGTCTGGGTGGCGACGGCGGCCGCCCTCGCGCTGTGCTCGCTGGGCCTGATCCAGCTGCGCGCGGAAGGCATCAGCAACGCGGACGCCTTCACCGGCGAACCCGACTCGATCGTCGGCCAGGAGGTCTCCGCACGCTACTTCCCCGCGGGCAGCGGCGATCCCCTGGTGATCATCAGCAACCAGGCACAGGCCCGCGAGGTGGGCCGCGTGGTCGCCGACACCGAAGGCGTCGTCGCGGACTCGCTCGGCCTGCCGCCCGGCACGAAACCCGCGAACGACGGCAAGGTCCTCTTCGAGGCGACCATGTCCGACCCGGCCGACAGCGAGGCCGCGAAGGACACCGTCGAGCGGGTCCGGGACGCCGTGCACGCGGTGCCGGACGCCGACGCCCAGGTGGGCGGCGGTACGGCGGCCCTGCTGGACATGGACGAGGCGACGACCCACGACAACATCCTGATCATCCCGCTGGTGCTGCTCGTGGTCCTGCTGATCCTCTGTGCCCTGCTCCGCGCGCTGATCGCCCCGCTCCTGCTGATCGGGACGGTGATCCTGTCCTTCGCCGCCGCGCTGGGCATCAGCGCGCTCGCGTTCAGACACCTCTTCGACTACGCGGGCGAGTCGACCGACTTCCCCCTGTTCGTCTTCGTGTTCCTGGTCGCCCTGGGGATCGACTACAACATCTTCCTGACCACCCGCATCCGCGAGGAGACCGCCCGCCAGGGCACCCGCAAGGCCGTGGTGACGGGCCTGGCGACGACCGGCGCGGTGATCACCTCGGCCGGCCTGGTCCTCGCCGGCACCTTCGCCGCCCTCGGCACGCTCCCCATGGTCGCCTTCGCCGAGATCGGCTTCGCGGTCGCCCTGGGCGTCCTCCTGGACACCTTCATCGTGCGATCCGTACTGGTCACGGCCCTGTTCCTGGACGTCGGCCCGAAGGTGTGGTGGCCCCACCGACTGGCCCGGGAGGACGGCGGCGGCACACCGCCACCACCACCGAGACAACCGGCGGGCAGCACAGCGGGACCGGACGGCTGACGGGGCTGGAGCGTCACGCGACCCGGCGGATGAGGGCCAGATACATGGCGTCCGTCCCGTGCAGATGCGGCCACAGCTGGATGTCGGGCCCCTCGCCCAGCGCCGGTACGCCCTCCAGCAGGGGCCGCGCGTCGATCAGGTCGACCGCGTCGCCGTACTGCTTGAGCATGTCGTCGACGACCGCGCGGGTCTCGGCCAGGTGCGGCGAGCAGGTGGCGTAGCCGACGACCCCGCCGACGCGTACGGACTCCAGCGCGGTCCGCAGCAGCGCCCGCTGGAGCGGGGCGAACCCGTCCAGGTCCTCGGGCCGCCGCCGCCACCGGGCCTCGGGGCGCCGCCGCAGGGCCCCCAGCCCCGTACAGGGCACGTCCATCAGCACGCGGTCGAACGCCCCCGGCCGCCAGGGCGGGCGCGTCCCGTCGGCGGCGATCACCTGATACGGCCCCGGATTGCCGTCCAGTGCCCTGGCGACCAGCCCGGCCCGGTGCGGCTGCTTCTCGGAGGCGAGCAGCACGGCCCCGCGCTCGGCGGCGAGGGCAGCGAGCAGCGCGGCCTTGCCCCCGGGCCCGGCACACCCGTCGAGCCAGGCCTTGTCGGGACCCTCCAGCGGGGCGTTGGCGAGGGCGAGCGCCACGAGCTGGCTGCCCTCGTCCTGCACACCGGCCCGTCCCTCCCGTACGGCGTCCACGGCACCGGGCTCGCCGCCTTCGGACAGCCGCACGGCGTACGGTGACCAGCGCCCCGCCACCGCGGACTCCTCCCGGAGCAGTTCCTCGGCGGTCGACCGTCCGGGCCGGGCGACGAGGGTGACCTCGGGCCGCTCGTTGTCGGCCTCCAACAGATCCTCGATCCCGGCCCGCCCGCCGCCGAGGGAGTCCCACAGCGCGGAGACGACCCAGCGGGGATGCGAGTGCACGACCGCGAGATGGTCCTCCGGGTCGTCCTCGTAGGGCGGCGCGACGCGCTCCAGCCAGCCGTCGAGGTCGTGCTGCGCGATCTTGCGCAGCACGGCGTTCACGAACTTGGCCCGCCCGTCGCCGAGCACGACGCGCGCGAGGTCGACGGAGGCGGACACGGCGGCGTGCGTCGGAATCCGGGTGCCCAGCAGCTGGTGCGCACCGAGGCTGAGCACATCGAGCACCGGCGGGTCGACCTCTCGCAACGGCCGGTCCACGCACTGCGCGATGACCGCGTCGTACGTCCCCTGCCGCCGCAGCGTCCCGTACACCAGCTCGGTGGCCAGCGCCGCATCCCGCCCGTCGAACTTCTCGGGCCCCTCCTTCTCCCGCGCCCGGCGCAACAGCGGCGGCAGAACGAGGTTCGCGTACGCGTCCCGTTCGTCCACGGCCCGGAGCGCCTCGAAGGCGAGCATACGGACGGGGTCCTTCTGGGGACGGCGATACGGCTTGCCCGGCTTACGCGGACGGGACTGCTCACTCACGAAAAAGGTGCTCCGGATACGGGACGAGATACCACGGCCAGGGTACGCCGCGGGCGCGGAGCACCGGGCGTCGGCCGTGGATGCCTGAGGGCAGGACGACAACGGGCTTGGCGAGAAGAGGGATCGAGGCTCGGGTTCGGGGACCGGGCACATGACAGCTGGCACCTGGCACCTGGCACCTGGCACCTGGCACCTGGCACCTGGCACCTGGCACCTGGGAGACCGAGCCGCTCAGTCCCCGACCGACTCGCCGGACTCGATCCGGACCCCGCGTGCCCAGTCGGCGGCCCGCATCGGCTTCTTGCCCTGCGCCTGCACCCAGAGCAGTTCCACGGCGTACGACCCGGTCCCGACGTACACGTGGTTCTTGCCGACTTCGAGTGCGCCCGGGGCGAGTTCCGTCCGCTCGGGCACTGGCACGACCTGGACGAGCTTCAGCCGCTCGCCGCGGAAGGTCGTCCACGCGCCCGGCGCGGGCGTGCAGCCGCGCACGACCCGGTCGACACGCAGCGCGGGTGTGGCCCAGTCGATCCGGGCGTCCTCCACGGTGATCTTCGGCGCGAGGGTGATCCCGTCGGCGGGCTGGGGCACGGCCTTCAGGGTGCCGTCCTCGATCCCGTCCATCGTGGCGGCGAGCAGCCCGGAGCCGGCGAAGGCGAGCCGGGTCAGCAGATCCCCGCTCGTGTCGGTCGGCCGGATCTCCTCGGTGACCGTCCCGTACACCGGTCCGGAGTCGAGCCCCTCCTCGATGAGGAAGGTGGACGCCCCCGTGATCTCGTCCCCGGCCATGATCGAGTGCTGGACGGGGGCGGCGCCCCGCCAGGCGGGCAACAGGGAGAAGTGCAGGTTGACCCAGCCGTGGACGGGCACGTCGAGGGCGACCCGGGGCAGGAGGGCGCCGTAGGCGACGACCGGGCAGCAGTCGGGCGCGATCTCCCTCAGCCGCGCAAGGAAATCCTCGTCCCGAGGCCGGTGCGGCTTCAGCACCTCGATGCCGGCTTCCTCGGCCCGCTGCGCCACCGGGCTGGCGACCAGCCGCCGCCCCCGCCCCGCCGGCGCGTCCGGCCGCGTCACGACCGCAGCCACCTCATGCCTCCCCGACGCGATCAACGCGTCCAACGCGGGAACAGCGACCTCTGGGGTACCGGCGAAGACGAGCTTCATGAATGTCTGACGGCCTCTCGGACGAAAGTTCGACGCCCCACGCGACAACGGGGACAACACCCCAGTCTATGTTCCACACTCACCACCCCAACGGCCCGCAGCCCACAACGACGCCCCGCGGCACGCACCGACGGCCCGCGGTCGCCGACGGCGAGGACCCCCACGGGAGACCCGTACTTCTCGGCCAAGGAGTAACGGGCGGTGCGCGGGTGGGAAAACCAGCCCAGACCCCAGCCGCAGCGGGGGCGCACCCCCACCCACGCGCCCCACGCATATGCCCCCACGCCCCCACCCCGTTACCAGCGGAGCGAATTCGCGTTGGTCAAGAAAGAGTTGACCGATACGCGCCGCAATCGCGGCACCTCCCCTTTTTCAACGCCGGTTCGAGAGGCTTGTTCATGGCCGACCACGCAACCCACGACGCCCAGGCTCGGGCCAGCCTGCACTTGCTGGTGCGGGACATCGAGCGGGTCCGCCGGCAGGTGGACGCACTGCGCACCCTCACCGCCCAGTTGGGCAACGTCTACCGCCCGCGCCGCTCCGGCCCCTCCACGGGCTTCGTCGTCTACGGACGCGCCCCCGCCCCGACCGTCCGCCTCGCCCAGGAGCTGCGGGACAGTGTCGAGACCCTGGTCACGGCAGCCGTGGACTTCGACCGCTCGCTCGGCTTCTCATGGGACGCGGTGGGCTCGGCCCTCGGGGTCACCAAGCAGGCCGTTCACCGCCGTTACGGCGCCCGCCGCGCCGCCGCCCAGGCCGCCGCGGAAGCGGAACGCACGGGGGACCCCCAGGGCACCCGCACCGTCAACGTCGGCTCCGGCCTCCCCACGGTCCCGGCGGCCCGCTCGATGCCCGCGCCCCTGCCCGCCCCGGTGCCCGCGCACATGCCGACGCAGCCGACGTCGGGCAGCCCCACCCTCCGCGACGACGTGAGACCCACGGCCTTCCCCGGCCCGCGCAACGGCTGACCGCCCGCACCCCTGCCTCCCGGTGTCCGACCGGGAGGCAGACCCATGCCGGGAGGCAGTGCCATGCCGAGCCTCCCGGCCCCGTACCGCTCACCCGATGTCCAACGGATCCACCCGGATCCGCACACGCGCTCCTTCACTCACCCCGCGCGCCATCCGCGCCGCCTGCGCGCTCTTCAGCGCACCGGCCAGCGCCGCCCCGCTCCCCGGCGGCACTCGGATCAGCGCACGCTCCCAGTGCTCCCCCGCCGCCGACACGCCGGCCAGCCGCGCTCGTGCCCCACCGGCCGCAGAGCCCGCACCCGACCCGGGGACCGTCGGCGCGGACACCGGCACAGGCCCCAACACCTCGGCGTCCGGCGGCAGTTCGATCGCCGCCAGGAACTCGGCCACGGCCTGGACCGGCCCGGACACGGCGGCCATCCGTGACACCGGGGGAAAGCCCAGCTCGGCCCGTTCGGCGAGTTCCCGCACCGCGTGCCCCACGGGGTCCCACCGCACGAGCGCCTGCACGGGCCGTAGCGTCGGCTCGGCGACCACGACGACCGTGCCGCCGGCCCCCTGGTTCCGTACGAGCGCTGCGGCGCCGATCCAGCGCCGCAGCGCGTCCTCCCCGGCCCGCAGATCAGGCCGTCCGAGCATGGCCCAGCCGTCGAGCAGCAGGGCCGCCGCGTACCCGCCCTCGGCGACCGGCTCGGCCCCGGGCGTGCTCACGACCAACGCGGGCGTCCCCGGCACGGTGTCGAGCACCTGCTCCCGGCCGGAGGTCCGCACCGGCACGGCGGGAAAGGCCCGCCCCAGTTCCTCGGCGGTCCGCCGTGCCCCCACGACCTGTGCCCGCAGCCGGCTGCTCCCGCACTCGGGGCAGTGCCAGCCGCCCTCCTCACGCCCGCACCAGCCGCACAGCAGGGCCCCCGCACCGTCCTGCGCCGCCAGCGGCCCCGCGCAGTGCCGGCATCGGGCCGGCTCCCGGCACCGCGCGCAGGCCATCCGCGGCACATACCCACGCCGGGGCACCTGCACCAGCACGGGCCCGTCCCGCAACCCCTCCCGCGCGACCTGCCAGGCGAGACTCGGCAACCGCGCCGCCCGAGCCGCCTCGTCCCGCGCGAGGTCCGCGTCCCCCACGGTCCGCACCAGCGGCGCGGCGGCCCGCACCTGCTCCCGCCCGGCCACGATCGGCGCGGCCCAGCCGCTCTCGACGAGCTGGGCGGCCTCGACCGTACAGCTCCAACTCCCCAGCAGAAACCCGCACTTGTCCCGGGTGGCCCGTAGCTCCAGCACCTCGCGCACATGGGGAAAGGGGGCGTTGTCGTCGCTGTGACTGGCGTCTCCGTCGTCCCAGACGACGACCAGCCCGAGATCCCGCACCGGCGCGAACATGGCCGCCCGGGTCCCCACCACCGCCCGTACGGCCCCCCGACGCACGGCCAGCCACTCGCGGTAGCGCTTCTCCTGCCCGGCATCGGCGGTCAGCAGCGCGTGCCGCCCCTCCCCCAGCAGCTGCCTGAGCGCCTCGTCGACCCGAGCTGCGGGCCGCCCGGCCGGTACGACGACGAGCGCGCCGCGCCCCGACGCCAGCGTCGCCTGCACGGCCCGCGCGATCTCCTCGGCCCATTCCGGCCCCGGCAACGCGGTCCACACGGCCCGGGGCGCACCCCCGCCGGCCAGCGCCCGCAGAAACCCCTCCCCCCGCCCGTACCGCAGCCACGACCCCGGCTCGGGCGCGGCGGGCGGGGCCGCCGGCTCGCCCGTCGGCACGGCCTCCGCACGAGCGTGCCGAGGGGGAACGGCCAGCTGCAGTACATCGGCGAGGCTCCCCGCGTACCGGTCGGCGACGGCTCGCGCCAGCCCCAACAGCTCGGGCCCCAGCACAGGTTCGGGGGAGACGACCTGGGCGAGCGCGGCCAGGGGGCCGCTGTAGTCCGACTCGGCGACCCGCTCGACGAGAAACCCGTCGATCAGCGAGCCGCCCTCGCGCCGCCCTTCGCGGACGTTCCGCCCCCCGGCGCCGAACCGCACCCGTACCCGCACTCCCGGCTGGGCGTCCGCGTCCAGTTCCTCCGGCACCGCGTAGTCGAAGTATCGGTCGAGATGCAGCACACCCTTGTCGACCAGCACCCGGGCGACCGGCAACTCCTTCGCCAGCGCCGCCCCCCGCCAGGTCCGAGGCTTCGCCCGCGGCACCTTGGCCTTGCGCACCGCCTCCCGGACAAGCGCCAGCTGCTCCGGCTCCCCGCCCCCCGCCGCGCCCCCGCCCCTCGTACCGTCCTCGCTGCTCACACCCCCATCCTCCCAAACCCCACTGACAGCCGACGCCGCCCGAGATCGCGGTGGGCGGCGGGCCTCAGCGTGCGCACCCGGTAGCCCGGCGGCCACGAGGGCGGGGAACGCGCCGAGGCCCGGCACCCCCGAGGGGGTGCCGGGCCTCGGCGTAGAGCGGAAGAGACGGTGGGCCAGGAGGGCTCAGAGGCCCGCGGCCTTGCGCAGCTCCTCGACGCGGTCCGTGCGCTCCCAGGTGAACTCGGGGAGTTCGCGGCCGAAGTGACCGTATGCGGCGGTCTGGCCGTAGATCGGGCGCAGCAGGTCGAGGTCACGGATGATGGCGGCCGGACGGAGGTCGAAGACCTCGTCGATGGCCTTCTCGATCCGGTCGGTGTCGACCTTGGCGGTGCCGAAGGTCTCGACGAACAGGCCGACGGGCTCGGCCTTGCCGATGGCGTAGGCGACCTGGACCTCGCAGCGGGAGGCCAGGCCGGCCGCGACGACGTTCTTGGCGACCCAGCGCATCGCGTACGCCGCGGAGCGGTCGACCTTGGACGGGTCCTTGCCCGAGAAGGCGCCGCCGCCGTGGCGGGCCATGCCGCCGTACGTGTCGATGATGATCTTGCGACCGGTCAGGCCGGCGTCGCCCATCGGGCCGCCGATCTCGAAGCGGCCGGTCGGGTTGACCAGCAGGCGGTAGCCCTCGGTGTCCAGCTTGATGCCGTCGTCCAGGAGGGCCTTCAGCTCCGGCTCCACCACGAACTCGCGGATGTCGGGGGCGAGGAGGGACTCCAGGTCGATGTCGCTGGCGTGCTGCGAGGAGACGACCACCGTGTCCAGACGGACCGCCTTGTCACCGTCGTACTCGATGGTGACCTGGGTCTTGCCGTCGGGACGCAGGTAGGGGATGGTGCCGTTCTTGCGGACCTCGGACAGGCGCTTCGACAGGCGGTGCGCCAGGAAGATCGGCAGCGGCATCAGCGTCGGCGTCTCGTCCGACGCGTAACCGAACATCAGGCCCTGGTCGCCGGCGCCCTGCCGGTCCAGCTCGTCCTCGTCACCCTCGACCCGGTTCTCGTACGCCGTGTCCACACCCTGCGCGATGTCCGGGGACTGCGCGCCGATCGACACCGACACACCGCAGGAGGCGCCGTCGAAGCCCTTCTTCGACGAGTCGTAGCCGATGTTCAGGATGGTGTCGCGCACCAGCTGGGCGATCGGCGCGTACGCCTTGGTCGTGACCTCGCCGGCCACGTGCACCAGGCCGGTCGTGATGAGCGTCTCCACTGCGACGCGGGACGTGGGGTCCTCGCGCAGGAGCGCATCGAGAATGGCATCGCTGATCTGGTCAGCGATCTTGTCGGGGTGACCCTCGGTCACAGACTCCGAGGTGAACAGACGACGGGACACAACGCTCCCTGGGGTTGCAGCGGCTGCTGGCTGATCATTGTCGGACGTGCTCGGGGGCTGCGCCCGGCGTCGTCCGAGAACAGTTTATCGGTCGGGCTCGGCCACCGGCCCACCTGTCTCGCCTCTCGGGAGCCCTGTGACCTGCGGCACGTGCATTCTGCCCAATGGCCGTCGCTGTCCGCCAGGGTCGCCACGCCCTAATGTGCGTGGTTCGAGTGAGGCCTGACGCGAATACCACCGTCACTCGAGTTTGTCGGCCACCAGGCCCCACACCGTTTCGGCCAGGGCTTCCTTGGGGCCGTAGGGCACCGGTGTCTCGCTTCCGTCGGCTCCCAGCACCACGGCCTCGTTCTCCTCGGAGCCGAAGGTCTTGCGCTCCCCCACCTCGTTCACCACCAGCAGATCGCACCCCTTGCGGGCCAGTTTGGCGCGGCCGTTGGCGAGGACGTCGTCGGTCTCGGCGGCGAAGCCGACGATCACCTGGCCGGGGCGCGGGCGGTCCGCGGAGATCTCCGCGAGGATGTCCGGATTACGTACCAGGACGATGGGCTCGGGTTCCTGGCCGTCCTTCTTCTTGATCTTGCCGGTGGCGTAGTTCTCCGGGCGGAAGTCCGCCACCGCGGCCGCCATCACCACGACGTCCGCGTCCGGCGCCGCCTTGAGCACCGCCTCCCGCAGCTGGACCGCCGTACCGATCCGGACGACGTCCACGCCCGCGGGATCCGGTAGTCCGGTGTTGCCCTCGATCAGCGTGACCCGGGCGCCTCGCGCGGCGGCCGTACGGGCGAGGGCGTACCCCTGTTTGCCGGAGGAGCGGTTGCCGAGGAAGCGGACGGGGTCGAGGGGCTCCCGGGTGCCGCCGGCGGTCACCACGACGTGCCGGCCGACGAGGTCGGGCTCGGTGACGCCGCGCGCCAGCACCCGGCGGCAGACCTCGAAGATCTCGCCGGGGTCCGGCAGTCGGCCCTTGCCGGTGTCGACGCCGGTCAGCCTGCCCACGGCGGGGTCGATGACGAGGGCGCCCCGGCGGCGGAGCGTCGCCACGTTCTCCTGGGTGGCCGGGTGTTCCCACATCTCGGTGTGCATGGCGGGGGCGAAGACGACCGGACAGCGAGCGGTGAGCAGGGTGTTGGTGAGGAGGTCGTCGGCCAGGCCGTGGGCGGCCTTGGCCAGCATGTCGGCGGTGGCCGGGGCGACGACGACCAGATCGGCCTCCTGCCCGATGCGCACGTGCGGCACCTCGTGGACGCTCTCCCAGACCTCGGTGGAGACCGGGTTGCCGGAGAGCGCGGACCAGGTGGCGGCGCCGACGAAGTGCAGCGCGGAGTCGGTCGGCACGACCCGTACGTCATGACCGGACTCGGTCAGCCGGCGCAGCAGCTCGCACGCCTTGTAGGCGGCGATCCCGCCGCTGACCCCCAGAACGACCTTCGGCTTGCCCACCGGGCCTCCCCGCACTCGGATGTGTACGCCTTCTGCGTGACGCCTCAATGACACACCACAGGCCCGACAGTCGCACTGCCGGGCCTGTGGAAAAACCTACTGCGATCTGCCGATATGACTTACGCGGGGCCCTCGACGGCCTCGGACGTCAGCAGACCCGCGTTGATCTCGCGCAGGGCGATCGAGAGCGGCTTCTCGTGGACGTGGGTGTCGACGAGGGGACCGACGTACTCGAGGAGGCCCTCGCCGAGCTGCGAGTAGTACGCGTTGATCTGGCGGGCACGCTTGGCCGCATAGATCACGAGGCTGTACTTCGAGTCGGTGGCCTCGAGGAGCTCGTCGATCGGCGGGTTGATGATGCCCTCGGGCGCGGAGATGGAAGAGGACACGCTCTACCTTCCGATGGATGGGAAAAGATCGGTCGTGATCACAGAAAACGGACAGAGCCCGTGATCACACAACATCCATCAAGGCTAGCAGCTCGCGGGCCACGTCCTCGACGGAGGTGTTGACCAGGGTCACGTCGAACTCCGGCTCGGCCGCCAGCTCGATCTTGGCCGCCTCCAGGCGGCGTTCGATCACCTCGGGCGGCTCGGTGCCCCGGCCGGTGAGCCTGCGCACCAGTTCCTCCCAGGAGGGAGGCGCCAGGAAGACCAGCTGGGCTTCCGGCATGGTCTCGCGGACCTGCCGTGCGCCCTGGAGGTCGATCTCCAGCAGGACCGGCTCGCCCCGCTCCAGGCGTTCGAGCACGGCGGCCCGGGGGGTGCCGTAGCGGTTGCCGGCGAACTCGGCCCACTCCAGCAGCTCGCCGTTGGCGATCAGCTTGTCCATCTCGTCGTCGGTGACGAAGAAGTAGTGGACTCCGTGCTGCTCGCCGGGGCGTGGCTTGCGGGTCGTCGCCGACACCGACAGCCAGACCTCGGGGTGCGCCTTGCGCATATGGGCGACGACCGTGCTCTTGCCGACCCCTGAGGGGCCGGAGAGCACGGTCAGCCGCGGACGTACGTCCGGGGGCTCGGGGGTCGTCCCCCGGAATGTTGCAGCCATGCAGCGATTATTCCAGCAATCCCGGGGTGCCCGGGACTCCCTTCCCGCCAGGGGGGCGGGATCAGGAACCGGTGCTGCCGAACTCACGCTCCAGGGAAGCGATCTGGTTGGAACCGAGGCCGCGTACACGACGGCTCTCGGAGATGCCGAGTCGCTCCATGATCTGCTTGGCGCGGACCTTGCCCACGCCCGGCAGGGACTCGAGCAGGGCGGAGACCTTCATCTTGCCGATGACGTCGTTCTCCTGGCCCTGCTTGATGACCTCATGCAGGGAGGCGCCGGAGTGCTTGAGTCGATTCTTGACCTCGGCCCGCTCCCGGCGAGCCGCGGCGGCCTTTTCGAGCGCGGCTGCGCGCTGTTCAGGGGTAAGGGGCGGAAGAGCCACGCCTACGTCACCTCGGATGTCGAACTGTCGGATACGGACCGGTGAGGAACCTAGTCGCCCCACACCTGGGGTGCCACGAGCAACACGCTCGCCCGTTCACCCTGCTCGGAGACTAGCGGCCAACTCCGCCAGAGTCAGCGAGAACAGCGGAAAAGTCCTGGTCAGCCTCCATGGAGTCGGACATAAGCCTCATATCGCCCCGGATTTGAGAATGTATTCAGACTCAAGGCGGCCGGGAACCGACCCCCGGCCACTCATCGGAGGTCTCAGGCGGCCTTCGTCGCGGTGCGGATCTCGTCCGCGAAACGATCCGAGGCGTCACGCAGCGCGACGACGTCGCCACCGTGACGAAGGACACCTCGACTGACGTTCGGCACCACATGGCGCACGGCGGCGCCGAAGACCGCCGGAAGATCGGCCGGAGTGGCGCCCTGGGCACCGATCCCCGGCGCGAGGAGAGGTCCGTTGATGTTCAGGTCGTACGACGAGAGGTCACCCAGCGTGGCGCCGACGACCGCGCCGAAGGACCCCAGGGGCTCCTCCCCCGCGTTCTCGGCCGCCAGGTGCGCCAGCATGGTCGCGCCGACGTTCCGGCCGTCGGGGTCGTCGGCGCGGACCGCGTGCTGCACCTCACCGCCCTCCGGGTTGGAGGTGAGCGCCAGCACGAAGAGTCCGGCCCCGTTCTCACGCGCCAGGTCCACGGCGGGCCTCAGCGAGCCGTAGCCCAGGTAGGGCGAGACCGTCAGCGCGTCCGAGAAGAGCGGCGCGTCCTTGCGCAGGAAGGTCTCGGCGTACGCGGCCATGGTGGAGCCGATGTCGCCGCGCTTGGCGTCCATGACGACCAGCGCGCCGGCCGCCCGCGCCTCCGCCACACACTTCTCCAGGACGGCGATGCCGCGCGACCCGAAGCGCTCGAAGAACGCGCTCTGCGGCTTGAGGACGGCCACCCGGTCGGCCAGCGCCTCGACGACCGTGCGGCTGAAGTGCTCCAGGCCCGCGACGTCGTCGTTCAGGCCCCAGTCGGCGAGCAGGGAGGCGTGCGGGTCGATGCCGACGCAGAGCGGCCCGCGTTCGTCCATGGCTCGGCGCAGGCGGGCGCCGAAGGGCTCGGTCATACCGTCTTCCTCACGTCGGCGCCGACCGCGTCGGCGAGGGTGGCGTAGGGGCTGGTGCGCAGGCGGGCCGCGAGGCCCTTGTGCAGGGCGCGCGACCAGAAGGGCCCCTCGTAGATGAAGGCGCTGTAGCCCTGGACCAGGGTGGCTCCCGCCAGGATGCGCTGCCAGGCGTCCTCGGCGTTCTCGATGCCGCCGACGCCCACCAGGGTGATCCGGTCGCCCACGCGCGCGTAGAGGCGGCGCAGGACGGCGAGGGAGCGGTCCTTGACCGGGGCGCCGGAGAGACCGCCCGTCTCCTTCACGAGGGAGGGTTCGGACTTCAGACCGAGTCCGTCGCGCGCGATGGTGGTGTTCGTGGCGATGATCCCGTCCAGACCCAGCTCCACGGCGAGGTCGGCGACGGCGTCGACATCCTCGTCGGCGAGGTCCGGCGCGATCTTCACCAGCAGCGGCACGCGGCGGGTGCGGACCGTGCGGTCGGCGGCCTCGCGGACGGCGGTCAGGAGGGGCCGCAGCGCCTCGGTGGCCTGGAGGTTGCGCAGGCCGGGCGTGTTGGGCGAGGAGACGTTGACGACCAGGTAGTCGGCGAACGGGGCGAGGCGCTCGGTGGACTTCACGTAGTCCGCGGCGGCCTCGTCCTCGGGAACGACCTTGGTCTTGCCGATGTTGACGCCGATGACCGTCCTGAAGACGGGCGTGCGGGAGGCCAGGCGGGCGGCGACGGCGAGCGAGCCCTCGTTGTTGAAGCCCATGCGGTTGATCAGGGCGCGGTCGGCGACCAGCCGGAACAGCCGCTGCTTGGGGTTGCCGGGCTGGCCCTCGCCCGTCACGGTGCCGATCTCGACGTGGTCGAAGCCGAGCATCGACATCCCGTCGATCGCGATCGCGTTCTTGTCGAAGCCGGCGGCGAGTCCGAAGGGGCCGTGCATCCGCAGCCCGAAGGCCTCCGTGCGCAGTTCCTCGTAGCGGGGCGCGAGGGCCGCCGCCAGGAAGGTGCGCAGCACGGGGACGCGGACGGCGAGGCGGATCCAGCGGAAGGCCAGGTGGTGGGCCTCCTCCGGGTCCATCCGCTTGAAGACCAGACGGAAGAAGAGCTTGTACATGGTGGTGTCCTCATGAAGAGGGGGACACCGTTTCCGGTGTCCCCCTCTTCGGCTGCTAGTCGCGGGCCGCGGTCAGGTGTTCGGCGTGTTCCTGGAGCGAGCGCACGCCCACGTCGCCGTGGTTGAGCGCGTCGATGCCCTGGACGGCCGCGGCGAGGGCCTGCACGGTCGTCAGGCACGGCACGGAGCGGGCCACGGCGGCCGTACGGATGTCGTAGCCGTCGAGGCGGCCGCCGGTGCCGTAGGGGGTGTTGACGATGAGGTCGACCTCGCCGTCGTGGATGAGCTGGACGATCGTCTTCTCGCCGTTCGGTCCGGTGCCCTCGGACTGCTTGCGGACGACGGTGGCGTTGATGCCGTTGCGCTTGAGGACCTCGGCGGTGCCGGAGGTGGCGAGCAGTTCGAAGCCGTGGGCGACCAGTTCGCGCGCCGGGAAGATCATCGAACGCTTGTCGCGGTTGGCGACCGAGATGAACGCGCGGCCCTTGGTGGGCAGCGGCCCGTACGCGCCGGCCTGCGACTTGGCGTACGCCGTGCCGAAGACGGAGTCGATGCCCATGACCTCGCCGGTGGAGCGCATCTCCGGGCCGAGGATGGTGTCGACGCCGCGGCCGTGGATGTCACGGAAGCGGGACCACGGCATGACGGCCTCCTTGACGGAGATCGGCGCGTCGAGCGGCAGCTCACCGCCGTCGCCGTTGGCCGGCAGCAGCCCCTCCGCCCGCAGTTCGGCGATGGTCGCGCCCAGCGAGATCCGGGCGGCGGCCTTGGCCAGCGGCACGGCGGTCGCCTTCGAGGTGAAGGGGACCGTGCGGGAGGCGCGGGGGTTGGCCTCCAGGACGTAGAGGATGTCCCCGGCCATCGCGAACTGGATGTTGATCAGTCCGCGCACGCCGACGCCCTTGGCGATGGCCTCGGTGGAGGCGCGCAGGCGCTTGATGTCGAAGCCGCCGAGGGTGATCGGGGGCAGGGCGCACGCCGAGTCGCCGGAGTGGATGCCGGCCTCCTCGATGTGCTCCATGACGCCGCCGAGGTAGAGCTCGTGGCCGTCGTACAGGGCGTCGACGTCGATCTCGATGGCGTCGTCGAGGAAGCGGTCGACGAGGACCGGCCGGGAGGGGCTGATCTCGGTCGACTCGGCGATGTACGACTCCAGGCGGGTCTCGTCGTAGACGATCTCCATGCCGCGTCCGCCGAGCACGTAGGACGGGCGGACGAGGACCGGGTAGCCGATCTCGTCGGCGATGGCCTTGGCGCCCGCGAAGGTGGTCGCGGTGCCGTGCTTGGGCGCGGGAAGGCCGGCCTCGGCGAGGACGCGTCCGAAGGCGCCGCGGTCCTCGGCGGCGTGAATGGCCTCCGGGGAGGTGCCCACCACGGGCACGCCGTTGTCCTTGAGCGCCTGCGACAGGCCCAGCGGGGTCTGGCCGCCCAGCTGGACGACGACGCCCGCGATCGGCCCGGCCAGCGACTCGGCGTGGACGATCTCCAGCACGTCCTCGAGCGTCAGCGGCTCGAAGTACAGGCGGTCGGAGGTGTCGTAGTCCGTGGAGACGGTCTCCGGGTTGCAGTTGACCATCACGGTCTCGTAGCCCGCATCGCTCAGCGCGAAGGAGGCGTGGACGCAGGAGTAGTCGAACTCGATGCCCTGGCCGATGCGGTTGGGACCCGAGCCGAGGATGATCACGGCCGGCTTCTCGCGCGGGGCGACCTCCGACTCCTCGTCGTAGGAGGAGTAGAAGTACGGCGTCTTCGCGGCGAACTCGGCGGCGCAGGTGTCGACCGTCTTGTAGACCGGGCGTACGCCCAGCGCGTGCCGGACCTCGCGCACGACGTCCTCGCGCAGGCCCCGGATCTCGCCGATCTGCTGGTCGGAGAAGCCGTGCCGCTTGGCCTCGGCGAGCAGCTCGGGGTCGAGCTTCTCGGCGGCGGCCAGCTCGTCCGCGATCTCCTTGATCAGGAAGAGCTGGTCGACGAACCACGGGTCGATCTTGGTCGACTCGAAGACCTCCTCGGGCGTGGCGCCCGCGCGGATGGCCTGCATGACGGTGTTGATGCGGCCGTCGGTGGGCCGGACGGCCTCTTCGAGGAGGACGGCCTTGTCGCCGGGCTCGCCGACGAAGGTGAACTGGCTGCCCTTCTTCTCCAGCGACCGCAGCGCCTTCTGGAGCGCCTCGGTGAAGTTGCGGCCGATCGCCATGGCCTCGCCGACCGACTTCATGGTGGTGGTCAGGGAGGAGTCGGCGGACGGGAACTTCTCGAAGGCGAACCGCGGGGCCTTGACCACGACGTAGTCGAGCGTCGGCTCGAAGGAGGCCGGGGTCTGCTCGGTGATGTCGTTCGGGATCTCGTCGAGCGTGTAGCCGACGGCCAGCTTCGCGGCGATCTTGGCGATGGGGAAGCCGGTCGCCTTGGAGGCCAGCGCCGAGGAACGCGACACGCGCGGGTTCATCTCGATGACGATGACCCGGCCGTCCTCGGGGTTCACCGCGAACTGGATGTTGCAGCCGCCGGTGTCGACGCCGACCTCGCGGATGATCGCGATGCCGACGTCACGCAGCACCTGGTACTCGCGGTCGGTGAGCGTCATCGCGGGCGCGACCGTGATCGAGTCGCCGGTGTGAACGCCCATCGGGTCGAAGTTCTCGATGGAGCAGACGACCACGACGTTGTCGTGCTTGTCGCGCATCAGCTCCAGCTCGTACTCCTTCCAGCCGAGGATGGACTCCTCCAGGAGCACCTCGGTGGTGGGAGAGAGCGTCAGGCCCTGGCCGGCGATGCGGCGCAGCTCCTCCTCGTCGTGGGCGAAGCCGGAGCCGGCGCCGCCCATGGTGAAGGAGGGGCGGACGACGACGGGGTAGCCGCCGAGCGTCTCGACGCCGGCGAGGACGTCCTCCATGGAGTGGCAGATCACGGACCGGGCGGACTCGCCGTGGCCGATCTTGGCGCGGACGGCCTCGACCACGTCCTTGAAGAGGTCGCGGTCCTCGCCCTTGTTGATGGCCTCGACGTTGGCGCCGATCAGCTCGACGCCGTACTTCTCCAGCGTCCCGGCCTCGTGCAGCGAGATGGCCGTGTTGAGGGCCGTCTGACCACCGAGGGTGGGCAGGAGGGTGTCCGGGCGCTCCTTGGCGATGATCTTCTCGACGAACTCCGGGGTGATCGGCTCGACGTAGGTGGCGTCGGCGATCTCCGGGTCGGTCATGATCGTCGCCGGGTTGGAGTTGACCAGGATGACGCGCAGGCCCTCGGCCTTGAGCACGCGGCACGCCTGGGTGCCGGAGTAGTCGAACTCGGCGGCCTGGCCGATGACGATCGGGCCGGAGCCGATGACCAGGACGGACTGGATATCGGTGCGCTTAGGCACGCTGGCCCTCCATCAGGGATACGAAGCGGTCGAACAGGTAGGCGGCGTCGTGCGGGCCCGCTGCCGCTTCGGGGTGGTACTGGACGCTGAACGCCGGCCGGTCGAGGAGCTGGAGCCCCTCCACCACGTTGTCGTTGAGGCAGACGTGGGAGACCTCGGCGCGGCCGTAGGGGGTGTCGGAGACCTCGTCGAGCGGGGCGTCGACGGCGAAGCCGTGGTTGTGCGCGGTGACCTCGACCTTGCCGGTCGTGCGGTCCTGCACCGGCTGGTTGATGCCCCGGTGGCCGTACTTCAGCTTGTAGGTGCCGAAGCCGAGCGCGCGGCCGAGGATCTGGTTGCCGAAGCAGATGCCGAAGAGCGGGGTGCCGCGCTCCAGGACGGCCTGCATGACGGAGACGGGGTGGTCGGCGGTGGCCGGGTCGCCGGGGCCGTTGGAGAAGAACACGCCGTCGGGGTTCACGGCGTACACGTCCTCGGCCGTGGCCGTGGCCGGGAGCACGTGCACCTCGATGCCGCGCTCGGCCATGCGGTGCGGGGTCATGCCCTTGATGCCGAGGTCGACGGCGGCGACGGTGAACTTCTTGGTGCCGATCGCGGGGACGACGTACGTCTCCTTGGTGGCGACCTCGGCGGAGAGGTTGGCGCCCTTCATCTCGGGGGCCTCGCGGACCTCGGTGAGCATGACGCCCGCGTCGGGCAGCGCGTTGCCGGAGAAGATGCCGACGCGCATGGCGCCGCGCTCACGGAGGTGGCGGGTGAGGGCGCGGGTGTCGATGCCGGAGATGCCGACGACGCCCTGAGCGCGCAGCTCGTCGTCCAGGGAGCGCCGGGAGCGCCAGTTGGAGGGCACACGCGCGGGGTCGCGGACGACGTAGCCGGAGACCCAGATCCTCTTCGACTCGGGGTCCTCGTCGTTGACGCCGGTGTTGCCGACGTGCGGGGCGGTCATGACGACGACCTGGCGGTGGTACGACGGGTCGGTGAGGGTCTCCTGGTAGCCGGTCATCCCGGTGGAGAACACGGCCTCGCCGAAGGTCACCCCCACGGCCCCGTAGGCGCGGCCGCGGAAGATCCGGCCGTCCTCCAGGACGAGTACGGCGGGAACCCTGGTGGCTCCCCGGGTGGAGGTCGTCATCGTGCGCCTTCCGTTTCCGTCTTGTTGATCATCTGGTTCAGGGTCTCGACCCACTCGTTGTGCTCGGCCGCGCGGTCGGAGCGGAACCCGGAGTCGAGCAGCTTGCCGCCGTGCTCCCAGGTGACGACCAGCAGCCCGCCCTCGGTGAGGACCTTGCCGGCGATGCCCTTGTCGAGCCGGGCCTCGCGCAGGGCGTCGACCGGGACGAAGAAGTCCGTCGCCCCCGGGCGTACGACGTCCAGGCCCGCGTCCGTCAGCGTCAGCTCGACCCGGCTGCGGGTGCCCAGGCCGTGCGCCACGATGCGGTCGAGCCACTGCCCGGCCGTGGTGGAGCCGTGGTAGCGGCCGCTCATGCTCAGTCTGGCCTCGCCCGGCTCGTCCGGCGCGGTGAGCAGCTCCGGCAGATCGCTCTGGAGCGTGCCGCGCCACTTCCAGCCCTCGCGCATCAGCCAGTAGACGAGGGCGACGAAGAGGGCGAGTCCGACGACCCAGCCGATCCGCGCGGCCCAGTCGGTGACCTCGGCCGATTCCTTCTCTGCGGCCAGCAGAATTACAGGTGTCACGTGAGCTTCCCGTCGACGAGCGTGGCCTTGCCCCGCAGCCACGTGTGCGTGACACGGCCCGGCAGCTCGCGGCCCTCGTAGGGGGTGTTGCGGCTGCGCGAGGCGAAGCCCGCGGGATCCACCGACCCACGGTATGCCGTGTCGACGAGCGTGAGGTTGGCGGGCTCACCTGCCGAGACGGGACGGCCGTGTCCCTTGGCCTGGCCGATCTTGGCCGGCTTGAACGACATGCGGTCCGCGACGCCCGCCCAGTCGAGCAGCCCGGTGGTGACCATCGTCTCCTGGACCACCGACAGGGCGGTCTCCAGGCCGACCATGCCCATGGCGGCCGCGGCCCACTCGCAGTCCTTGTCCTCGTGCGGGTGCGGGGCGTGGTCGGTGGCGACGATGTCGATCGTGCCGTCGGCGAGCGCCTCGCGCAGGGCCAGCACGTCGCGCTCGGTGCGCAGCGGCGGGTTGACCTTGTAGACCGGGTTGTAGGAGCGCACCAGCTCGTCGGTGAGGAGGAGGTGGTGCGGGGTGACCTCGGCGGTGACGTCGATGCCGCGGGACTTGGCCCAGCGGACGATCTCGACGGACCCGGCGGTCGAGAGGTGGCAGATGTGGACGCGGGAGCCGACGTGCTCGGCGAGCAGGACGTCCCGGGCGATGATCGACTCCTCGGCCACCGCCGGCCAGCCGCCGAGGCCCAGCTCAGCGGAGACGACGCCCTCGTTCATCTGGGCGCCCTCGGTGAGGCGCGGCTCCTGCGCGTGCTGGGCGACGACCCCGCCGAAGGCCTTCACGTACTCCAGGGCCCGGCGCATGATCACCGCGTCGTCGACGCACTTGCCGTCGTCGGAGAAGACGGTGACCCCGGCGGCCGACTCGTGCATGGCGCCCAGCTCGGCGAGCTTCTTGCCCTCCAGGCCGACGGTGACGGCGCCGATGGGCTGCACGTCGCAGTAGCCGTGCTCCTGGCCGAGGCGGTAGACCTGCTCGACCACGCCGGCGGTGTCGGCGACGGGGAAGGTGTTGGCCATGGCGAAGACGGCCGTGTAGCCGCCGGAGGCCGCCGCGCGCGTGCCGGTGAGCACGGTCTCGGAGTCCTCGCGGCCGGGCTCGCGCAGATGGGTGTGCAGGTCGACGAGGCCCGGCAGGAGCACCTTGCCCTCGGCCTCGACGACCAGGGCGTCGTCGTCGGAGAGTCCGGCACCGACCCGCTCGATGATCTCGCCGTCGATCAGGACGTCCTGCGGCTCGCCGCCCAGCACCTTCGCGCCACGGATCAGGATCTTGCTCATGGTCTTACTTCTCCTCGGGGGTGCGGGCGTGGGCGACGGCGGGCTCGTTGCCGCCGAGCAGCAGGTAGAGCACGGCCATGCGGATGGAGACGCCGTTGGCGACCTGCTCGACGACGGTGCAGCGGTCCGAGTCGGCGACCTCGGCGGTGATCTCCATGCCGCGGACCATCGGGCCGGGGTGCATCACGATGGCGTGCTCGGGCATCCGCGCCATGCGGTCGCCGTCGAGGCCGTAGCGCCGGGAGTACTCGCGCTCGGTCGGGAAGAACGCGGCGTTCATCCGCTCGCGCTGCACACGCAGCATCATCACCGCGTCGGACTTGGCGAGCGTGCTGTCGAGGTCGTAGGAGACCTCGCAGGGCCAGGTCTCGACGCCGACCGGAACCAGAGTGGGTGGGGCGACGAGGGTGACCTCGGCGCCGAGGGTGTGCAGCAGGGCGACGTTGGAGCGGGCGACGCGGCTGTGCAGGACGTCGCCGACGAGCGTGATCCGCTTGCCGGACAGGTCCTGGCCGAGCCCCGCGTCCCGGCCGACGAGGCGGCGGCGCATGGTGAAGGCGTCCAGCAGGGCCTGGGTGGGGTGCTGGTGGGTGCCGTCGCCCGCGTTGATCACGGCGGCGTCGATCCAGCCGGAGGTCGCCAGGCGGTACGGGGCCCCCGAGGCGCCGTGCCGGATGACGACGGCGTCGACGCCCATGGCCTCCAGCGTCTGCGCCGTGTCCTTCAGGGACTCGCCCTTCGACACGCTCGAACCCTTGGCGGTGAAGTTGATGACGTCCGCCGAGAGGCGCTTCTCGGCGGCCTCGAAGGAGATCCGGGTGCGGGTGGAGTCCTCGAAGAAGAGGTTGACGATCGTGCGGCCGCGCAGGGTCGGCAGTTTCTTGATCGGCCGGTCGGCGACCCGGGCCATCTCCTCGGCGGTGTCGAGGATCAGGACGGCGTCGTCGCGGGTGAGGTCGGCGGCCGAGATGAGATGACGCTGCATCTGTCAGGCTCCGTAAGGCAGTTCGGGAGATTACGGGCAGTCAGGGGCATCGCGGAGGGGCGTACGGCACGGGGCCGCACGCGCGCGCGTGCTACTGCTGGGCGGTCCGCTTCGCACCGAGCAGGACGGTGTCCCGACCGTCTTCCTCGGCGAGTTGGACCTTGACCGTCTCCCGCAGCGACGTGGGGAGGTTCTTGCCGACGTAGTCGGCGCGGATGGGCAGTTCGCGGTGGCCCCGGTCGACGAGGACAGCGAGCTGGACGGCGCGCGGGCGGCCGATGTCGTTCAGCGCGTCGAGCGCCGCGCGGATCGTGCGGCCGGAGAAGAGCACGTCGTCGACGAGGACGACGAGGCGGCCGTCGATGCCGTCACCGGGGATGTCGGTGCGGGCCAGCGCACGCGGCGGGTGCATGCGCAGGTCGTCGCGGTACATGGTGATGTCGAGCGAGCCGACCGGGATCTTGCGGTCGGTGATCTCCGCGAGCTTGGCGGCGAGCCGCTGGGCGAGGAAGACGCCCCGGGTCGGAATGCCGAGGAGCACCACGTCGTCGGCGCCCTTGGCGCGTTCGACGATCTCGTGGGCGATGCGGGTCAGTACGCGCGCGATGTCGGGGCCTTCGAGAACGGGCCGGGCATCGGACGACTGCGCGTCCTGGGGCAGGTTCTGCTGCGGGTCGTGCGTGTCCATAGGAAACGGACCTCCTTCTCCGCCTCACGGGACGGACCTTAAAGGACGTCGGATTTGCGCCGTCAACGTTAGCAGGCCCTCGTAACGCCCCTGATCACCCCCCTGGCCCAAGGGAACGCGGTTACCACGGAAGAGTCGGTCCGGACCATTCGGCTTGACGGGGCAGAGTCACGCTGCGTAACCTCACAGTGAGTCACCAGCCTTCGTCCGGGGAGCTATATGTCCAGCGAATACGCCAAACAGCTCGGGGCCAAGCTCCGGGCCATCCGCACCCAGCAGGGCCTTTCCCTCCACGGTGTCGAGGAGAAGTCCCAGGGACGCTGGAAGGCGGTCGTGGTCGGTTCGTACGAGCGCGGAGACCGCGCCGTCACCGTGCAGCGCCTCGCGGAGCTGGCGGACTTCTACGGGGTCCCTGTGCAGGAGCTGCTTCCTGGTACGACCCCTGGTGGCGCCGCCGAGCCGCCGCCGAAGCTGGTCCTCGACCTGGAGCGCCTGGCCCATGTGCCGGCCGAGAAGGCGGGCCCGCTGCAGCGTTACGCGGCGACGATCCAGTCCCAGCGCGGTGACTACAACGGCAAGGTGCTCTCGATCCGCCAGGACGACCTGCGCACACTCGCCGTCATCTACGACCAGTCCCCCTCGGTCCTCACCGAGCAGCTGATCAGCTGGGGCGTCCTCGACGCGGACGCGCGCCGCGCGGTCTCCCACGAGGACAACTGACACCTCGGGCAGCACCCAGCAGAAACGTGCCGCCGGGGTGGCTCGAACCGATTGGTTCGAGCCACCCCGGCGGTTTTCTGCTTGTCGTACGGCGCGTGAACGCCGAGGAGCGGGACCGGGCCCCGACAGGGGCAGGGGGGAACTGCGCGACCAGCCACGGACCACCCGCAGCCGGCTTCGCACAGCACCCCGACGGCGCTCCCCCGCTCTCCCTGCCTACTCGGCTTCCCGGCGAAGCGAAGGCTTGAGGTCCTTCAGCCGGCCGAGCAGCCCGTTCACGAACGAGGGCGAGTCGTCCGTCGAGAACTCCTTCGCCAGCTGCACCATCTCGTCCAGCACCACCGCGTCCGGGGTGGCGTCGACCCAGATCAGCTCGTACGCGCCGAGCCGCAGGATGTTGCGGTCCACCACCGGCATCCGGTCGAGCGTCCACCCCACCGAGTACTGGGCGATCAGCTCGTCGATCCGCTTGGCACGCTCGGCGTACCCCTCGACCAGCTGCATGGTGTATTCGCTGACCGGGGGCTGACGGGTGTCGCTGTGGGCGTGCCGGATCCAGTCCGCGAGGACGGTCAGGACGTCGACCCCGCGCTGGTCGCCCTCGAAGAGGATCTGGAAGGCGCGCTTGCGGGCCGTGTTACGGGCAGCCACGGTTAGCTGTTCACCCGGCCGAGGTAGTCGCTCGTGCGGGTGTCGACCTTGATCTTCTCGCCGGTGGTGATGAAGAGCGGCACCTGGATCTGGTGGCCGGTCTCCAGGGTGGCGGGCTTGGTGCCACCGGTGGAGCGGTCGCCCTGGACGCCCGGCTCGGTCTCCTGGATGACGAGCTCGACGGCGGCCGGCAGCTCGACGAAGAGCACCTCGCCCTCGTGCTGCGCGACGGTGGCGGTGAAGCCCTCGATCAGGAAGTTGGCGGCGTCGCCGACGGCCTTGCGGTCGACCATGAGCTGGTCGTAGGTCTCCATGTCCATGAAGACGAAGTACTCGCCGTCCATGTAGGAGAACTGCATGTCACGCTTGTCGACAGTGGCCGTTTCGACCTTGACGCCGGCGTTGAACGTCTTGTCGACGACCTTGCCGGAGAGCACGTTCTTGAGCTTGGTGCGCACGAAGGCCGGGCCCTTGCCGGGCTTGACGTGCTGGAACTCGACGACGGACCAGAGCTGGCCGCCTTCGAGCTTGAGCACCAGGCCGTTCTTGAGGTCGTTCGTGGAAGCCACGGTTGCGGAATCTCCTGGACTGACGTGGACGACCCCGGGCCACGCGCCCAGCCGATGAGCTAGAGCGCGAGCAGCTCCTTGGTCGTGATGGTGAGTAGCTCGGGTCCGCCGTCCGCCTCGGGGCGTACGACGAGCGTGTCATCGATCCGGACGCCGCCCCTGCCCGGGAGGTGGACCCCCGGTTCGACGGTGACCGGCACGCAAGCGTCCAGTTTACCCATGGCCGCGGGGGCCAACTGCGGGTCCTCGTCGATTTCGAGTCCGACCCCGTGCCCCATCACCACCGGGAGGCCCTCACCGTGCCCCGCGGAGTCCAGGACCTGGCGGGCCGCGTGGTCCACGGCGCGGTAGGCCGCACCGGGTACGAGTGACTCCCGTCCGGCCCGCTGGGCTGCGAAGACCAGGTCGTACAGCTCGATCTGCCAGTCGGCGGGCGAGGTCCCGATCACGAACGTACGGCCGATCTCGCAGCGGTAGCCGCGGTAGGTCGCGCCGAGGCAGACGGAGAGGAAGTCGCCCTCCTCGACCCGGCGGTCGGTGGGGACGTGACGGGAACGGCCAGAGTTCGGGCCGGTGGCGACTGAGGTCGCGAACGCGGGGCCGTCCGCGCCGTGGTCGACGAGGCGGCGCTCCAGTTCGAGGGCGAGATGGCGCTCGGTGCGGCCGACGAGGATCGATTCGAGGAGTTCGCCCAGGGCCTGGTCGGCGATCTCCGCGCCGATCCGCAGACAGGAGATCTCCTCCTCGTCCTTGACCACCCTGAGCTGCTCGACCGCGCCGCCGAGGTCGGCCAGCCGCAGCCGGGGCGCGACCGAGCGGATCGCCCGGTGGCGGCCCACGGTGAGGTGGTGTTCCTCCACGGCGAGCGAGTCGACGCCGAGCTCCGTGGCCAGATCGGCGGCGGCGACCGCGGGGTCGCCACCGGGGCTCGGCAGCACCTGGACGTGTACGGCCTCGTCGGGCCGGCCCTCGCCGATCTCACCTCTCGGGGGTGTGCCGCAGACGAGGACGTCCTCGCCCCGGCCCAGCAGGAGGACGGCCCCCTCGGGTGCCGCGCCCGCGAGGTACCGGACGTTGGCCGGACGGGTCACCAGTGCGGTGGCGCTCCCGTTGGAGTGGCAGCGCTCTCTCAGCCGGGCGCGGCGGGCCGCGTAGACCTCAGACATGTGCCGAGCGTATGAGCTCCGCCGGGCGGCCGCCGGTCGAGCGGGGCCGACCGGGGGCACTGTGCGAGGTACGGGGGTGCGGCGCGGGGTCGTGTGCCGTCCGCGAGCCGGTGGGGGTTGGTCGCGCAGTTCCTCGCGCCCCTTTCGGGGCGCGGGGCTACCACTTCGGGGGGCTGGCGATCGACCTCGCCAGGACCTCGTCCAGGACCCTCGCGGTGGCCGGGACGTCCAGCTGGGAGTTGTCGATGATCGGGAGGCCCGAGCCGTACCAGCCCGCCATCCGGCCGTGGATGCGGGCGACCTCCTCGTCGGTGAGGCGGCGGTTGCCCGAGCGCTCGGCGTTGCGTTCCAGGACAATCTCCAGGCCCGGGAGGAGGACGACCGGGAGCAGACCGGGACCGACGTGCCGCTTCCAGCCGCCGAGGCCGACGACCGGCCGGTCGGGGAAGACGGCGTCGTCGAGGATGCAGGAGATGCCGTTGGCCAGGAAGTTCCTGGCGGAGAAGCCGCAGGTGCGGCGGGCGAGACGATACTGCGCCTCGGAGTTGTCGTTCCATCCGGACTGCGGGTCCGCGAAGCCCGAGCGCACCCACTCGCGTACGTCGTCCAGGCTGATGTGCGCGGTGGGCACCCTGCGGTGGTCCGCCCAGTACTTGGCGACGCTGGTCTTGCCCGCCCCCGCGGGCCCGATGAGCAGGACCGCGAGCGTGGTGGTGGTGACGTCGGGGGCGCCGGTGGCGGGCGGCGGCATGGTGACGGGGCCGCCCGGGGGCAGTTGCACGTGTCCGGTGGTGTCCCTCGGCATCCCGGTCTGCTGCGGGGCGGAGGGGTGCGGGTGCCCCGGGCCGCCGGCGAAGCCGGGCGCGGGCTGCACCGAGCCGGGAGGGGAGGGTGGGGGTGCCGAGACGGGTGGCGCGGGCGGCGTGGGCGGGGCCGCGGGCGGCGGTACGGGGCCCGGGTGGGGGCCCGGTGGGACCGGGGGGACCGGGTGGCTCGCACCGGGGTGTCCCGGCGGGTTCGCGCCCGGCGCTCCCGGGTGAGGGGGTGCCGGGTGGCCCTGGTGGTTCGCGGCCGGCGACCAGGGGGCCGCCGGGTCCTGCCCCGGCCGATGGGGCGGCGGCAGCGGAGCTCCCACTGCGTGCTGCATCCGGTGCCACTCCGTCTCGTACAGTCACATCGACACTGGCGAGCGGGGTCTCGCGACCCCGCCCCTACCGAACGGTACCGTCCCCGGCCGCCGTTTGGTGAACGGCCGGGGGCAGCCCGAAGTGCCCAAGTGGCCATGGACACAAGGCGAATCGGGCAAGTGCTGCCCGAGCGGGCGTTACTGGCCCACTTCGCCGTAGGCGGCGAGCAGGATCGCCGGGTCGGGTCCCTCCAGGACGGTGGGCTTGGCCAGACCGTCCAGGACGATGAAGCGCAGCAGGTCGCCCCGGGACTTCTTGTCGACCTTCATCGTCTCCAGCAGCCGGGGCCACTGGTCGTAGCGGTAGGTCAGCGGCAGCCCGACGGATTCCAGGACCGTACGGTGGCGGTCGGCGGTGGCGTCGTCCAACCGGCCTGCCAAGCGGCCCAGTTCGGCGGCGAAGTGCATGCCGACGGACACGGCCGCGCCGTGCCGCCACTGGTAGCGCTCGTTCTTCTCGATCGCGTGGGCCAGCGTGTGCCCGTAGTTGAGGATCTCGCGGCGCCCGGACTCCTTGAGGTCGCCGGAGACGACCTCGGCCTTGACCCGGATCGACCGCTCGATCAGCTCGGACGTGTGCGGCCCCGCCGGGGTGCGGGCGGCCTGCGGGTCGGCCTCGATCAGGTCCAGGATCACCGGGTCGGCGATGAAGCCGGCCTTGATGATCTCGGCGAGGCCGGAGACGTAGTCGTTGACCGGCAGCGAGTCCAGCGCGGCCAGGTCGCACAGCACTCCGGCCGGCGGGTGGAACGAGCCCACCAGGTTCTTGCCCTCGGCCGTGTTGATGCCGGTCTTGCCGCCGACGGCCGCGTCCACCATGGCCAGCACGGTTGTGGGGATGGCGATCCAGCGGACCCCGCGCAGCCAGGTCGCCGCCACGAAACCGGCCAGGTCGGTGGTGGCGCCGCCACCGACACCGACGATGACATCGGTGCGGGTGAAGCCGGACTGGCCCAGCGCCTTCCAGCAGTACGCGGCGACCTCGGCGGTCTTGGCCTCCTCCGCGTTCGGTACCTGGATGGCGACCGCCTCGAAGCCCTGTTCCGCCAGGTCGGCGCGCAGGGCCTCGCCGGTGTCCGCCAGCGCCTCGGGGTGGACCACCGCGACGCGCTTCGCGCGGTTGCCGATCAACCCGCCCAGCTCGCCGAGGAGTTGACGCCCCACCAGGACTTCGTACGGCTCGGTGCCCGCCGTACCGCCGACCTGGATACGGGTCACTGTCTCGCTCATGCTTCCTTCAACTCCAGTGCGTCCAGGGCCGCTCGGGTGACTTCCTCGGGCGTGCGGCCGTCGGTGGTGACGACGACCGTGGCGACCTCCTCGTAGAGGTTGCGCCGGGCCTCCATCAACTCCCGCCATTGCTTGCGGGGGTTGACGGCCAGTAGGGGGCGGGCGGCGTTGAGGCCGGTGCGCTTGACGGCCTCCTCGACGTCCATCGACAGGTACACGACCCGCTGTCCCACGAGCAGAGCCCGGGTGTCGGCGTCGAGGATCGCGCCGCCGCCGAGGGCGAGGACGCCGTCGTGACCGGCGAGTGCCGTGTGCACGGCCTTCTTCTCGATGGCACGGAAGGCGGACTCGCCCTCGTCGACGAAGATCTCCGCGATCTCGCGGCCCTGCTCGGCCACGATGTCGTCGTCGGTGTCGCGGTAGGCGACGCCGAGCCGCTCGGCGAGCAGTTGTCCGACGGTGGACTTGCCGACGCCCATGGGGCCGACGAGGACGACCAGAGGCACCGGGCTCACCGGATCGCGAGGTGGTCGAGGTAGGAGCGGACGTTGCGGGCCGTCTCGGTGACGCTGTCGCCGCCGAACTTCTCGGCGACCGCGTCGGCCAGCACCAGGGCCACCATCGCCTCGGCGACGATGCCGGCCGCCGGCACAGCGGAGACGTCGGAGCGCTGGTGGTGCGCCTGCGCGGCCTCGCCCGTGGTCACGTCGACGGTCTGCAGGGCGCGCGGCACGGTGGCGATCGGCTTCATCGCCGCGCGGACCCGCAGCAGCTCGCCCGTGGTCAGACCGCCCTCGGTGCCGCCGGAGCGGCCGGAGACCCGGCGGATGCCCTCGGGGGTGTTGACGATCTCGTCGTGCGCCTTGGAGCCCGGCACCCGCGCCAGCTCGAAGCCGTCGCCGATCTCGACGCCCTTGATGGCCTGGATGCCCATCAGCGCACCGGCGAGACGGGCGTCCAGCTTGCGGTCCCAGTGGACGTGGGAGCCGAGGCCCACGGGCACACCGTACGCCAGGATCTCGACGACGCCGCCGAGGGTGTCGCCGTCCTTGTGGGCCTGGTCGATCTCCGCGACCATCGCCTTCGAGGCGTCGGCGTCCAGGCAGCGCACCGGGTCGGCGTCCAGCTTCTCCACGTCGGCCGGGGTCGGGTACACACCCTGCGGGGCCTTCGCGGCGGCCAGCTCGACGACGTGGCTGACGATCTCGATGCCGGCCGTCTCCTTCAGGTACGACCGGGCGACGGCGCCGAGGGCGACCCGGGCGGCGGTCTCGCGGGCGGAGGCGCGCTCCAGGACCGGGCGGGCCTCGTCGAAGCCGTACTTCTGCATGCCGGCCAGGTCGGCGTGGCCGGGGCGGGGGCGGGTCAGCGGCGCGTTGCGGGCGAGTCCGGCGAGGATCTCCGGGTCGACCGGGTCGGCCGACATGACCTGTTCCCACTTCGGCCACTCGGTGTTCCCGACCATGATCGCCACCGGGGAGCCCATGGTGAGGCCGTGCCGCACGCCGCCGAGGAAGGTGACCTCGTCGCGCTCGAACTTCATCCGGGCACCGCGTCCATAGCCCAGGCGCCGCCGGGCCAGGTGGTCCGCCACCATCTCCGTGGTGATCGGCACGCCGGCGGGAAGGCCCTCCAGCGTCGCGACAAGTGCGGGACCGTGGGACTCCCCCGCGGTCAGCCAGCGCAACCTGCTCAACGGTGCTCCTCAGTGCTCGCGCCCGGTACTGCGTCCTGCCTGCGTGTACGCGCGTCCTCGCGTACGGCGACGGCTACCGGGTGCGCGGCCCCGGCCCGCCACCTCCGATCCTCCCACGTCCGGGGCGGGAGCCGGTCACAGGTCCAGCAGACGGACGGGCCGGGTGCGCGGGACGGAGCACCGCCCCGGGTCAGCGCATCTTCGCCGCCGCGCTCTTGATCGCCTCCCGGATGCGGAAGTACGTGCCGCAGCGGCAGACGTTGGCGATCTCGTCGATGTCGGCGTCGGTGGGGTCGCTGGTCCGCTTGAGGAGGGCGACGGCGGCCATGATCTGTCCGGGCTGGCAGTAGCCGCACTGGGCCACGTCCTGCTCCAGCCAGGCCTCCTGGACGGGGTGCAGCCGGTCGCCGTCGGCCAGGCCCTCGATGGTGGTGACCTCGCGGCCCGCCGCCTCGGCGACCGGGACCACGCAGGGCCGGACGGCCTCGCCGTCGAGATGGCTGGTGCAGGCCTTGCAGACGTCGATGCCGCAGCCGTACTTGGGCCCGCGCACACCGAGCAGATCGCGCAGCGCCCACAGCAGGGGCAGGTCGTCGGGGGCGTCGACGGTGACGGTCTCACCGTTCACGGTGAAGGTGTGGGAGGGCATCGATGTGCTCCTGGATTCTGCGCCCGGCTCAGCGGGGGAAGGGCGTGAAGTCGACGTCGAAGGTGACGGGGAAGCTGCGCGGCTTGGTGCCGGTGGCCCGCGCATAGGCGTTGGCGACGGCGCCGACGGCCGCCGGGACGCCGAGTTCGCCCGCGCCGCCGGGTTCGTCGGCACCCTCGATGACGAAGATCCTGACGTCCTTCGGGGAGTCCTTCTGGCGGGCGTAGTGGAACTGGGAGTAGCTGCCTTCCAGCGGTAGCCCCTCATCGATGTGGAGCCCGGCCCGCAGGGTGGTGGAGATGGCGTCCGTGAGCCCGCCGAGCAGCTGGGCCTCCAGGCCGCGCGGGTTGATCACGCGACCCACGTCGGCGGCGATGACGGCTTTGGTCACGCGGGGCTTCTTCGGATCGGTCGCGTCGATCTCGACCAGGCAGGCCGTGCAGGCCTTGTACTCGTCGTGGAAGGCGACGCCCTGGGCCCAGCCGTCCGGGAGGCTCCGCCCCCAGTCGCCCTCCGCCGCGACCTTGTCGAGCACGGCCCGCTGCCGCGCGGTCTTGAGGAACTCCCGCCGGAAGGCCACGGGGTCCTTGCCCAGCTTCGCCGCCAGCTCGTCGACGATGATCTCCTCGGCCCCGCGGGTGTTGGCCGAGTACACCGAGCGCCACGACCCGGTGTGCATCCTGATCGGCACCTCGGTGAGCGTCTGGGTGGTGACCCCGAAGTTGTACGGGGACTTGACCGTGGTCAGGAACAGGGTCTGGGCGAAGGTCGCGTTCCCGACGCCGGAGGGCAGGCTCGCCGCGGCGGCGGTGATCGCGTCGCCGAGCCCGTGCCGGAAATCGGTCTCCACGGCGGCCACCCGGTGCTGGAAGGTGAGCACCTGCCCGGCCGCGTAGGTGGCCCGGATCCGGTGGTGGGTGGCGGGCCGCATCCGCCCGTGCCGCATGTCGTCGATGCGGGACCACATCAGCCGTACAGGCCGCCCGCTCTTCTTCGACACGACGGCGGCCTCCAGAGCCGCGTCGTGGAAGAGCCGCCGCCCGAAGGAGCCGCCGGACTGCACGACGTGTACGTCGACCTTGGACACGGGGAGCCCGACGGCCTTGGCGATGGCGGCCTGGGCGGCGATCGGCGACTTCAGCCCGGACCAGATCTCGGCCCGGTCCTCCCGTACGTCGGCGACGGCCGAGTTGGTCTCCAGCGGAGCGTGACTGGCGAACGCGAAGTCGAACTCCCCCTCCACCTTCTTCACCAGCAGCCCGAGCACGTCCAGCGAGGGCGTGGCCGCCTTCAGCCTCGCCCGGATGCCGTCGTCCGAGAGGGTGTCGACGCTGCCCGGGCCCCAGGTGACGTCCAGCGCTTCCTTGCCGTCGAGGGCCTGCCCGAACGTTTCCGCGACGACGGCGACGCCCGTGTCGATGGTCACCACGTCGAGCACACCGGGCATGGCCCGTACGGCGGCCTCGTTGTTCACCGCCTTCACCGTGCCGTTGATCGTCGGCGGCCTGCGCACCATGCACGGCTTGGCCCCCGGCACGTCGAGGTCGAGCGTGTAGGCCTGCTTGCCGGTGACCAGGGCACGGGCGTCGATGCGTGAGGTGGGGGTGCCGACGAGGGTGTGGTCCGACTCCTTCTTCGGCGTGACGGTGAGGGAGCCGAGGTCGAGGGAGGCGGCGGCCGCCGAGAGCGAGCCGTAGGAGGCGGTACGTCCGTCCGGCGCGACCACGACACCCTGACGCACCGTCAACTCACTTGCCGGGAGGCCCCATTGTCTCGCGGCGGCGCGAACCAGGCGGGCCCGCGCGGCGGCCGCCGTGTGCCTGACCGGATCGTAGAGCGAGCGGATGGAGTTGGAGCTGCCGGTGAGCTGGTTGAACAGCAACTCCGGCCGCGCGTCGTCCAGTTGGATCCTGACCCGGTCGAGCGGAGTGTCCAGCTCCTCCGCCACCAGCATCGCCACGGCGGTGGTGAGCCCCTGCCCGACCTCCTCGCGCGGCAGCCGGAAGTGGGCCACACCCTCCTCGTCGACGCTCAGCACCAGCAGGTGCGCCGTCGGCGTCCCGGCCAGGATCAGCAGATCGCCGAGGTCCACCAGATCCGCCGGTGCGGGCAGTGTGGGGATCGCCGCCTCCGCGCTGCCGGGCTCGTGGACGTCCAGGCCGATCCTGGTCGCGACCGCGAGGGTGGGCGCGGCTACCAGATACGTGAGAAACCTGCGCCGGGAGTGACGTGACATAGGGGCTCCGTTCAACGCCCCGCCTGCGTCGCCGGGCCGCCCGGTGATGATCGCCGCTGGTTACCCCTCGGTACAAGGGCTTCACAGGATCGGCACACGCGGGACGCCCGCCCCCTCAGCCGCGCTCGGCCAGCGCCCGCTCCCCCGCCGTCCGCATCGCGGCCACCGGAGCCGTCTTGCACCCGGTCATCTGCTCGACCTGCAGCACCGCCTGGTGGACGAGCAGGTCGAGCCCGCTGACGACGGCACCGCCGTAGGCCGACCAGCGCGCGGCGAGTTCCGTCGGCCACGGGTGGTACAGCACGTCGAACAGCGTCGTCGGCCGCTCCGGCACGGCACCGGACAGCGCGTCCGTCGCCCCGGCCGGTGTCGTGGCGATGACGAGGGGAGCGCTCAGCCCGCGCTCGGCCTCCGCCCAGTCCGCCGTGCGCACCTCGACGTCCAGCCGCTCGCCCCACTGCCGCATCTCGGCGGCCCGGGCCTCGCTCCGCACGTACGCCACGACCTCACCGGTGCAGATCCGGGCGAGCGCGGCGAGCGCGGAGGACGCCGTGGCGCCCGCGCCGAGGATGGCAGCCGACTCCACCTGTTCGATGCCGCGCTCCCGCAGGGCCGCGACCATCCCGGGGATGTCGGTGTTGTCACCGACGCGACGTCCGTCCTCGGTGAACACCAGCGTGTTGACCGCCTCGACGGAGGTCGCCGTCTCGCTGATCTCGTCCAGCAACGGGATCACCGCCCGCTTGAGCGGCATGGTCAGCGAGAGCCCCGCCCACTCCGGCCCGAGCTGCTCGACGAACCCGGACAACGCCTCCTCGTCCACCTCAAAACGGTCGTACGACCAGTCGGTGAGCCCGAGTTCGGCGTACGCGGCCCGGTGCAGCACCGGGGAGAGCGAGTGGGCGATGGGCGAACCGAGTACGGCTGCGCGGTTCTTGCTGGCGGTGCGGCTCATTGTGCGTTCTGCGCTTCCTGGTACTTCCGGCGGTTCTTGTTGTGCTCTTCGTTGGTGACGGCGAACAGCGTCTCGTCCTTGCTGATCGACACGAAGTAGTACCAGTCGCCCTTGGCCGGCTTGAGAGCTCCATCGATCGCCTCGTCGCCGGGATTTCCGATCGGACCGGGCGGCAATCCATAAACCTTGTACGTATTGTACGGGTCATCGATCTGTCGCAGCGAGTCGACCGATCCGGTCGCCAACTTGGATTCACCACGCAGGTAATTGACCGTCGAGTCGAAGTCGAGCAGACCGGCCGTCTCCGCGTTGTTCGGCTTGAGCCTGTTGTAGACGACCCGCGCGATCTTCTTGTAGTCCTTCTTGTTGTTTCCCTCCGCCTGCACGAGGCTCGCGACAGTGAGCACTTCAAGGGGGTCTTCGAGCTTCAGCCCCTTGGCCTTGCCCTCCAGATCGAACTGCTCGTACTTCGCCTTCGCGAGCGCGACCATTTCCTTCAGGACAGCCTCGGGCTTCATACCCTCGGCCACCGGATAGGTGGACGGGTAGAGGAATCCTTCCAGCGGATCCTTGATGTCGTCGTTGTCGTTCGCCCAGTCCGGGAGACCGAGAGAATCCCACTTCTTCTCGGCGACATCCTCGGTCGTGCCCTTCTTGAGCCCGAGTTCCTTGTCGATCTTGGCGTATACCGCGTTGTTCCGCTCGCCTTCGATGACAGTGAAGTTATTCTGGCTCTTCGGATCGAGCATCAAGGCGATAGCGCTTTCAGCGGACATCTCCTTCTTGAGGAGATAAACTCCGGCCTGAATGCCCTTGGGGTTCTTCGCCAGCGCGGCCGTAAAGGCGTCCACGCTCTTGACGACCCCGGCCGTCTTCAACTTCTGCCCGATGTCCGACCCGAACTCGCCCTTTTCGACCGTAATCGTGACGGTCTCGTTCGTGCCGTTGCCCGAGTAATCAGGGGCGTCGCCGAAGCGGCTCTGGAAGAACTGGTAGCCGAAATAGCTGACACCGGCGAAGCCGCCGCCGAAGACCATGACGACCACAAGGCAGGCGCACCCGCTGCGGCGCTTCTTGCCGCCCTTGCCCGGCTTCTTGCCCTTGCCGCCGCGGCCCTTCCGGTCGCCGCGGCCGGCGCGCCCCTCCGACTCGTCGTCATCCTCGTCATCGGCGCCACCGGCGAAGAACGCGTGCTCACCCTGATCGGGCCCGGGGTCCCAGTCGGTCCGCTCGGCGGCCGACGGCTTCTCGGCCTCGGGCTCCGGAGCGGGCGCGGGCGTGGTGTCCGCGCGACGGCGAGTGGGCGGCTCCGGCGGCGGATACGCGTCGGGCGTGCCGTAGAAGTCCTGCTGGCCCCCGCCTCCGTAGGCCATCGCCTGCTGCTGCCCCCCGTAGGGGTCGTTCGGGTCGCCGGCGTAAGTGCCCTGCTGGTGCTGGTGTGTTCCGTTGTTCCAGCCGCCGTTGGCCTGGTCGTACTGCTGCTGACCAGGTTCGGGGTACTGCTGTTGGCCGGCGTACTGCTGCCCCGGGTCGCCGTACTCCTGCTGGTACTGCTGCTGGGCGTAGGCGTCCTGGTGTCCGTTGCCCCAGCCGCCGTTGCCGTGGTCGTGGCCGTAGGGCTGCTGGTACTGCTGCTGCTCCGGGTAGTGCTGCTGCGGCTGGCCGCCGTAGGCGGACTGCGGGCCCCCCTGGGCCTGCTGTCCGTCCCATCCGCCGTCCCCGTACAACGGGTCGTCCGGATGCCACGGTTCGGAGCCTGGGCCCCGGCCATACTCAGTCATCGATCCCCTAGAGCCGCGAGGCGGCGGTCACGCGGGGCCTGTGGCTCGGCTGTCGTCCCCGCCTCTTTTTGTGCGGTGGCTGTTCGAAGGCCACCGCATCGCGCGGAACGTTACCGTATCGCGATCAGATGACCACTTCGACGCCCTCGCCCGGAGCTTTGCCTGACATCCGTTCGGATTCCAACGCCTGTTGCAGGATGATCACGGCCGCTGCCTGGTCGATGACCGACCTGCCCTTTTTGGATTTCACACCTGAGGCACGCAGTCCTTGACCGGCCGTCACCGTGGTCATCCTCTCGTCGATGAGTCTGACCGGAACGGGCGCGATCATGCGAGCCAACTCCTGGGCGAAGCCCCGTACCTTGACTGCCGCCGGACCCTCTCCGCCTTTCAGAGAGCGTGGCAGCCCGACGATTACTTCGATAGGTACGTATTCGTCGACCAGCTGTCTCAATCGCCGCTGAGCTGCCGGGACATCACGGCCGGGAACCGTCTCGACCGGGGTGGCGAGGATCCCGTCGGGATCGCACGAGGCGACCCCGATACGGGCGTCCCCCACATCGATCGCGAGGCGACGGCCACGGCGCATGGCCGGACCGTCGCCTTCGCTCCTGTGATCCGTGGTGCTCACTTGGCCGTCTCGGCGACCAGGCGCTCGACCGCGTCCACGGCCTCGCCGACAGCGGCCGGGTTCTGGCCACCGCCCTGGGCGACGTCCGGCTTGCCGCCACCGCCGCCGCCGAGGGTCTTGGCGGCCGTACGGACCAGGTCGCCGGCCTTGAGACCGCGCTCGCGGGCGGCCTCGTTGGTGGCGATGACCGTGAGCGGCTTGCCGTTCACGACGGTGAAGAGGGCGACCACGACGGCCCGGCCGCCCTGGATGCGTCCGCGCACGTCGAGGACCAGCTTGCGGAGGTCGTCGGCGGTGGTGCCGTCCGGGACCTGACCGGTCACGAGAGCGACGCCGGAAACGTCCTTGGCGGACTCGGCGAGACCGCCGGCGGCCTGCAGCACCTTCTCCGCGCGGAACTTCTCGATCTCCTTCTCGGCGTCCTTGAGCTTGCCGAGCATGGCCGAAACCTTCTCCGGAAGCTCCTCCGGACGGCCCTTGATCAGTTCCTGGAGCTGGGCGACGACCGTGTGCTCCCGGGCGAGGAAGTTGTAGGCGTCGACGCCGACGAGGGCTTCGATACGGCGCACACCGGAGCCGATCGAGGACTCGCCGAGGAGCTTCACCAGGCCGAGCTGCGAGGTGTTGTGGACGTGCGTGCCGCCGCACAGCTCCTTGGAGAAGTCGCCGATGGTGACGACGCGGACGCGCTCGCCGTACTTCTCGCCGAACTCGGCGATGGCGCCCTGCTTCTTGGCCTCGTCGATGCCCATGACCTCGGCGTGCACGTCCAGGTCGCGGGCGAGCACCTCGTTGATCTTCTGCTCGACGTCGGTCATCACGGCCGTCGGAACGGCGGACGGGGAGCCGAAGTCGAAGCGGAAGCGGCCGGGCTGGTTCTCGGAACCGGCCTGGGCGGCCGTGGGGCCGAGGGCGTCGCGCAGGGCCTGGTGGGTGAGGTGGGTGGCCGAGTGGGCACGGGCGATGGCCGTACGGCGACGGCCGTCGATGGAGGCCTGGGCCTTGGCGCCGACGGTCACCTCGCCGACCTGGACGACGCCCTTGTGGACGTACACACCCGGGACCGGCTTCTGGCAGTCGCGGATCTCGATGACGGCACCGGAGTCGACCTTGATCCGGCCGGTGTCACCGATCTGACCGCCGCCCTCGGCGTAGAACGGGGTGCGGTCGAGGACGATCTCGACCTCGTCGCCCTCGGTGGCGGCGGGCGAGGACAGACCGTCGACGAGGATGCCGACGACCGTGGACTCGCCCTCGGTGTCCGAGTAGCCGATGAACTCGGTCTCGCCGGCGGTGTCGGCGATCTCGCGGTAGGCGCCGAGGTCGGCGTGCCCGGTCTTCTTGGAGCGGGCGTCGGCCTTGGCGCGGTCCCGCTGCTCCTTCATCAGGCGGCGGAAGCCGTCCTCGTCCACGGAGAGGCCCTGTTCGGCGGCCATCTCCAGGGTGAGGTCGATCGGGAAGCCCCAGGTGTCGTGGAGCAGGAAGGCCTTGTCGCCGGCGAGGACCTGGCCGCCGGTGGCCTTGGTCTCCGTGACGGCGGTGTCGAGGATGTTGGTGCCGGCCTTCAGCGTCTTGAGGAAGGCGTTCTCCTCGGCGAGGGCGACCTTCTCGATGCGCTCGCGGTCGGTGATCAGCTCGGGGTACTGCTGGCCCATCATGCCGATGACGACCTCGATGAGGTCCTTGACGACCGGGCCGGTGGCGCCGAGGAGGCGCATGTTGCGGATGGCGCGGCGCATGATGCGGCGCAGGACGTAGCCGCGGCCCTCGTTGCCGGGGGTGACGCCGTCGCCGATGAGCATCACGGCGGTGCGGATGTGGTCGGTGACCACGCGCAGGGAGACGTCGGACTCGTGGGCGTCGCCGTAGCGGACGCCGGTCAGCTCGGTGGCCTTGTCGATCACGGCCATGGAGGTGTCGATCTCGTACATGTTCTGCACGCCCTGCAGAATCATGGCGAGGCGTTCCAGGCCGAGGCCGGTGTCGATGTTCTTGCTGGGCAGCTCGCCGAGGATCTCGAAGTCCTCCTTGGAGGTGCCCTCGCCGCGCTCGTACTGCATGAAGACCAGGTTCCAGATCTCCACGTACCGCTCGTCGTTGACGGCCGGGCCGCCCTCGACGCCGAACTCGGGGCCGCGGTCGTAGTTGATCTCGGAACACGGGCCGCACGGGCCGGGGACGCCCATGGACCAGTAGTTGTCCTTCTTGCCGAGGCGCTGGATGCGCTCCTTGGGCACGCCGATCTGCTCGTGCCAGATGCGCTCGGCCTCGTCGTCGTCCTTGTAGACGGTGATCCAGAGCTTCTCCGGCTCCAGGCCGTAACCGCCCTTGTCCTGGGGGCTGGTGAGCAGCTCCCAGGCGTGCTGGATGGCGCCTTCCTTGAAGTAGTCGCCGAAGGAGAAGTTGCCGCACATCTGGAAGAACGTGCCGTGTCGGGTGGTCTTGCCGACCTCTTCGATGTCCGGCGTGCGGACGCACTTCTGCACGCTGGTGGCGCGGGCGAAGGAGGGCTTGACCTCACCCAGGAAGTACGGCTTGAAGGGGACCATGCCCGCGTTGACCAGGAGCAGAGTCGGGTCGTCCGCGATGAGCGACGCCGAAGGGACAACGGTGTGACCGCGCTCCTCGAAGAAGCTCAACCAGCGGCGACGAATCTCGGCCGACTCCATCAGTGGTCCTCATTCCGGTTGTACGAGTACGTCTGGTACGTCGAGCCCTCGACGTACTTCGGGTTGTTGCGGTTCTCGATGGCGGCGTACCGCCGGGGGGCGGGGAGTTCCGGGTTCTCGTTGATGCCGAGGGCGTCGCCCAACTCGGCCTCCCGCACGGCCATGTTGTCCCGGACGTCGAGCGCGAAGCCGACCGCGCGGTCCTTGATGCGGTGACCTGCCTCGATCGCCTTGTTCCCCGCGGTTCTGGCGAGGCTCTCGGGGGTCAGCTGCTTCAGCTTGCGGTTGACCTTGGTGGTGGCCCACACACCGGCGGCGACGCCCGTGGTGAACCAGAAGGTACGGCGGAACATCGCTGACTCTCAGTCCTTCTTGCCTCGGGTGTTGCGCCGAGAGACCGTGCGGCCCACGATCACGGTGCGCTTGGACTCCTTGGCGGGCGCGTCCTCCTTGCGGCCGCCGAGGGCCCGGCGCACGCCGTAACCGAAGGCGGAGACCTTGACCAGGGGGCCGCCGAAGGTGGAGGCGACGGTGGTCGACAACGCGGAGGCGTTCGACGTGACCTCCTGGACGTCGGAGGCGATCGCGTCGACCCGGTCGATCTGGGTCTGCGCGGAACGCACCGCCGTGGAGGCGTCGGCCAGGAGCGGGACGGCCTGGTCGGTCACGTCCGCGACGAGCTTGGTGGTCGCCTTGAGCGTCTGGGCCAGCCTCGCCAGAGCGACGGCGAGGAAGGAGACCAGGATCGCCCAGAAGACGGCCACCAGGATCCCGGCCACCTCTCCACCGGACACTGTCTGCACCCGCTCCCTGGAACATGCCTGAACGTCGAAAAGTCGTGTCCCGAGCCTATCGCGCCGCAGCGATCGCTCAGTACCGCATTAATGCCTACCGCACCAAGGCGTCAGCCCGCCGTCCCGCCCGCCTCGGAAGGCGGGGGAACGACGGGCTGACGCTCGGTGCGTAGGTCCTACGTCCGTCGAAAGAGGATCAACGGGCGTAGTACTCGACGACGAGCTGCTCGTCGCAGATGACCGGGATCTCCTTGCGGTTCGGGTCGCGGTCCAGGCGGAAGGCCAGGGCCTTCAGGTTCACCTGGAGGTAGCGCGGGGTCTCGCCGTCGGCGGCGAAGCCACCCTCGCGGGCGACCTCGAACAGCGGCTTCTGACGGCTGCGCTCACGGACCATGACGACGTCGTCCGGCTTGACGCGGAAGGACGGCTTGTCGACCTTGTGGCCGTTGACCTCGATGTGGCCGTGGACGACCATCTGGCGGGCCTGGTAGATCGTGCGGGCGATGCCCGAACGCAGGACCAGCGCGTCGAGACGGCGCTCGAGCTCGATGATCAGGGCCTCACCGGTCTTGCCCTGGACCTTGGAGGCACGCTCGTAGGCGCGGACGAGCTGACGCTCGGACACGTCGTACTGCGCGCGCAGACGCTGCTTCTCGAGCAGACGGACCTTGTAGTCCGAGTTCTGCTTGCGGCCGCGGCCGTGCTCACCCGGCGGGTAGGGGCGGGCCTCGAAGTACTTGACGGCCTTCGGGGTCAGCGCGATGCCGAGGGCACGCGACTTCTTGACCTTGGGGCGGGACTGGTTCGCCACGATCTCTCATTTCTGGGTGTTCGGCTTGTCAGGGTTGAGGGAGGTCGCATCCGCAGCCGGGGAAACCCGCCGGACCCGCGAGGGACCCGATGGGCAGCCGCTCCCCTGGTCTGGGCACATACGTGCAGCACGCGAGTGGCCCACCGACCGGTCCCGTCGTACGACGGATGGTGGTGGGCTGCCCGCGACACCATTCGAACGGTGCGCGACGCTCCTGGAACCCCCTGAGGGGTTCCGGCTGACCGTCCCGTTCTGACTGCACGGGACACAGCACTTCGAGGCATTCTACAGGCTGCTCAGGTCCGCTTACGACCGAGGTGCTGGCGGGTCCATTCCACCGCGTCCGCGTACCGGGCCTCGGCGCCGTGCCGGGTGGGGGTGTAGTACTCCCGGTCCCTGAGCTCCTCCGGGGCGTACTGCTGGGCCGCGATGCCTTCGGGCAGGTCGTGCGGGTAGACGTATCCCTGCGCGTGACCGAGCTTGGCCGCGCCCTTGTAGTGCCCGTCTCTCAGGTGCGTCGGCACGGGTCCCGCGTGACCCTTGCGTACGTCCTCCATGGCGGCGCCGATGGCCGTCGTCGCCGCGTTCGACTTGGGGGCCAGGGCCAGGGCGATCGTGGCGTGGCTGAGGGTGAGTGCGGCCTCCGGGAAGCCGATCATGGCGACGGCCTGGGCGGCGGCCACGGCTATCGGCAGGGCGTTCGGGTCGGCGAGGCCGATGTCCTCGCTCGCGGAGATCATCAGGCGGCGGGCGATGAACCGGGGGTCCTCACCGGCCTCGATCATCCGGGCCAGGTAGTGCAGCGCCGCGTCCACGTCCGAGCCGCGGATCGACTTGATGAGGGCGCTGGCCACGTCGTAGTGCTGGTCGCCGTCGCGGTCGTACTTCACGGCGGCGCGGTCGACGGTCTCTTCCAGCGTCTGGAGCGCGATCTCCCGCTCCCCCTTGTCTAGGGCGGCGCCGGCCGCGGCCTCCAGGGCGGTCAGGGCGCGGCGGGCGTCGCCGCCGGCGATCCGCAGGAGGTGCGCCTCGGTGTCCTCGGGCAGGGTGAGCGCGCCCTTGAGGCCGCGCTCGTCGCCCAGCGCGCGTTTCAGCAGGCCGCTGAGGTCGTCGTCGGTGAGCGGTTCGAGGGTGAGGAGGAGGGAGCGGGACAGGAGGGGGGAGATCACCGAGAAGTACGGGTTCTCCGTGGTCGCCGCGATCAGGGTGACCCAGCGGTTCTCGACGGCCGGGAGGAGGGAGTCCTGCTGGGCCTTGCTGAAGCGGTGGATCTCGTCGAGGAAGAGGACGGTCTCCTTGCCGAAGCCGCCGGTGGCGCGGCGGGCGCCCTCGATGACCGCGCGGACCTCCTTGACCCCGGCGGTGATCGCGGAGAGCTCCACGAACCGCTTGTTGGTGGCCTTGGAGACGACGTACGCGAGGGTGGTCTTGCCGGTGCCGGGCGGGCCCCAGAGGATCACCGAGGAGGGGCCGGCCGGGCCGCCGCCGGACTCGCCGACCAGTCTGCGCAGGGGGGAGCCGGGCTTCAGCAGATGCTGCTGGCCCACGACCTCGTCCAGGGTGCGCGGACGCATCCGTACGGCCAGGGGGCTGGCGGCCGGGTCCTTCTCCTGGCGTTCTTCGGCGGCGGCGGTGAACAGATCGGGCTCCACACGAAAACCCTATGTCACCCCACTGACAGTCCCGGCCGGAGCCGCCCTGTCGCTCGACGGGGAACCCGTCAGCTGGTCCAGAAGTCCCACCAGCGGGTCAGGATCAGCATGCCGATGATGCCGATGTGCATCACGGGCAGGACCCAGGTGAACTCGCCGAAGAAGTTCTTGAGCCAGCTCGGCGCGGGCAGGAAGCCGTTGCGGATGTTGGAGGAGGTGACGTACCAGAACATCAGGATGGTGGCGACCCAGGCGAGGCAGCACCACAGGCAGAGCGAGTTGATGGCGTAGAGGGACTGGTACTGGAGCCAGGTCACGAAGCCGACTCCGAAGAGCGTGCCGGCGTTGAAGGTGAGCCAGTACCAGCGGGGGAAGGTGGCCCGGGCCAGCAGGCTCATGCCGACGCAGATGACCATGCCGTACGCGACGAGGCCGAGCATCGGGTTGGGGAACCCGAAGACGGAGGCCTGGTCGCTCTTCATGATGTTGCCGCAGGAGACCACCGGGTTGAGGCTGCACCCGGGGGTGAAGTTCGGGTCCTCCAGCAGCTTGAACTTGTCGAGCGTGATGACCCAGGAGGCGAGCAGTCCGGCCGCGCCGGTGATCAGCAGCAGGATCGCGAGGGCCCGGCTTCCGCCCACCGTGCGCGGGGCCTCGGTGTGTTCCCGGTCGGTGGTCGAGACGTCCCTGACTGTCGTCTTGCTCATCACGTCGATTCCGTCGATTCCATAGCGTCGAAGGGGCCGCTGGGGCACGGTCATTGTGCCGTACACCCTCGCGCGCGGACCGTTCACTGGACGTAAAAGTCGCCCCCACCGCCCGTAAAGGACGACGAGGGCGACAACGGTTCGAACTCAGCCCAGCCGGGCCTCCAGCTCGGCCACGATCTCGTTCACGCCGACGGCGGTCTGCTCCCCGGACTCCATGTCCTTGAGCTGGACGACGCCCTCGGCGAGGTCGCGTTCGCCGGCCACGATCGTGTACCGCGCGCCGCTGCGGTTGGCGTTCTTCATCGCGCCCTTCAGGCCCTTGCCGCCGTAGGCGAAGTCGGCCGCGATGCCGACCTTGCGCAGTTCGGTGACCTTGGCGAACAGCAGGCGGCGGGCCTCGTCGCCGAGCGGGACGGCGAACACGCTGGTGGCGGCGGGGAGTTCGAGCTCGACTCCCTCCGCCTCCAGGGCGAGAACCGTGCGGTCGACGCCGAGCGCCCAGCCGACCGAGGGCAGCGCGGGGCCGCCGATCATCTCGGAGAGGCCGTCGTAGCGGCCGCCGCCGCCCACCGCGGACTGCGAGCCGAGGCCGTCGTGGACGAACTCGAAGGTGGTCCGGGTGTAGTAGTCCAGGCCGCGCACGAGCTTCGGGTCGTCCTCGAAGGAGACGCCCGCCGCCGTGATCAGCTCGCGCACCTCCTCGTGGTACGCCTTGCAGGCGTCGCAGAGGTAGTCGCGCAGCAGCGGGGCGTCACCGAGTTGCTTCTGCACGGACTCGCGCTTGTCGTCCAGCACCCGCAGCGGGTTGATCTCCGCGCGGCGGAGCGTGTCCTCGTCGAGGTCGAGGCCGCGCAGGAACTCCTGGAGCGCCGCGCGGTAGACGGGACGGCACTCCTTGTCGCCGAGGCTGTTGAGCAGGATGCGGAAGTTCCTGAGGCCCAGCGAGCGGTACGCCTGGTCGGCCAGGATGATCAACTCGGCGTCCAGGGCCGGGTCCTCGGCGCCGATCGCCTCGGCGCCCACCTGGGAGAAGTGGCGGTAGCGGCCCTTCTGGGGGCGCTCGTAGCGGTAGTACGAGCCGGAGTACCAGAGCTTGACCGGGAGGTTGCCGACCTTGTGGAGGTTGGCCTCCAGGGCGGCGCGCAGGACGGATGCGGTGCCCTCGGGGCGAAGGGCGAGCCGGTCGCCGCCCTTGGTCTCGAAGGCGTACATCTCCTTGGTCACGATGTCGGTGGACTCACCGACACCGCGCGCGAACAGTTCGACGCTCTCGAAGCCGGGCGTCTCGATGTAGCCGTAGCCGGAGTCGCGCAGCGGCGCGGCGATGGCCTCGCGGACGGCCAGGTACTTGGCGCTGTCCGGGGGCAGCAGGTCGTACGTGCCCTTGGGGGCCTGAAAGGTGCTCACGGAAGGTCTCTCGTCACATTCCTCGTCGGGGAGGGGTCGTCGGACCCGCTCCCTGGCCGCCGGCGGCCACCTGCCGCAGATACGGGTTGGTGGCGCGCTCCTGGCCGATGGTCGTCTGGGGGCCGTGGCCGGACAGCACCACGGTCGAGTCGTCGAGCGGCAGGCACACGCGGGCCAGCGAGTCGAGCATCTCGGCCATGTCGCCGCCGGGCAGGTCGGTGCGTCCGATGGAGCCGGCGAACAACAGATCCCCGGAGAAGAACACGGAGGGGATCTCCGTGTTCTCGGGCATCCGGAAGGTCACCGACCCCTTGGTATGGCCGGGCGCGTGCGAGACGGCCAGCTCCAGACCGGCCAGCTCCAGCTTCGCGCCGTCGGTCAGCTCCTTGACGTCACCGGGCTCCCCCACGGTCAGCTCGCCCATGAGCGGCATGCCGATGGAACGGCCGAGCGCCTTCTCGGGGTCGCTCATCATGTACCGGTCCTCGGGGTGGATCCACGCCGGTACGTCGTGCGCGCCGCACACCGGGACGACCGAGGCCACGTGGTCGATGTGGCCGTGGGTGAGGACGACGGCGACGGGCTTGAGCCGATGCTTCTTCAGCGTCTCCTCGACTCCCTGGGTGGCCTGGTGGCCCGGGTCGATGATCACGCACTCCTCACCGGCGGCGGGGGCGACCAGGTAACAGTTGGTCCCCCAGGCCCCGGCAGGGAACCCGGCAATGAGCACGATCGTCCTTCTTGTGGCGTACGAGGGTGGGTTGCTGTGGATCAGAGCCTACCGGCGCTGCCGTTTCCTCAGCGAACCCATATACGGTACGGGTCACACGCAATCAGTCCACTCGACGGACGCGCGACGGAGCCGTCGACGTACGAGACGCATGAGGAGAGAACCCCGTGGTCAGCCAGGATCAGCGGCGGCGTCAGCTCGCCCGGGAGAAGTTCTTGCGGCAGCAGCAGCGGCGCACGTCCGCGCGACGCAAGGCACGAGTCCGCAACGCGTCGATCGCTTCGGTGCTCGGTGTGATCCTGGTGGGCAGTGTGGCGCTCTACACGACCGACGTCCTCAAGGGCGACGACAAGAAGGACAACGTGAGCGCGGAGGGGAGCCCGAGCGCCTCGCCGAGCAAGGCGCCGGACCCGTGCGAGAAGCCGGCCGCGGGCAAGGTGGAGGAACTCACCTTCAAGAAGGAACCCGCGCTCACCATCGACAAGACGGCGAAGTACACGATGGATCTGCAGACGACCTGCGGTGCCATCGACATAGCGATGGACGCGGCGAAGGCGCCGCGTACCGTCAACTCGTTCAACTTCCTTGTGAACAAGGGATACCTGGACCACACGAAGTGCCACCGCCTCACCACCGAGGGCATCTACGTCCTGCAGTGCGGTGACCCGCAGGGCACCGGCATGGGTGGTCCCGGCTACACGATCCCGGACGAGAACCTGAAGGACCCGCGTCTGAAGGGCGATGTGTACCCGGCGGGCACGGTCGCGATGGCGAACCAGTTCAACGCGCAGACGGGCGAGGGCAAGAACAGCGGCGGCAGCCAGTTCTTCCTGGTCTTCCAGGACAGCCCGTTGCCGGCCAACTACACACCGTTCGGCACGGTCTCCAAGGACGGCATGAAGGTTCTGAAGAAGATCGGCGACGCGGGAGCCCAGGCCCCGGACCCCCAGACCGGCAACACGGCACCCAACGCGACCGTGGTCATCAACAAGGCGACTGTCAAGAAGTCCTGACCGCCAACAGCGAAATTTCGGTCGCGCGGGATGCGGACAGGCAACCCGCCGGTCGCCTATGTTGGCCGTGACGAAACTGTGGACGATGCCCGGGGGCGCTGAGGCCCCTTGCAGGCATCATGTGGAGGAGGCGCTGTGAGCAGCGACCCGTGGGGCCGCGTCGACGAGACGGGGACCGTGTACGTGCGTACGGCCGACGGCGAGCAGGTCGTCGGTTCCTGGCAGGCGGGCTCCCCCGAGGAGGCGCTGGCCTACTTCGAGCGCAAGTACGAAGGCCTGGTTGTCGAGATCGGCCTCCTCGAGAAGCGCGTCAGGACCACCGACCTGTCGGCGAAGGACGCCCAGGCCGCGATCGATCACATTCGCGAGCAGGTGGACGCGCACCACGCTGTCGGTGACCTGGACGCGCTGAAGGTGCGGCTGGACAAGCTCGTCGAGACCGTCGAGGCTCGGCGCGAGGAGCGCAAGCAGCAGCGGGCCAAGCAGTCCGACGAGGCGCGGCACGCCAAGGAGGCGCTGGTCGCCGAGGCGGAGGAGCTGGCCCAGTCCGACCAGTGGCGGTCCGCCGGTGAGCGGCTGCGGGCGCTGGTGGACACCTGGAAGGGTCTGCCGCGGCTGGACCGGAAGTCCGACGACGAGCTCTGGCACCGCTTCTCGCACGCCCGCTCGGCGTTCTCCAAGCGTCGCAAGGCCCACTTCGCGCAGCTCGACGCGCAGCGCGAGGACGCCCGCAAGACCAAGGAGAGGCTGGTCGCGGAGGCCGAGGCGCTGTCGAACTCGACGGACTGGGGTCCGACGGCGGCGCGCTACCGCGAGCTGATGGCCGACTGGAAGGCCGCAGGCCGCGCCCAGCGTGAGCACGAGGACGACCTGTGGAACCGCTTCCGCGGCGCCCAGGACGTCTTCTTCGCCGCCCGCAGCTCGGTGTTCGCCGAGCGTGACGCGGAGCAGACGGAGAACCTCAAGCTCAAGGAGGAGCTGGCCGGGGAGGCGGAGAAGATCCTGCCGGTGACGGATCTGAAGGCCGCCCGTGCCGCCTTCCGTTCGGTCAACGAGCGGTGGGAGGCCATCGGCCATGTGCCGCGTGACGCCCGTCCGAAGGTCGAGGGCCGGATGCACGCCGTCGAGCGGGCCATCCAGGAGGCCGAGGAAGCGGAGTGGCGCCGGACGAACCCGGAGGCCCGTGCCCGTGCCGCCGGTCTCACGGGGCAGCTGCAGGCCGCCGTGGACAAGCTGACGGCCCAGATCGAGGCCGCCCGCGCCCAGGGCAACAACGCCAAGGCCGACAAGCTCCAGCGCGAGCTCGACGGCCGCCAGGCTCTGCTGGACCAGGCCCTGAAGGGTCTGCAGGAGTTCGGCGGCTGACGTCGACGGCAGGACATGAGTGAGGGGCTCCCGTACGGTCCGTACGGGAGCCCCTCACTCGTCTGTCGTGGTTACGGCCTGCGCGCCGACGTCACGCGGTACACGTCGTAGACGCCCTCCACGCCTCGTACGGCTTTCAGGACGTGGCCCAGGTGTTTCGGGTCGCCCATCTCGAAGGTGAAGCGGGAGGTGGCGACGCGGTCGCGGGACGTCTGGACGGCGGCCGACAGGATGTTGACGTGCTGGTCGGACAGGACGCGGGTGACGTCCGAGAGGAGACGGCTGCGGTCCAGGGCCTCGACCTGTATGGCGACGAGGAAGACCGAGGACTGGGTCGGGGCCCATTCGACGTCGAGGATGCGCTCGGGTTCGCGGGAGAGCGACTCGACGTTGACGCAGTCGCTGCGGTGAACCGATACGCCACTGCCCCGGGTGACGAAGCCGATGATGGGGTCGCCGGGGACGGGCGTACAGCAGCGGGCGAGCTTGACCCAGACGTCGTCGACGCCCTTGACCACGACACCGGGGTCGTTGCTGCCGCGCCGCTTGCGGCTCCGGCCGCGGCTGGGCGGTACGGACTCGTCGATCTCCTCGGTCGCGGCCTCCTCGCCACCGAGGGCCTGGACGAGCTTCTGGACCACGCTCTGCGCGGAGACATGGCCCTCGCCTATGGCCGCGTAGAGGGCGGAGATGTCCGGGTAGCGCATCTCGTGCGCCAGGGTGACGAGCGAGTCGCCGGTGAGGATGCGCTGGATCGGCAGGTTCTGCTTGCGCATCGCGCGGACGATGGCGTCCTTGCCCTGCTCGATGGCCTCGTCGCGCCGCTCCTTGGAGAACCAGGCGCGGATCTTGTTGCGGGCGCGGGGTGACTTGACGAAGCCGAGCCAGTCGCGGGAGGGGCCCGCGCCGGCCGCCTTGGAGGTGAAGACCTCCACCAGGTCGCCGTTGTCGAGGGTGGATTCGAGCGGGACGAGGCGGCCGTTGACCCTCGCGCCTATGGTGCGGTGGCCGACCTCGGTGTGGACCGCGTACGCGAAGTCGACGGGGGTCGCGCTGGCCGGCAGCGCGATGACGTCGCCCTTGGGGGTGAAGACGAAGACCTCGTTGCGAGAGAGGTCGAAGCGCAGGGACTCCAGGAACTCTCCGGGGTCCTCGGTCTCCTTCTGCCAGTCGAGGAGCTGGCGCAGCCAGGCCATGTCGTTGAGGTGGTCGTCCTTGCCGGTGGTCCTCGGCTGGTCCGAGCGCACCTTGGAGGCACCGGCGACGGCCTCCTGCTTGTACTTCCAGTGCGCGGCGATGCCGTACTCGGCGCGGCGGTGCATGTCGAACGTACGGATCTGGAGTTCGACGGGCTTGCCGTTGGGGCCGATGACCGTCGTGTGCAGCGACTGGTACATGTTGAACTTGGGCATCGCGATGTAGTCCTTGAACCGCCCCGGAACCGGGTTCCAGCGGGCGTGGACGGTGCCCAGCGCGGCGTAGCAGTCGCGGACGGTGTCCACCAGGACGCGGATGCCGACCAGGTCGTAGATCTCCGCGAAGTCACGGCCGCGCACGATCATCTTCTGGTAGACGCTGTAGTAGTGCTTCGGGCGTCCGGTGACGGTGGCCTTGATGCGGGCGGCGCGCAGGTCCTGCTGGACCTCGTCGGTCACTATGGCCAGATACTCGTCACGCTTCGGTGCCCGCTCGGCCACCAGCCGGACGATCTCGTCGTACATCTTGGGGTAGAGGATCGCGAAGGCGAGGTCCTCCAGCTCCCACTTGATGGTGTTCATGCCCAGGCGGTGGGCGAGCGGCGCGTAGATCTCCAGGGTCTCGCGCGCCTTCTTCTCCTGCTTCTCGCGCTTGAGGTAGCGCATGGTGCGCATGTTGTGCAGACGGTCGGCGAGCTTGATGACCAGGACTCGGGGGTCCTTGGCCATGGCGACGACCATCTTGCGCACGGTCTCGGCCTGTGCGGCCTCGCCGAACTTGACCTTGTCGAGCTTGGTGACGCCGTCGACGAGGAGGGCGACGGAGTCGCCGAAGTCGCGGCGGAGCTGGTCGAGGCCGTACTCGGTGTCCTCGACGGTGTCGTGCAGAAGACCGGCCATCAGGGTGGCCGGATCCATGCCCAGCTCGGCGAGGATCGTGGTCACGGCGAGGGGGTGCGTGATGTACGGGTCGCCGCTCTTGCGCTTCTGGCCCCGGTGCCAGCGCTCGGCGACCTGGTAGGCCTTCTCGATCTGGCGGAGCGTCGACGTCTCGATCTTCGGGTCGTTGCCGCGCACGGCCCGCAGCAACGGCTCCAGGACCGGGTTGTACGGGTTGGAGCGCTGCACACCTAGACGGGCGAGCCGGGCGCGCACGCGGTTGGAGGAACCGGAGCGGGCGGGCTGCCCCGTGGTGGCGGGGCGGGCCGGGGGCGCCGGAGCGGGCGCGGGCGCGGGGCGCTCGGGCGGGGCGGGCTTGGGGCGCGACGGGCCGTCGGTCTTGTCGGCGGGCGCGGACTGGGCGTGCTCGACGGAGCCCTGCGCGGACGCGGCGGCGTTCTCGGGGTTCGCCTTCGTCGCGTGCTGCGCGGGCTGGGCCGCGGGGCCCGAGGCGGACTCGGGCTTGGCGGCGGTCAGGTGCTGGGCCTCGTCTGCCAAGAGGGCTCCTCGTGCGCGATCCGGGTCCCCCGGTCAGGCTCCGGAGCACCCATGGTAGCGATCCCGCGCCCCAGGATCGCCTTCAGGCCACATTGAGGGCGGTCTACCCATGGAACACGGGGGGTGCGCGGCGGATTCCGGGGGCTGCGGCGGGGGGGTGCGGTGGTCTGTTCAGCGCGGGTCGTGTGGGGTTGCTCGCGCAGTTCCCCGCGCCCCTTCGGGGCGCGGGACATACGGCGCGCAATGCGGCGGGCGCCCCGGGAAAGATCCCGGGGCGCCCGCCGCATGGTTGTCTGCTCTGTTCAGACCGTGATCAGGGCCTCCAGCGGGGCCCCGGCCAGAGCCGTCTCCAGGCGCTGGCGGCCCGGGAGGAAGGACAGCTCCATCAGGACCGCGACGCCGGCGACCTGGGCGCCCGCGCGGCGGATCAGCTGGATGGAGGCCTCGGCGGTGCCGCCGGTGGCGAGGACGTCGTCGATGACCATGACACGGTCGCCCGCGCTCAGGTCCTCGGCGTGCACCTCGATCTCGGCGGAGCCGTACTCCAGGTCGTAGGCCTGGCCGAGCGTGGCTCCGGGGAGCTTGCCCGCCTTGCGTACGGGGATGAAGCCGACGCCCGCGCGGACGGCGGCCGGGGCACCCAGGATGAAGCCCCGGGCCTCCAGGCCGACGATCTTCGTGGCACCGTGCCGGACGGTCAGCTCGGCCAGCGCGTCCGTCAGCGCGGTGAACGCCGCCGGGTCGGCCAGCAGCGGGGTGATGTCCTTGAACATCACGCCCGGCTCCGGGTAGTCCGCGACGTCACGGATCCGGCTGAGCAGCAGCTCCTTGATGTCGGTCATCGCCGCTTCCCGCCCCGGCCCCGGCTGCGGGTCCCGGACTGGGCACGCGGGCCGACCACCGCGGGGGTGGCGTCCGCCGGCTCGTCGTCGTATGGACCGTCGGCCGCCGTCTCCGCGTCGTGCTCGGCCTGGGCCCGCTTGGCGAGGACGCGCTTCTTGAGAGCCTTCAGCTGCGGCTCGCGCTCCTTGAGGTCGGCGACGAGCGGCGTGGCGATGAAGATCGAGGAGTACGCACCGGCCGCGAGGCCGACGAACAGCGACAGCGAGATGTCGTTGAGCATGCCCGCGCCAAGGACGCCGCCACCGATGAAGAGGAGGCCGGCGACCGGGAGCAGCGCCACCACCGTGGTGTTGATCGACCGCACCAGGGTGCTGTTGATCGAGCGGTTGGCGATCTCGGCGTACGTCCAGCGGGTCTGCTTGGTGATGTCCTTCGTCTGCTCCTTGAGGCTGTCGAAGACGACGACCGTGTCGTAGAGCGAATAGCCGAGGATGGTCAGCAGACCGATCACCGTGCCCGGCGTCACCTCGAAGCCGACGAGGGCGTAGATGCCGATCGTGATGGTGATGTCGTGGATCAGGGCGACGAACGCGGCGATGGCCATGCGCCACTCGAACGCGATCGCCAGGTAGATCACCACGAGGACCAGGAAGACGGCGAGGCCCTGCCAGGCCTTGTTGGCGATCTGGTCACCCCAACTGGGGCCGACCAGGTCCGCGTTGATCGAGTCGGCCTCGACCTTCAGGTCCTTGGCGAGTTCCTGCTTGATCTCGTCGGACTTGGCCGTGTCCACACCGGAGATCTGGATGCGCAGGGTGTCGTTGCCGAGTTCCTGGACGATCGCGTCGTGGCCGGAGGCCTTCTCCGCGTAGGTCTCCGCCTGGCTGACCGAGACGCTGGTCTTGCCCGTGGTGAAGACGGCACCGCCCTGGAACTCGATGCCCATGCTCATCCCGCGCACCGCCAGGCCGAGGATGGCCGTGATGGTGATCAGGATCGAGACGCCGTACCAGATCTTGCGGTTGCCGACGAAGTCGTAGCCGACCTCGCCGCGGTGGAGTCGGGCTCCGAGGTCACCGAGCTTCGACATCTCAGGCCTCCTTCGGGTCGGCGGGGACGACGGGACGGCGGGTGCGGCGCAGCGGCGGCCGGGCACCCAGTCGCTTCGGGTCGAGACCGGACCAGCTGTGGCCGTTGCCGAAGAACTTGGTGCGGGCCAGCAGGGTCAGGAGCGGCTTCGTGAAGAAGAAGACGACCACGACGTCGAGCACGGTCGTCAGACCCAGCGTGAACGCGAAGCCCTGGACCTTGCCGACGGTCACGATGAAGAGCACCGCGGCGGAGAGGAACGACACGAAGTCGGAGACCAGGATGGTGCGCCGGGCACGGGGCCAGGCCCGCTCGACGGCGGGACGCAGCGTGCGGCCCTCGCGGATCTCGTCCCGGACGCGTTCGAAGTACACGATGAACGAGTCCGCGGTGATACCGATGGCGACGATCGCGCCGCAGACCGCCGGGAGGTTCAGCGCGAAGTTGATGGTCGGGCCGAGCAGCGCCATGATCACGTAGGTCAGGACCGCCGAGACCAGCAGCGAGGCGATGGCGATGAGCGACAGGCCGCGGTAGTAGACGACCAGGTAGATCACGACCAGGGCCAGGCCGATCGCACCGGCGATCAGACCGGCGTGCAGCTGCTCACCGCCGAGCGCGGGGCTGACGGTGGTGACGCTGGACTCCTTGAAGGTCAGCGGGAGCGCACCGTACGACAGCATGTTGGCGAGGTTCTGGGCCTCCTCCTGCGTGAAGCTGCCGGAGATCTCGGCCTTGCCGCCGGTGACCGCCGCCTGCACATAGGGGTGGGAGACGACCTCGTCGTCGAGGACGATCGCGAACTCGTTCTGCGGGGAGGTCTGGGTCGCCAGCTGGCCGGTGATCTCGGCGAACTTGTCGGCGCCCTTGGAGTCGAAGTCCATGACGACCTGCCAGCCGGTGCCGTTCTGCGTGTCGAGCAGCGCCTGGGCCTTGTCGACCTCGGTGCCGTCGACGCCGACCGGGCCGAGGATGAACTTGCTCCAGCTGCCGTTGTCCTGGCCACAGGCCACGACGGTGTCGGTGTTCTTGCCCTTGCCGGCCTCGGCGCGCTGCTTGGGGTCGTTGCAGTCGAGGGCGGCGAACTTGGCCTGGAGCGCCTGGGTCGCCTCGTCGGCGCTCGGGCTCGCGGTCGGGGCGGCGCTGTCGGATGCCTTGGCGGACGCGGAACCGCTGCCCGACGGTGTGGGGTCGGCCTTCAGCGCGTCGGTGAGCGCACGGCCCTGCGACGTGGCGGAGGACGACGGGCTGGACGACGGACTGGCGGAGTCACCGGCCCCGGGCTCGGTGGCCGCGTCCTTGCCGTCGGAGTTCGACGGGCTCGGCGAGCCGCTGCCACTGGGGCTGGTGCTCGGCGAGGCGGTGGGGTTCTCCGTCGCACCGGAGCCGACCTGGCTCGCGAGGACGGGGCGGAAGTACAGCTTCGCGGTGGTACCGACCTGGTCCCTGGCCTCTTCGGAATCCGTGCCCTTGGGAATGTTGACAATGATGTTCTCATTGCCCTGGGTCTGGACCTCCGCCTCGGACACACCCAGACCATTGACACGGCGGTTCATGATCTCGACCGCGGTGTCCATGTTGGTCTTGTTGATCGCGTTGGGCTGGCCGGGCTCGTTGACGGCTGTCAGCGTGATGCTCGTACCACCGGCAAGATCGATGCCGAGACGCGGAGTGGTGTGTCCGGAGGCGAACATTCCCCCGGTGAGCGCCACAAGGGCGATCAGGATGAGGGCCAGCGCGCGCCCAGGCTTGCTCTGGGCGCTCGCGCTCCGGCCCTTCTTCGGTGCTGCCACCTTCTCGTACTCCCTCTCGGGCCGCCGGGCGCGGGGTCAGCGCGGGGACGGCCATGACTTGTGTCGGGAATCCGGCGAAAACGGCACGTGCCCGGGGCGCGGGCGGTTCTCGCTCGCACTCCCGGGACGTGACTACTTCGCGTCGGACTCGCCGTCGGTCTTCTTCGGCTCTGCTTCGTCGGCCTTGGCCTCGTCGGCCTTCGCCTCGGCGGTCTCGTCGGCCGCGTCGTCGGACGCGTCCTTCTTGCCGAGGTCGATGGGCTTGTCGTCGGAAGCGGCGGAAGCGTCGTCGGAGGGCTCGTCGGTCTCGGTGAGGGAGGAGGCGTCGTCCGGGACGACGTCGGACTTCAGGTCGTGCTCGATGCCGTGGACGATGCGGTTGTACTCCTCGTCGCTGAGGACGGCACCGATGGAGTTCTTGGCGAACAGCAGCTCGACGCCCGGCCCGGCGTCGAGGAGGACCGTGTCCTCGCTGACCTCCTTGACGGTCGCGTACATGCCCCCGATCGTGCGGACGCCGGAACCGGGCTGCATCTGGTTCCGCATGTCGACGGCCTGCTGCTGCTTCTTCTTGGCCGATCGGGTCATCAGGATCATGGCCCCGATGAGCACGATGAACGGGAGGAGGGTCACGAGACTCACGGGTCGGAACTTCCTTCACACGACCGCGATGGCGAGCGGCCTGATGGTTGGGGGTATGTGTGCTGCCGACAAGGGCGGCATCGGCGGAGTCTAAGCGAGTCCACCGTGATGGAACAACGCACAGCATGTCACCGGGGTTCCATGCCGGGCGAGTACCGCGCCGTCACGAGACGGTCACGCCCCGAACAGATCCTGTTGTCCGTTTCCGCCGGTCGTGCCGCGTGGCGGGGTGAGTCCGAGATGGGTCCAGGCGGCGGGGGTCGCGACCCGGCCGCGGGGGGTCCGGGCGAGCAGACCCTCGCGGACGAGGAAGGGTTCGGCGACCTCCTCGACGGTCTCGCGCTCCTCCCCCACGGCGACGGCGAGGGTGGAGAGGCCGACGGGTCCACCGCCGAAGAGCTTGAGCAGGGCTTCGAGGACTCCCCGGTCGAGGCGGTCGAGGCCGCGGGCGTCCACCTCGTACACGGCGAGGGCGGCCGAGGCGATGTCGCGGGTGATGACGCCGTCGGCCTTGACCTGCGCGTAGTCCCGTACGCGGCGCAGCAGGCGGTTGGCGATACGGGGGGTGCCGCGGGAGCGGCCCGCGATCTCGGCGGCGCCGTCCGTGTCGATCTCGACGTCGAGCAGGTTCGCCGAGCGGTGGATGACGCGCTCCAGTTCGGCGGGCTCGTAGAACTCCATGTGCGCGGTGAAGCCGAAGCGGTCGCGCAGCGGCGGCGGGAGCAGACCCGCGCGCGTGGTGGCGCCGACCAGGGTGAAGGGCGGCAGTTCGAGGGGGATCGCGGTGGCGCCGGGGCCCTTGCCGACGATCACGTCGACGCGGAAGTCCTCCATCGCCATGTACAGCATCTCCTCGGCGGGCCGGGACATGCGGTGGATCTCGTCGAGGAAGAGGACCTCGCCCTCCTGGAGGGAGGAGAGGATCGCGGCGAGGTCGCCGGCGTGCTGGATGGCGGGGCCGGAGGTGATGCGGATGGGAGCGCCCATCTCGGCCGCGATGATCATCGAGAGGGTCGTCTTGCCGAGGCCCGGGGCGCCGGAGAGCAGGACGTGGTCGGCGGTCGCGCCGCGCGCGCGTGCCGCCCGCAGGACCAGGTCGAGTTGTTCACGGACCTTCTCCTGGCCGATGAACTCGTCCAGGTCCTTGGGGCGCAGGGCGGCCTCGACGGCCTGGTCCTCACGGTCGGCGACGGAGCCCACCAGGCGGTCGGGGCCGGTGTCGTCGGTCGTGTCGTCCCAGTTCATTGCGTGTGCCTCGCGGGTCGCGGTCGGATGGAGCGAAGGGTGGTGCGGCATCGTGCGGGTGGTGCACGAGGTCCTCGACAGGGCGGTCAGCGGGCTCTGTTGAGGGTCTGGAGGGCCGCCTTCAGCAACTGGCCCACCTGGGGCGCGCCTTCGGTGGCCTCGGCCTGGGGGGTCACGGCCGACACGGCCTCGTCGGCCTCGCGGGTGGCGTACCCGAGGCCGATCAGGGCGGCGTGCAGTTGGTCGCGCCAGCCCTGGGTGACGGGGGCGCCGATCGCGGGGGCGCCGACGGGCTCGCCCAGGCGGTCCTTCAGCTCCAACAGCAGCTTCTGGGCACCCTTCTTGCCGATGCCGGGGACGGCGATCAGCGCCTTCTCGTCGCCGGTGGCCACCGCTCGGCGCAGGGCGTCGGGGGTGTGCACGGCCAACATCGCCTGGGCCAGGCGCGGTCCGACGCCGCTCGCGGTCTGCAGCAGTTCGAAGACCTGTCGCTCGTCGTCGTCCACGAAGCCGTACAGCGTCAGCGAGTCCTCGCGGACGACCAACGAGGTGGCGAGCTTGGTCGGCTGACCCATGCGGAGCCCGGACAACGTGTTGGGCGTGCACTGGACCGCGATGCCGATCCCGCCCACCTCGACCACCGCGGAGTCCGGGGCGAGGGCGGCGACCGGGCCGCTGACGAAGGCGATCATGACGTACGGCCTTTCGATGCGTGCAGGGCCACGGCCTGCTGGAGGCGGTTCTGGGCGGGGGCCCGCCAGATGTGGCAGATGGCGAGGGCGAGGGCGTCGGCGGCGTCCGCCGGTTTCGGTGGTGCGTCGAGCCGGAGGAGACGGGTGACCATGGCGCCGACCTGGGCCTTGTCGGCCCGGCCGCTGCCGGTGACGGCGGCCTTGACCTCGCTGGGGGTGTGCAGGGCGACGGGGATGCCACGGCGGGCGGCGCACAGCATGGCGACGGCGCTGGCCTGGGCGGTGCCCATGACCGTCCGCACGTTGTGCTGGCTGAACACCCGTTCCACGGCGACGAATTCGGGGCGGTGTTCGTCGAGCCACTGCTCGATGCCCTGCTCGATCGCGACGAGGCGGTGGCCCAACTCCGCGTCCGCGGGCGTCCTGACGACACCGACGCCGATCATGGTGAGCGGCCGGCCCGCGACTCCCTCGACAACGCCCACACCACACCGCGTGAGTCCGGGGTCCACCCCGAGTACGCGCACCGCGCCCCCTCCCCTCTTTGCGGCTGAACCGCCGCCGCTCTCGCGGACCTGGCTGAGCACCATCGGGGTCCTCAATTGATGGTTGCGGCCCGTGGACGGCGATCATTGACTGCCGTCAGGCTATCCGCTGCCACCGACAACGGCGGCGGGCCGGTAGGACGTGTCCCACCAGCCCGCCGTATCCGCTCGGTTCGCGGCAGTGCTACGCGTCGACCTTCGCCATCACGTCGTCGCTGACGTCGAAGTTGGCGAAGACGTTCTGGACGTCGTCGCTGTCCTCCAGGGCGTCGATCAGCTTGAAGATCTTCCTGGCGCCCTCCTCGTCCAGCTCGACCTGCATGGTCGGGACGAAGTTGGCCTCGGCCGAGTCGTAGTCGATGCCGGCCTCCTGGAGGGAGGAGCGCACCGCGACCAGGTCGGTGGCCTCGCTGAGCACCTCGAAGGACTCACCCAGGTCGTTGACCTCCTCGGCACCCGCGTCGAGCACGACCTCCAGGACGTCGTCCTCGGACAGCTCGCCCTTGGGGACGATCACGACGCCCTTGCGGTTGAAGAGGTACGAGACGGAGCCCGGGTCGGCCATCGAACCACCGTTGCGGGTCATGGCGACCCGGACGTCGGAGGCGGCGCGGTTGCGGTTGTCGGTGAGGCACTCGATGAGCACCGCGACCCCGTTCGGGCCGTAGCCCTCGTACATGATCGTCTCGTAGTCGGCGCCACCGGCCTCCAGGCCGCCGCCACGCTTGACCGCGGAGTCGATGTTCTTGTTGGGGACCGACTGCTTCTTCGCCTTCTGGATGGCGTCGTAGAGCGTCGGGTTGCCCTCGATGTCGACGCCACCCATCCGGGCCGCGACTTCGATGTTCTTGATCAGCTTCGCGAAGAGCTTGCCGCGCTTGGCGTCGATCACGGCCTTCTTGTGCTTCGTCGTAGCCCATTTAGAGTGGCCGGACATCTGCCTGTCTCCTTCGCGTTACCCAACTCCGTACGAACCCCAGAGATCCTACAAGGACTCCGCCACCCGGTTGGCGCGCACCATGTCGACAAAGAGGGCGTGCAGCCGGTGGTCGCCGGTCAGTTCCGGGTGGAAGGACGTGGCGAGGGCGTTGCCCTGGCGTACGGCGACGATGTGCCCGTCGTGCTCGGCCAGCACCTCCGTCCGCGCGCCCACGGACTCCACCCAGGGGGCGCGGATGAAGACGCCCTCCACGGGATCGCCCGCGACGCCCTTCACGTCGACCGCCGCTTCGAAGGACTCGTTCTGACGCCCGAAGGCGTTGCGGCGCACGATCATGTCGATGCCGCCGATGGTCTCCTGGCCCGAACGCGGGTCGAGGATCTTGTCGGCGAGCATGATCAGGCCGGCGCAGGTGCCGTACACGGGCATGCCGTCGCGCACGCGCGCGCGGAGGGGCTCCATGACGCCGAAGAGGACGGCGAGTTTGGAGATGGTGGTGGACTCGCCGCCGGGGATCACGAGGCCGTCCACCTCGGCGAGTTCCTCGGGGCGCCGCACCGGCCTGGCCACGGCGTCGGCCGCGGCCAGGGCGACGAGGTGCTCCCGTACGTCGCCCTGGAGTGCCAGGACGCCTATGACGGGGGTGTCGCTCATGGGTGCTTACCAGCCCCGGTTCGCGTAGCGCTCGGCCTCGGGGAGGGTGTCGCAGTTGATGCCGACCATGGCCTCGCCCAGGTTGCGGGAGGCGTCCGCGATGATCTTCGGGTCGTCGTAGAAGGTGGTCGCCTTCACGATGGCGGCGGCGCGCTTGGCAGGGTCGCCGGACTTGAAGATGCCGGAGCCGACGAAGACGCCCTCGGCGCCGAGCTGGCGCATCAGCGCGGCGTCGGCCGGGGTGGCCACGCCACCGGCGGAGAACAGCACCACCGGGAGCTTGCCCAGCTCGGAGACCTCCTTGACCAGCTCGTACGGGGCGCGCAGCTCCTTGGCGGCGGCGTACAGCTCGTTGTTGTCGAAGCCGCGCAGCTTGGCGATCTCGTTCTTGATCTGGCGCAGGTGGCGCACGGCCTCGACGACGTTGCCGGTGCCGGCCTCGCCCTTGGAGCGGATCATCGCGGCGCCCTCGGCGATACGGCGCAGGGCCTCACCGAGGTTGGTGGCGCCGCAGACGAAGGGGGTGGTGAAGGCCCACTTGTCGGAGTGGTTGACCTCGTCGGCCGGGGTGAGGACCTCGGACTCGTCGATGTAGTCGACGCCGAGGGACTGCAGGACCTGGGCCTCGACGAAGTGGCCGATGCGGGACTTGGCCATGACCGGGATGGAGACGGCCTCGATGATGCCCTCGATCATGTCGGGGTCGGACATCCGGGCCACGCCGCCGTCCCTGCGGATGTCGGCGGGGACCCGCTCCAGGGCCATGACGGCGACCGCGCCCGCGTCCTCGGCGATCTTGGCCTGCTCCGGGGTGACGACGTCCATGATCACACCGCCCTTGAGCTGCTCGGCCATGCCGCGCTTCACGCGGGCGGTGCCGGTCTCGGGGGTCTGGGCGGCGGAGTTGGAGAGCGTGCTGGACACGGGTTTGACCTCGCTCGGAGAAGGGGTTTCTGCAAACACCGAGGAAACGCGAGGGGTGCGGGCCACTGCAAGGGCCAATGGGGAGGCGGTGGATCGTTTTGTGGGGTGCGTTGTCGTGGGGTGCGTTGTCGGGTGCGGGTCCGGTGGGGCTTCTCGCGCAGTTCCCCGCGCCCCCAAAAGACAAAGACCAGGCCCTGCGGGCCTGAAAAGCGCGGGGCGCAGCCCGTGCTTTTCAGGGGCGCGGGGAACTGCGCGAGAAGCCCCACCGGGCCCGCGGTCGCCGACGCACCCGAACCCCCGAGCTCCTAGGCGGCCGAAGCCAAGGCAACCGGCGGCTCGTCGTCCATCTCGAAGGCCATCGGGAACGGCGCGTGCCCGGCCAGCCGGAACCAGCGAACCTTGCGGTGCCGGCGCAACGCCCGCGCCGCCCGCACCGCGTCGTTGTGGAAGCGCCGCGCCATCGGCACCCGCCGCACCGCCTGGGCCAGCTCGTTCGCCGCGTCCTCACCACCCGGCGCCTCGCGCACCACCTCCACCTGCTGCGGGTCCGCGAACACGGCCCGCAGCGCCTGGCTCAGCTCGCTCTCGGCGACCTCGCGCTGCTCCTCCTCGGCCTGCCGGGCCGCGTGCGCCGCCTCGTAGAGGACGATCGAGGCAGCCGGGTCCAGCACTCCGGAGGTGGCCAGTTCCTGGGCGACCGACGCCCGGCGCAGCAGCTGCGCGTCGAGCGCGGCGCGGGCGGCGTCGATGCGTGCGTGCAGCCGGTCGAGGCGTCCCGCGGTCCAGCTCAGATACAGGCCGATCGCGAACAGGACGACCGCGATCCAGATGAGTGTGGAAGTCACGGGCGGCAAGGCTACTACCGGTGCCCACCACCGCCGTGTCCTGGTTCAGCGGTCCGCGAGCGGGGCGGGGAACCGCGTGACCGGTCCCCGTACCCCGCCGGAGTCATTCCCGGGCCAGCCCCAACCGCGCCCGCAGTCCGACCCGTTCGTCCGCCGCCACCGAAGCGGCGCCCTCGGTGACGGTCTCGTAGACACCGAGGATGTCGGCGCCGACGGTGGACCAGTCGAACCGGCGGACGTGGGCGCTCCCCCGTGCGCGGAGTTCGGCGCGGCGGTCCGGGTCGCCGAGGAGCCGTACGGCGGCCGTCGCGAGCGCGTCGGCGTCCTCGTTGGCGAACAGTTCGCCCGCGCCGCCCTGGTCGAGGACCTGGGCGAAGGCGTCGAGGTCGGCGGCGAGGACGGGGGCACCGGCGGACATGGCCTCGACGAGGATGATGCCGAAGCTCTCGCCGCCGGTGTTGGGGGCGACGTAGACGTCGACGCTGCGCAGGAAGCGGGCCTTGTCCTCGTCGCTGACCATGCCGAGGAACTCGACGCGGGAGCGCAGTTCCTTGGGCAGCGTCTCGACCGCCTCCTCCTCGTCCCCGCGCCCGGCGACCAGCAGCCGGGTCTTCGGGCGCTCGGCGAAGATCCTCGGGAGGGCCTTCATGAGCACCGGCAGCCCCTTGCGGGGTTCGTCGATGCGGCCGACGAAGCCGAGCGTGTCGCCCTGCCAGTCCGGGTTGGGCTTGGCGCGGGCGAAGAAGTCGACGTCGACGCCGTTCGGGATGACGACCGCGTCGCCGCCCAGGTGTTCGACCAGGGTGCGGCGGGCGTACTCGCTCACCGCGATCCGCGCGCTGATCTTCTCCAGCGCGGGCTGGAGGATCGGGTAGGCCGCGATCATCGCCCGGGAGCGCGGGTTGGAGGTGTGGAAGGTGGCGACGATCGGGCCCTGCGCTGCCCAGCAGGCCAGCAGGCCGAGCGACGGGGAGGCCGGCTCGTGGATGTGGATCACGTCGAACGTGCCGTCGTGCAGCCAGCGTCTCACCCGGGCCGCCGAGAGGAAACCGAAGTTCAGGCGGGCCACCGAGCCGTTGTAGGGCACCGGGACCGCGCGGCCCGCCGAGACGACGTACGGCGGCAGCGGGGTGTCGTCGTCGGCGGGGGCGAGCACCGACACCTCGTGGCCGAGGCGGATGAGGTGGTCGGCCAGGTCGCGGATGTGGAACTGGACTCCCCCGGGCACGTCCCAGGAGTACGGGCAGACGATCCCGATCTTCACGGACGCCCCTTCTCGGAACCGGAATCCGTCACCGGACCCGGTGCGGGGCCGTCGGGACTCTTCTCCGGATCCAGGTCCGCGAGCCACAAGCGCTGGAGCATGTGCCAGTCCTCCGGGTGGTCGGCGATGCCGGTGGCGAAGGCGTCTGCCAGCGCCTGTGTCATGACAGACGTCTTCTCGGCGCGGGTACCTGTCCCGGGTACCTCGATCGGGGCATGCACGCGTCCCCGCATGACGGGCGAGTCGTCGTACCAGAGCGTCGCCGGCAGCAGCAGCGCGCCGGTGTGCTGGGCGAGGAGGGCCGGTCCGCCGGGCATCCGGGTCGGCTCGCCGAAGAAGTCGACCTCGACGCCGGACGCGGACAGATCCCGGTCGGCGACCAGACAGACCAGGCCGCCGTCGCGCAGCCGCCGGGCGAGGGTGCCGAAGGCGGAGCCGCCGTTGTGCGGCAGGACCTCCATGCCGAGGCCCTCGCGGTAGGCGACGAAACGGTCGTAGAGCGTCTCGGGCTTGAGGCGTTCGGCGACCGTCGTGAACGGGGTCTTCAGCTCGGTGGTGACCCAGGCGCCCGCGAGGTCCCAGTTGGCGAGGTGCGGCAGGGCGAGGACGACGCCCCGGCCTGCGGCGAGGCCGTCGGTGAGGCGGTGCACGTCCTTGACGGTGACGCCGGTCCTTATGCGCTCCTCGCTCCAGGTGGGCAGGCGGAAAGACTCCATCCAGTAGCGCAGGTACGAACGCATCCCCGCGCGGGAGAGCTCGGCGAGGCGCTCCGGGCTCGCGCCCGGGACCACGCGCGCGTAGTTGGCCTCCAGACGGCGCACGAGGGGGCCGCGCCGCTTCCAGGTGGCGTCGGCGATCGTCCGGCCGAGGCGTACGGCGACGGGCTCGGGGAGCTTCTTCACGGTGCCCCAGCCCAGGCCGTACAACCCGTCGGTCAGCCGCTCCCGCAGAGCGCTCACGGGGTCGCCTCGCTGTTGCGGGCGCTGTCCGGGCTCTCCTGGGCGGTCTCGGCGACGGCCGCCGCCTCGGCCTCGGCGGACTCGCGGCGGACCGTGACCACGCGCTGGATCAGCGTGACGAGGCTGCCGACGGCGACGATCCACAGGGCGATGGGCAGCAGGACGTCGATCCCGGGCACCCCGAACGCGTGCAGGCCGGAGAGCCCGGCCGCGACCAGCGAGATCACCAGGCGCTCGGCGCGCTCCACCAGCCCGTTGACCGCCACCGGCAGGCCGATCGACTCGCCTCGCGCCTTGGTGTACGAGACCACCTGGCCGCTCGCCAGGCAGAAGATCGAGACGGCGCACAGGGCGAGGTCGTCGCCCTTGCCCGCGTACCAGAGGGCGAAGCCGCCGAAGATCGCGCCGTCGGCGACCCGGTCGAGCGTGGAGTCGAGGAAGGCTCCCCAACGGCTGGAGCGGCCCATCTGGCGGGCCATGTTGCCGTCGACGAGGTCCGAGAACACGAACAGCGTGATGACGATCGTGCCCCAGAAGAACTCGCCCCGGGGGTAGAAGACCAACGCGCCCGCGATCACTCCGGCGGTGCCGATGAGGGTGACCGTGTCGGGGCTGACGCCCCTGCGGATCAGAAACGCGGCGAACGGTGTGAGGACACGCGTGAAGAATGCACGCGCGTACTTGTTCAGCATGGCCTTCCCGAGGGTCGGTGTCGCCGCGTGGCCCCTGCTGGCCATCCGGCTGGCCCATCGTAGCCACGCGCGCGCGTGTGCGACCGTCGGGCACCGGCCCACCGTGTCCCACGGGCGTGACCGGGGCCGCGAGGACGATCACGTCCTTCGTATGGACGCACCGTGACGCGAGTGCAAAGCTCGAAGACACCGCGGGCGTCACCGGAGCCGCCACCGCGGATCCGCATGTCCGCGCCCACAGTGACCTCACCGTGCACGGGAGGCAGGATCATGGGCGACAAGGCGAACGCACATCCCGGAGCCGCCGGCAGGGCTACGGCGGCCGACCACCCCGCGTCCGTACGGAATGTGGTGCTGGTCGGCCACTCCGGTTCGGGCAAGACGACTCTGGTGGAGGCTCTCGCGCTGACGGCGGGAGCGGTGAACCGGGCGGGCCGTGTGGAGGACGGCGGCACCGTATCCGACTACGACGAGATCGAGCACCGGCAGCAACGCTCGGTGCAGCTCTCCCTCGTCCCCGTCGAATGGGGCGGGTACAAGATCAATCTGTTGGACACCCCCGGATACGCCGACTTCGTCGGGGAACTCAGGGCCGGTCTGCGAGCGGCGGACGCGGCCCTTTTCGTCGTCTCGGCCTCGGACGGCGTCGACGGCTCGACCCGCATGGTGTGGGAGGAGTGCGCGGCGGTCGGCATGCCGCGGGCGATCGTGATCACGCACCTGGAGGCCGCGCGGTCGGACTTCGAGGAGATGACCCGGATCTGCGCGGAGACGTTCGGCGGGGACGACCCCGACGCCGTCCTTCCGCTCTATCTGCCGCTGCGCGGCCCCCAGGGTCCGGACGGGCACGCGCCCGTGACCGGGCTGACCGGACTGCTGTCGCAGAAGCTGTTCGACTACTCCTCCGGCGAGCGCAAGGAGTCCGAGCCGGGCCCCGAGCAGTTGCCGGCGATCGAGGAGGCCCGCAACCGGCTCATCGAGGGGATCATCGCCGAGAGCGAGGACGAGACCCTCATGGACCGTTATCTCGGCGGCGAGGGGATCGACGTCAAGACGCTGATCGACGACCTGGAGCGGGCCGTCGCGCGCGGGGTCTTCCACCCCGTGCTGGCCGCCGCCCCGGCGGCCGACGGCGCCAAACAGGGCCTCGGCACGGTCGAACTCCTCGAACTCGTCACCGGCGGCTTCCCCACCCCCCTGGAGCGCGAGACCCCCACGGTCACCACCCCCGAGGGCCGCCCCCGCGAGATCACGTCGGCCTGCGACCCGGACGGTCCGCTGGTCGCCGAGGTCGTGAAGACCGCCAGCGACCCCTATGTGGGCCGGATCTCCCTGGTACGGGTCTTCTCCGGGACGCTGCACCCCGACGAGACGGTGCACGTCTCCGGGCACGGGCTGGCCGACCGGGGTCACGAGGACCACGACGTCGACGAGCGGATCGGCGCCCTGTCCACCCCGTTCGGCAAGCAGCAGCGGACGCTCACGCACTGCATCGCGGGTGACCTGGCGTGTGTGGCGAAACTGAACCGCGCGGAGACCGGGGACACACTGTCGGCCAAGGACGACCCGTTGCTCATGGAGCCGTGGGAGATGCCGGACCCGTTGCTGCCGCTGGCCATCCAGGCGCACAGCAAGGCCGACGAGGACAAACTCTCCCAGGGCCTCGCCCGGCTGGTCGCCGAGGACCCGACGATGCGGCTCGAACAGAACCAGGACACTCACCAGGTGGTCCTCTGGTGCCTGGGCGAGGCGCACGCCGACGTGGCGCTGGAACGGCTGCGCAGCCGCTACGGCGTCCAGGTCGACGTCATACCCCACCGGGTCTCCCTGCGGGAGACGTTCGCCGACAGGTCGGCCGGGCGCGGCCGGCATGTGAAGCAGTCCGGCGGCCACGGGCAGTACGCGATCTGCGAGATCGAGGTGGAACCGCTGCCCGGCGGTTCCGGGATCGAGTTCGTCGACAAGGTCGTCGGCGGCGCGGTGCCCCGGCAGTTCATCCCGTCCGTCGAGAAGGGCGTACGGGCGCAGGCCGCGAAGGGGGTCGCGGCCGGCTATCCGCTCATCGACGTCCGGATCACACTGCGCGACGGCAAGGCGCACTCGGTGGACTCCTCGGACGCCGCGTTCCAGACGGCGGGCGCGCTGGCGCTGCGCGAGGCCGCCGCCGACGCGAAGATCCACCTGCTGGAGCCGGTGGCGGAGGTGTCGGTCCTGGTCGGCGACTCGTACGTGGGCCCGGTGATGAGCGATCTGTCCGGCCGGCGCGGCCGGGTCGTCGGCACCGAGCAGGCGGGCGGTGGACGCACCCTCGTCCGGGCCGAGGTACCGGAGATCGAGATCGACCGGTACGCCGTCGATCTGCGCTCGCTCTCCCACGGCACCGCGCGCTTCGGCCGCCGGTACACGCGGCACGAGCCGATGCCGTCCCATGTCGCCGAGAAGCTCCGGGAACAGGCCAAGAACAACTGACCGGGGTTCGGGAAGGAACGGACGGAGGACAGCGGCGACCTCACGGAGGACAGCGGCGACCTCACGGAGGACAGCGGCGACCTCACGGAGGACAGCGGCGACCTCACGGTGGACGGCCCCGGCCGTCCACCGGTGGGTTCCGTGAATGTCCGTTCCCGGCGCCGCGCCATGTCCGCGGCTACGGATACGCTGATCACCTGATCGACAAGTATGGCTCGATCAGGACCAGATCAGGCTATGACCTGATCAACAGGTGTGCGGAGCACGGAAGTCGGGAAGAGCCGCAGGAGCGAGTGTGCGGCGATGGGGGCGGCGGCGGTGGCGGACAATTTCGATTTCACTCCCGGGGCACAGGTGCCGCTGACGGGCGCCGCGGGCCAGACCGCGGCGACGTACGCCCTGGCGTCCGCGGCCTACCGGGACAACGACATCGCGGAGATCCTCAAGGCCAACAACGACTGGCACAAGTCCACCGTCAAACCGGGCCGCAAGTGGGCGACCATCTTCCGGCCGAACCTCGGAGAGGCCTTCTCCCTGGCGGTGCGGGACCGGATGGTGGGCGCGGGCCGCAAACCCCTCATCCAGTCCTTCGGCATGGAGCCTCAGGTCGTCGTCGAGCACTGCCTCGCGGCGAACAACATCCGCCGGGAGCGCGACAACTGGCTGTCGGCGATCGTGGTCCTGTGCGGCCTGCTCTTCCTTCCCGGGCTCCTGCTGTGGCTGCTGGTCTTCCAGATCCGTACGACGGTCGCCAAGCGTGAGGACAAACGGGCGGGCGCCCTCGGCACCACCCTGCTGGTCGCGGTGGGCGCCCTCGCCGTGATCTTCCTGCTCAAGATGCCCTTCGACGGCTTCTGGGCCTGGTACGCGCGTGCGTGCGTGGTGCTGCCGGTGGTCGGATGGTTCTGGGCCAAGCAGATCTGCGAACGCGCCGCGAAGGATCTGCGGGACCGCTGGGCCGGCCTGCTGGCGGGCGGTGGCATCGGCGCCAAGATCCCCGAGGCCGTGCCCGGCAGCCCCGGCGAGACCAAGGCCGAGCAGCTGCGCAAGGAGCTGGCCCGGCTCAGCGCCGAGCAGCGCTCCAACCTCGTCTTCTACGCCGGCCCCAAGGGCATCCTCGGCATGGGCACCCGCTGGGGCAGCTGGCAGCTCGCCGAGGACCTCGTACCGGCCGACTCCGGCAAGGAGATCCACCCGTTCCGCAGCTGGGACGTCATACGCGCCATCCACGACCAGCTGCGCATGCTGGAGCGCACCCCCCTCAACACCGGTGGTTTCACGGCCCCTTCCATCAAGCACTGGATCGTGAGCCCCATCGGCGAGGGCGCCGGCGCGGTGGCCCGCCCCGACAGCACCGACGTGGACGCCTACCAGTACAAGACGCACGCCATACAGGAGATCTGCAACAAGCAGCACTTCGGCAGCGGCAACCGCCACTACCTCGGGGTCCAATGGACGCTCTGGGACGGGCAGTTGATCATCACCATGCTGGTCACGGTCACCGTGCTGCACCAGACGCTCCGCATCGAGGTGACCGGCCACGCCCTGGGTCCGGTGCACGGCCTCTTCACGACCGGCCCCGCGGCGAAGGAGAAGGAGGTCCAGAAGTCGCTGCGCTTCTGGGAGACACGCAAGATCAAGCTCCCCCTCGTCGACGCCGACGAGGTCGTACGGCTCACCGCGCGCGCCCCCCTGACCTGGTACCCGCCGCTGCTCAACTGGCTCGGCGGTTCCATGGGCCTGCCCGAGCCCTTCGGCCTGCGGCACGCCTGGGCCGACCAGCCGTGGCGGCACCGCTTCATGGCCGACGACGCGCTGCGCGCCGCCACGCCGGTGCTCCGCGTGGTGCACAACGCGGCGATCAAGGTGCTCAGGGAGAACGGCGTCGACACCGAGAAGTTCGGCTCGCGGGCCGGGTTCCTCAGCGGGGCGGTGCAGGATCCTACGCCGCGGAAGGCGGACCTCTACGACGCGTGAGCGCTGCGCTGGCCTTGGCCGACGGGGGGTGCGTGGGGGGTGGGGGCCGCTTTCGTCTGCGGGTCCGGTGGGGGTTCTCGCGCAGTTCCCCGCGCCCCTCAAAAAGCGGGGCTGCGCCCCCTGCTTTTTGATGAAGGGCCGCAGGCCCCTTCAGGGGCGCGGGGAACTGCGC
>NZ_JAQYWT010000219.1:0-323 GCF_036322545.1 Streptomyces sp. SP18BB07
CGGCGCTGGAGGGGGACGCCCCGTGACCCCCACCACGAAAACCCCCGTACACGAAATGGCCGACGAGACGGCGACCGTACGCGCGACCACATCGCCCCCGACGGCCGTACACGCGACCACCGCGACGGCGGTCGCACACCCACCCACCCCGCCCCCCACCTCACCCCCCGCGGCGCAGCCCCGACGTCGGGTGAGCCGCGTACGGCGAGAAGGGGGCGTGTCGGGGGGTGTCCGCCCGCAGCGGTTGGCGCGTCAACAGGTCCGACTTCACAGCCGACCGATTCCGCGCCGTTCCGAGGACGGACACCCCCCGGCGCGCCCCC
>NZ_JAQYWT010000220.1:0-10756 GCF_036322545.1 Streptomyces sp. SP18BB07
AAGGCGTTCTTCATCGTCAAGGGACCGCTGATCTGGCTGGACGAGAACGGCGAGCCCGACGGGTACTTCGACGTCCACGACTACATCGAGCTGTGCCGCACGCACTACGAGAAGGTCGGCATCGGCGCCGACTACGTCAACTCGCTCTTCCGGTGACCCCGGTTCCGGCCCCGGACCGCCGTATGAAGGCCGCCGTCTGGCACGGAGCCAGGGACGTCCGCGTCGCCGAGGTGGACGTCCCCCGAGCCGGGCCCGGCGAGGTGCTCGTCGAGGTGGCCTACTGCGGCATCTGCGGCAGCGACCTGCACGAGTACGCCGACGGGCCGCACGCCATCCCGGTCACCGAGCCTCACCCGGCCTCCGGCTCCACGGCTCCGCTCGTCCTCGGCCACGAGTTCTGCGGGACGGTGGCGGCTCTCGGGCCATTGGTGCCCGGCCTCACCGTCGGCGACCGGGTGGCCATCGAACCGAACTACCGGTGCGGGACCTGCCCTCGGTGCCGGGCCGGCGAGTACAACATCTGCCGTCACTTCGGATTCGCCGGGCTGATGGGGAACGGCGGGTTGGCCGAGTACGCCGCCGTCCCCGCCTACATGGCGCACCGCCTCCCCGAGGCCGTGTCACTGGAGCAGGCGGCGCTCTTCGAACCGGCCTCGGTCGCCCTGCACGCGCTGCGGCGCGCCGGGACCACGCCCGAGACGGCCGCCGTCGTCGGCCTGGGACCGGTCGGCCTGCTCTGCGTCCTGCTCGCCGCGGCCCGCGGGGTGCGCCGGATCATCGCCGTCGATGTGTCCCCTGCCCGCCTGCGACTCGCGGCCGGCCTCGGCGCCACCGAGCTGGTCGACGGCCGGGACGCGGACGTCGGGGAGCGGATCCGCGCGCTGACCGGCGGGGAGGGCGTCGATGCCGCGTTCGAGGTGGTGGGGTCCGAGGCCGCCCTGCGGACCTGCCTGGCCGCGACCAGGCGGGGCGGCCGGGTCGTCCTCGTCGGCCTGGCCCAGGAGGTGTCCCTGGACGCCTTCGCACTCGTCAACAACGAGCAGTCGATCATCGCCAGCGTCGGCTACCGCGACACCTATCCGGAGCTCACCCGCCTCGTCGCGGAGCAGGGCCTGGACCTGACACCGGTCGTCACCTCGACCATCGCCCTGGACGACCTCGTCCCGCACGGCTTCGAGTCCCTGCTGGACGGCCCGGGCGACCAGGTCAAGATCCTGGTCACCCCGACGCGAACAGAGCGAACCGACCGAATGAACCGAATAGACCGAATGGACCGAATGGACCGAATGGACCGACGAAGATGACCACCCTGCTCGCCTCCGGCACGTTCGCCTGCCAGAGCGTCCTGGTGACCGGCGGAACCTCCGGCATCGGCGCGGCCACCGCCGACCTGCTCGCCGGCCTCGGAGCCGAGGTACACGCCCTCGGCCTGCCGCCGACCGACGACGAGGAGCTGCCCCGCCACGAGCGGGTCCACATCGTTCAGCAGGACGTGACGGACCGGGATGCCCTCACGCGACGGATCAAGGCGTACGACCGCCTCGACCACCTCGTCGCGTGCGCCGGCATCAGCGGGGACCGCGACGAATACAGCCTCCGACGCTGGGACCAGGTACTGGAGGTCAACCTCACCTCCGCCCTGGTCGCCTGCCAGGCGGCACACCCGCTGCTCGCCCGCCGGGGCGGCAGCGTCGTCACCGTCTCGTCGATGTTCGGTTTCTTCGGCAGCCGGGACCGGCCGGCTTACAGCGCCAGCAAGGGCGGCATCTCCCAGCTGACCCGGTCCCTGGCGGCCGAGTACGCCGAGGACGGCATCCGGGTGAACGCGGTGGCACCGGGCTTCGTCACCACGCCGTTGGCTCGCGGCGTGCTCGACGACCAGCGGGCCGCGCAGGCGGTGCTGGCACGGGTCCCGCTCGGACGGTTCGGCCGCCCGCGCGAGATCGCGACGGCGATCGCCTTCCTGTGCTCGCCCGCCGCCTCGTACGTCAACGGGGCGATCCTCCCGGTCGACGGCGGCTACCTGACCGTCTGACCTTGTCGGCCACGGGCCGGGCCCGTGACGCGGCCCTCGGCGCGGGGATACCCTCGTGGCCCGGCACGAGCGGCCACGAGCGGCCACTGGCGGCCACTACGGCAAAGGAGACTGGGGTGAGCCGACCTGTCGTCTCCCGTGTGTCCACGCGGTCGGTCGCCCCCGAGGACCGCATCGATTTCTGGGAGGAGTACAACCGACGGGCACTGGTGGGCCTGTCCTGCTCGTCCTACTCCCAGCAGGGCCTGCTGGCCACGCAGACCAACGTCGAGCTGGGTGACCTGCGACTGGCCGACATCCGCGGCAACGAACACGTCATCGAGCGGACCCCGCGGACCTGTCGGGCGCTGCCGAAGGACTCGGTCTTCCTCTCGTTGCTGACGGCGGGCCAGGCGGTGTTCTTCCACGAGGGCGGCTGCCTCACCCCCCAAGCGGGGGACCTGATCCTCTACGACACGCGCCGGGCGTACCTGTTCGGGTTCCCCTCCCCCATGCGCCAGTTGCTGGTGGACATCCCCCGCGAGACGTTCGCCCGGCGATGCGCGTCCCAAGAGGTGTCGGCGCCCCTGTTGTTCGGCCGTGCCTCCGCCGCCGAGGGCGCGTTGGTCTCGACGCTGGGGGCGGTACTGGCCGACTGGGCCACGGGGCGGCGCGGCGACGAGCCGGTGAGTACCGAGGCCACCGTGCTGGACCTGGTCCGTACGCTGGCCCAGCCGAGGCTGGGCGGCGGTTCCGGCGCACCCGCCGCGGTCTCCCGACTGGCGGTGGCCAAGGACTATGTGGACCGGCACCTGGCCGATCCCCAACTGAGCGCGGAGCGGGTCGCCGCGGCGATCGGTGTGTCCGCCCGGCACCTCAGTCGCGTCTTCCAGCCGACCGGGACCAGCCCCTCCCGCCACATCCTGGAACGGCGGCTGGACAAAGCCCGTGAGGAACTCGCCGACCCCGGTTCACGTCATCTGACCGTCGCCGAGGTCGCCCATCACTGGGGCTTCGCCAGTCAGGCCCACTTCACCCGGGTCTTCCGGAGCCGTTTCGGGCGGACTCCCGGCGAGACGCGCCCCTCGCCCTAGCTGATCCGGACGGGATCGGCCCGGCGGTCGGCCCCTGGAATCCTTCGCCTTCAGACGGGGGAGGAAGTCAAGCATGATGACGGGATGAACCACAGCGACCAGCGCTTCCACGTCATCGTGCTGTCGAACTTCGCGAAGGGCTTCGACAAGTACGCGTTCGCCTACGGCAAGGCGGGCATCCCGGAGAGTACCTATCCCGACCGGTTCCACCTGCTGACCCGCGCGGAGTTGGGAATCGGCATCGGCAAGGCGCGACGCCTCCTCGACCGTCTGGCCATTCCGGGTGACCGGCTGCTGGTGCTGGAAACCATGGTGGACCCCGACAAGCTGGTGCCCAACGTGTCGACGGGCCTCGGCATGGAACTGCACGAGGCGCGCATCCGCTTGTCGGCGGTCCACGAACTCGACCGAGCGGACGACGAGTTCACTCTGCGTCCGACGACCGTCGAGGACGCGATGGCGGCCTCCTTGCAGTTGCACGGTTCGGCACTGCGTCGCTACGCCGACACACGGCCGCGCTCGGTGTCCCTCCTGCCGGTCGCCTCCGCCTGCCAGGCCCGGTGTTCGTTCTGCTTCTCCTCTGCTTCGATCTCCAGCGACCAGGCGCCGGCCAGGGTGCCGTGGGAAGCGGTCGCCCACTGGCTGGAGCGCGCCCGTGCGGCGGGTGCCGAGCGTGCGGTCATCACCGGCGGCGGGGAGCCCACGCTCATACCGTTCGAGCAGCAACTGCGCCTGATATCCGCCTGCTCGGCGGCCTTCCCGAAGGTCGTCCTGATCACCAACGGGCACACCCTGGCGAAAGGCCCGCACGCTGACCGGGCCGCACGCCTCGCGGCCCTCAGCGGCGCGGGCCTGAGCGTGCTGGCGGTCTCCCGGCACCACCAGGACGACACCGTCAACGAGCGGCTGATGATGCTGCGTACGCCGGTGAGCTCTGTCATCGACACCTGGCGTGAGGAACGTGACCGCTGGCCGGGCCTGCGGATGAGACTGATCTGCGTGCTCCAGCACGGCGGCGTCGCCGACGCGGCCGAGGTCGCCGGCTACCTTTCGTGGGCCGCGGCTCTCGGCGTCGAGGAAGTCTGCTTCAAGGAGCTCTACGTATCCACGAGCACCGAGTCGCTCTACTTCGACCGCACCGCCAACGTCTGGAGCCGAGAGCACCAGGTTTCGCTGTCCATCGTCACCGGGTTCGCCGAGCGGCACGGTTTCGCACTGAACAGCCGCCTGCCCTGGGGCGCGCCGGTCTACGACGGCAGCTGGGACGGCCGTCCGATGCGGATCGCCGCGTACACCGAGCCCAGCCTGCTCTGGGAACGGACCAGCGGGATCGCCCGCAGTTGGAACGTCATGGCCGACGGACGCTGCTACGCCTCCCTGGAGGACCGGGCCAGCGAGATCGTGCCGGAAGGCGCGGCGGCATGAGGTTCGAGGAGTTCCAGCGATTCCGGCAGCGCCAACTCAGTACTTCCACGAGGCTCACGGCTTCCTCGATGCTGCTGGACGCCGCCGAGACCAACGTGTACCGGGCGCTTGCCCCGCTGCGACCGGCACCGCCGACCGACGTGCGTACGGTGCACCGGTGCGATCTCGCCCGAGCCTGGCTGCGGCGTTTCGAGCTGCCGGAGGAGTGGTCCGGGCACGCCATGGTCTGTCGCGGGGTCCGGCACGGGCTCGGTGTGGTCTTCCACTGGCTGCGCACCGCCCAGGCGCGGTTGTGGCTGCCCAGCGACGTGTACCCGGTGTACTTCCACCTGGCCCGTGCCGCGGGCCTCGAGCCCGCCTCCTACCCGACGCTACCGGCGCCCGCCCTGCCGCCGTCGACGCCATCGACGCCGTCGGCGGCGGACCACCGGCCCGAATACCTGCTGCTCGCCAACCCCAGCAAGCCGCTCGGCCGCTACCTGTCGGACGCCGAGTGCGTCGCTGTGATGTCGTGGTTGCGGGGGTCACCACACCGCCGCGTGCTGATCGACAGCGTCTACGACCTGGGAGCCCCGTTCGCCGCCGGCACACGGCGGCTGCTGGACACCGGTCGTGCGGTCCTGCTGCATTCGGTCACCAAGGGATGGCTGTGGCCGCGCACGTTCGGCGTGGTCCTGCTGGGCCCGGCGCACGCCGAACTGGCCGAGGCGTTCCGGGCGGATCCGCCGACTTCGGCCCAACTGCAGCTCGCCGACCGTCTCCTGACCGAGCACGGCGACGTGCCCCGGCAGGTCGCCGACGAACTGACCGCCCGGGCCGAGCGGCTGTTCGAGCGGTTGCCGGACGACGTGCTCGGGGCGATTCCCGAGGCGAGCCGGATGTGTCCCGGCAACTACTTCTTCCCGGTCAGCATCCCGGCGGAGACGCTCCAGCACGAGTACGGCGTGCTCGCCGCGCCGGTCAGTGTGTTCGGCGAGAGCGACTGGTCCGGCTCCGTCCTGACCAGCCTCGCCGACGCTTTCGCCCCCACACCGACGGGCACACGGGACCGCTGAAGGACCTGGCCGTACACGTCGATGCGAGCGTGGGGTTCCTGGCACAGGAACCCCACGCCGCGAGCCATACGTCCGGAGGATCAGATACCGCTCTGTTCAGACGACGGGAGCGGCCCCTCGGCCGCGGGCGGCTCCGCCGGGCGGCCCCGCAGTTCCCGCTCTCTGGCAGCCAGCGCCCTCGCCAGCATCTTCGCCCGGTAGGGGTTCGACGTATCGAGGGCCTTCGCCACCTCCACGGCTTCGTCCAGCAGAGCCAACCGTCGCTCGGGCTGCTCCCGAAGCAGGGGGGACGCGCTCAACTCCACCAGGACGTACGCCAGCTTCGACCCGTACGTCTCCGGCTCGACCTGTGTCAGAAGGCGGTAGATCCACAGCCCTTCGGCACCACGCACCACCCGCCGGTTGGCGCTCAGGAGCTTGACCCTCGCCAGCACGACCATGTCCTGATCCATCGATCCCCTTCGTCAGGCCACCCCCGGCCCGTGCACGTCACACGGTGAGACAGCACGGCGACCGCGCCGACAACCGAGAAGGGTTGCCGACACGTTGGCCGGAGTGTGGATGACGACGAGTCTGACGCGCGGCATCAACTGCCACAAGAAAAAACGGACGTGCGCTGCGTCCTACCGAAAACCCCCTCCGAACAGGCATGATGGACCTGACACTCGCTCAGGGCCCCACTGTCGGGCGGTCGCGTGGCCGAGCGGAGCCACCAACGTGCCGCAGTGGGCGGCAAGAACACGAGGGTCGCTGCCGGCGAAGCGTTGTCAGTGGTCGGCGGGACACTGGCGCCATGACGGCTTCCCTCTCCTCCTGGCATCGTCAGACGACCGCGATGAAGCCGCCGAAGGGTGCGGTCTCGATCGCGAACCCGGGCCCACGCGCGGTCGTCACGCGCAAGGCGCCGTCGTTCGCGGTGGCGTCGGCGAACATACGGACGCTGACCGACGACTTGATGCCGAGCTCACGCACGTCGAAGGTCAGCCGCTGGGCCCGGCCGGTGGGCGGGACGTAGTCGGACGCCGAGGTGTCGGGGCCGGCCGGCATGGTGAGGGTCTTGCCGTTGAAGCCGGACTGGTACCGGACTGGTAGACGACGGTGAGGGCCAGTTCGTGGGCGTCGGTGGTGTGGCGCGGGCTCTGTGCACGATGTGCAGCCTGTAGCGGCCGGAGTCCTCGACGACCTCCCGCTGCCAGGCGATGAGCTGCTGCTTGTCCGCCTCCCACATGTCCACCTTGACACCCGCGACACCGAGGTCGCGCAGCTTCTTGAAGTGGGCGCGACGGGTGGCGGCGTCGGTCATCAGATCGCGCGGGGTGCCGGTGCCGGTGTTGTTGGCGCCGCCGGAGTTGTGCCACAGGAACAGCTTGACTCCGCGCGCGTCGGCCTCGGCGACGATCCGTTCCAGGGGGACACGGTTGCCGGCCGCGTCGGACACCTGGTCCCAGCGCGTACGGCCAGCCCATCGCCTTGCCCAGGTCGAACCAACGGATCGTCTGTTCAAGGCTCTTGGGGCTGTTGTGGTCGATCATCCAGCTGAACGTGGCCGCCCCCGGGCGCACCCAGGAGGTGTCGTCCAGCGCGCAGGGCACACCGAGGTCGGTCGCGAGCGTGGTGTTCGCGACCCGCGCGGTGGTACGGGCGACCGCGACGAACCGCCAAGGCGTCTGCCACGCCCAGCTGACCTGCGGGGTGCCCGGGCCGAGGGTGCCGAGTGCCTCGTCGTCGTAGGGGAAGGCGATGGTGTACGTGACCTGCCCGACGGCGGTGTCGAGGGCGGGCTGGGCGAGGTGGCAGGCCGGGTGGGTGCCGTCCATGCCGGACTCGCTCGCCAGCACCCACCACTCCTTGCCGTCGGCGCCGGCGGTGCGGGCCAGCAGCGGGAACGAGGCGCCGCGGGGCGAGGCGGTGGCGTCGCCGAGCGCGGGAACGCGGTGCTGGTCGCGGGGGACGTACCACTCCTGGTACTTCGGCTTCTGGACCGTGTACGGCAGCGTGAACTGCGCGCCGCCTTCGGCGGGGACGTGGAGCGCCAGCCCGGTGGCCTCGCTCACCACGGCGTGCGTGAGGCCGTCCCGGCGGTCCGGGAAGCGGTAGCGGAAGGCGGCCCCCTGGCTGTCGGCGTGCAGCACGATCTCTGCCCTGGAGGAGTTCGTAATCGACCTCCACCGTCCGGGGGCGGCCGCGGTCGGTCAGCGTCAGACGCGAGGTGAAGTCGGCGTCGTCCAGGGTCAGACCGAGCGGTCCGGCCGGGAGGACCTCGACACCGTCCACGGCGATCGCGTACGTCGGCGCGCCGGAGTCCAGCCGCAGCGTCACCCGTACCCGTCCGCAGGGCGAGACGACCACGACCGGTCCGTGGTCGCCGGTCGGGACCGCGGCCTGCGCGGCCCCCGCCGACAGGGGGACGACGGCCAGGGTGGCGCCGGTCGTCGCGGCCGCGGAGATGACGGTCCTTCGGGAGACTCTGCCGGAATGCGCGTGGTCCATGGTGGTGCTCGTCCATTGCCTCTGACGGGTGTACCTGGCAGACGCTGGTCCGGAACGGTGACATGGCGATGTTCCCGAGCTGAATGATCACGGAGCAAACGACTACCAAAGGCTTGGTGGGCACGTGCGGCTTCCGGGTCCTGGGCGACACTGGTCGGGTGATCGTCGAACGTGCCTATGCCCACCTCTCCTCGTACGACGAGGACGCCTGGCCCTGGTCGGTGCCCTGTGTCCGCCAGTTGCTCGAGGAGGGGCTGCGCTTCACCTCACCGGTGACCTTCGTGGTGGGTGAGAACGGCTCGGGGAAGTCGACCCTGGTCGAGGCGCTGGCCGAGGGGTTCGGGCTGGACTCCTACGGCGGCTCCCACGACTGGCGCTACGCCTCCCCTCGGGGCAGGTCGGCGCTCGGCGAGCGGATGAAGTTCGACGCGGCCTCACACGGGCGCCGCATGATGACCAGCTGGTCGGCCCGCAAGGGGTTCTTCCTGCGGGCCGAGACCGCGCTGGACGCCCTGGACAGAGAGGGGTTCTCGCCGGACTCGGTCAGCCATGGTGAGGGCTTCCTCGCGGCGCTGCGCGGGAAGTTCCTGCACCCCGGGCTCTATGTTCTCGACGAGCCGGAGGCCGCGCTCTCCTTCTCCTCGTGCCTCGAACTGATCGGGCACATCGACCGGCTGGCCAAGGAGGGCGGCCAGGTCATCTGCGCCACCCACTCCCCCTTGCTGACCGCCCTGCCGGGCGCGGACATCATCGAGGTGGGCGAGCACGGCATACGGAGGGCCGCCTGGCAGGAACTCGCCATCGTGGACCACTGGCGCCGCTACCTCGCCGACCCACACGCCTACCTGCGGCACATCGTCGAGGAGTAGGCCGCGTCCTCCTTCAACTACGCAGCCACGCGACCCACCGTATGCCCCGCCCTACTCGAGGCGGCGGACGAAAACGTCGCTGGTCTCGTTGGTGTCCCCGGGGACGAGGTCGTTCTCCGCCGAGCTGAAAGCCACCGTCCGCCCAAGAGCGTCGACCACGGGGGACGAACGTTGAGCCGTGTCGCTCTGCCCTCCGTCCGGCGTGACGTTCAGCCGCCGCACCTCGCCGGTGACAAGGTCGCGCACAAAGGCATCGGCGTCACCGTTCGTGTCGCCCGGCACCAGATTGTCGGCGAACGAGGTGAAGACCACACGCCGGTTGTCGGCACTGAGGGCGGCTCCGCGTTGGTTGACCTGGCCCGCCGAGTGGTCGTTCGGCTCCGACCCGTCGTGGGCGAGTGTGAGGCGCCGGGTGACTCCGGTCCTCAGGTCCTTGGCGAAGACATCCCGCTTGTCGTTGGTGTCACCCGGCACGATCTCCGGCCACTCGCTGGCGTAGAGGGCGTAGCGCCCGTCCGGGCTCAGCTCGATGGCGCCTCGGACAGCCACGGACGTGCCATCGCGCGTGTGTGCCGCCTGGACGGTCCGCCCGGTTCGGGTGTCGCGCACGTAGAAGAGGAAGGCCTGCGGCCGTCTCGCCCCGGAGGCTTCCGGCCGGGTGCCCTCCTGGCCGCCGCCCTCGCCCTCACCCTCTCCCTCACCGCCGCCGTCACCCTCACCGCCGCCGTCGAGCAGGAACTGGGTGCGGAAACCGATCCGGGTCCCGTCCGCACTGATCGCTGCGCCTTCCGAGAATCCGGTCGTCTGCGAACCGTCGTCGGCCACACTGATCCGCTCGACGGTCTTCTTCCACCGGTCGCGGACGAAGACGTCTCTACGGTCGTTGGTGTCCCCCGGAACCAGATCGCTTCTGCTGGAAGTGAAGGCCACGTAACGGCCGTTGGCGCTGATGGACGGCTCATACGTCTGTGCCCAGGTGGTCCCGGACTCCACCAGCACCTCCGTCCGGCCTGTCAGGCGATCGTGCACGAAGACGTCCTGGGCGTCAGGCGTGTCGCCGGGCGCCAGGTTGTCGGCGTAGGAGCTGAAGGCGACGTAGCGTCCGTTCGCGCTCAACGAGTACGTCGTCGATTCGTTGTCGGCCTGGGTGCCGTCGCCGGCCACGTTGACCCGCTCGATCGCGCCGGTCCGCAGATCCTTCACGAAGATGTCGGAAAACCCATTGCTGTCCCCGGCTACCAGATTGGTCGCGGAGGAATCGAAAGCGACATATCTACCGTTGGCGCTGATGCCACCCGCGTCGGAGTAATCGTTGGCCTGAGCGCCCTCAGGCGTGACACTGATCCGCTCTGTCCAGGGCCGGTGCTCGTCACCGGTCGCGACCGCCGGGTTCGCCGACAGCATGGCCGCACAACTGCCGACCAGGACCACCGACACCGCGGCCTGTCTCAGACAACGCATTGCTCCCCCTCCACAAGGTCCTCCGTCCCTGGACGTACGGGCCAGACACAGCCAATAGCGGGGGCGGGCGGTGGGCAACGGGGCGGGGAGGCAAACCAGCCGTTCTTCCAACTGCTCGTAGCACCGAGAGCGCACGTGGCGCCGCAGCACGACGGGGTCTCGCGGCACGCGGCCCTAGGGGCAATGCCGTTGTTTTACGGGCTTGCCCCTAGTGTCCTGCGCCAGTAGTTGATCGTTAGTAGTTGCATGACTTCTGCTGCTGGTGCGTCAGTTCCCCGTCGGGGCCCCAAGTTGGAGCCGTTACTGCTGTCCGCTGAGGAGCAGGCGGAGTTGGAGCGGTGGACGCGT
>NZ_JAQYWT010000221.1:0-92128 GCF_036322545.1 Streptomyces sp. SP18BB07
GGGCTGGTCGCGCAGTTCCCCGCGCCCCTGGAAAAAGCGGGGCTGCGCCCCGGCTTTTTCCAGGCCCGCAGGGCCTGGAGCTTTTAGGGGCGCGGGGAACTGCGCGAGAAGCCCCCACCCACCCGCACCCGAACAACCGGCCCGCTTCAGACCCGCATCGGCTGTGGGGACTCGCGGCGCGACGCGTCCGGGCCCTCGTACTCTCGGATGATCTCGTACCTCGTGTTGCGTTCGACGGGGCGGAAGCCGGCGTCGCGGATGAGGTCCAGCAGGTCCTCGCGGGTCAGCTTGTTCGGCGTGCCGTAGTTGTCCGCGTCGTGGGTGATCTTGTATTCGACGACCGAGCCGTCCATGTCGTCGGCGCCGTGCTGGAGCGCCAGTTGCGCGGTCTGGACGCCGTGCATGACCCAGAAGACCTTGACGTGGGGGACGTTGTCGAACAACAACCGCGACACTGCGAAGGTCTTGAGGGCCTCCGCGCCCGTCGCCATCTGGGTGCGGGCCTGGAGGCGGTTGCGGACCTTGCCGTCCTTCATGTCCACGAAGTCGTGCTGGTAGCGCAGGGGGATGAAGACCTGGAAACCGCCGGTCTCGTCCTGGAGTTCACGCAGGCGCAGAACGTGGTCGACCCGGTGGCGCGGCTCCTCGATGTGGCCGTAGAGCATGGTGCTCGGGGTCTTGAGGCCCTTCTCGTGCGCCAGGCGGTGGATCCGCGACCAGTCCTCCCAGTGGGTGCGGTGGTCCACGATGTGCTGCCGGACCTCCCAGTCGAAGATCTCCGCGCCGCCGCCCGTCAGCGACTCCAGGCCCGCGTCGATCAGCTCGTCCAGGATCTCCGACGCCGTCAGACCGCTGATCGTCTCGAAGTGGTGGATCTCCGTGGCCGTGAAGGCCTTCAGCGAGACGTTCGGGAGGGCGGCCTTCAGCTCCTTCAGGGAGCGCGGGTAGTAGCGCCACGGGAGGTTCGGGTGCAGGCCGTTGACGATGTGCAGCTCGGTGAGGTTCTCGCCCTCCATCGCCTTGGCGAGCTTCACGGCCTCCTCGATGCGCATCGTGTACGCGTCCTTCTCCCCCGGCTTGCGCTGGAAGGAGCAGTACGCGCAGGAGGCCGTGCACACGTTGGTCATGTTGAGGTGGCGGTTGACGTTGAAGTGGACGACGTCGCCGTTCTTCCGCGTCCGGACCTCGTGCGCCAGACCGCCCAGCCAGGCCAGGTCGTCCGACTCGTACAGCGCGATGCCGTCCTCGCGGGTCAGCCGCTCACCGGAGCGGACCTTCTCCTCCAGCTCGCGCTTGAGCCCGACGTCCATGCCCACACCCTCCACCGATCAACCGCCTCTACGACCTCACCCACCGTACGCCTACCGCCCTACTCCTCTTCCGGCAGCTCACCCACCCGGTTCTCCCACTTCGTGGAGAGGATGATCGTCGTACGAGTGCGGGAGACGCCCTTGGTGCCGGAGAGCCGGCGGATGGTCTTCTCCAGGCCGTCGACGTCGGGGGCGCGCACCTTGAGCATGTACGAGTCGTCGCCCGCGATGAACCAGCAGTCCTCGATCTCGGCCAGCTCCCGCAGCCGGTCCGCCACGTCCTCGTGGTCGGCGGCGTCGGAGAGCGAGATGCCGATGAGCGCGGTCACGCCGAGACCGAGGGAGGCCGCGTTCACGGTGGCGCGATAGCCGGTGATGACACCGGCCGCCTCCAGCCGGTTGATGCGGTCGGTGACACTGGGTCCCGACAGTCCGACGAGGCGCCCCAGCTCCGCGTAGGAGGCCCGGCCGTTCTCCCTCAGGGCCTGGATGAGCTGCCTGTCCACCGCGTCCATGCGATCGGTTGCCTTCCGCTGAAGAGTTGAGTTGTGGGTACTGCTCGGTAGTTCGTCAGTGGTGCGAGATACGGGACTGCGACGGGACCACGAGAACGGGCCGGGGGTGGGTGTGGTGCGGGCCGGGTGAGCGCGTACGGCTCAGTCGGTCGCACCGGAAGCGCGCGCCCCGCCCACCTCGCCCTCCCAGCGCCGGTACAGGGTGTGCGGGACGCCCGCCGCGTCCAGCGCCCGTCCGGCGACGAAGTCCACCAGGTCCTGGATGTGCGTGGCCCCCGCGTAGAACGCCGGGGACGCGGGCAGTACGGTCGCGCCCGCCTCGTCCAGGGTCACCAGGTGCCGCAGGGTCTGCCCGTTCAACGGGGTCTCGCGTACGGCGACCACGAGCCGCCTGCCCTCCTTGAGGGTCACGCTCGCCGCCCGTTGCAGCAGGTCCTTGGAGAGCCCGAGGGCCACGCCCGCGACGCACGCCGTCGACGCGGGGACGATCAGCATCCCCTTGACGGGGTACGAACCCGAGGAGGGTCCGGCGGCCAGGTCGCCCGCGCTCCAGTGCCGTACGCGTTCGCCCTCGACGTCCACCGGGAAGGTCCCGGGCTTGCCGTCCGCGCCACGGGACAGCCATTCCCGCAGGTCGTCGCGCCAGTGCGCGTCCCGGAAGGGGATTCCCGTCTCGTCGAGCAGGGTCAGCCGCGAGGCCCGGGACACCACGAGGTCGACGCTCTCGCCGGCGGCGAGGAGCGCGCGCAGCACAGCCGCAGCGTATGGGGTGCCGGATGCGCCGGACACCCCTACGATCCAAGGCGTACGCGGCGTCTTCCCTGGCTTGACTGGGTTCACGACACCGAGCCTATCCGGCGGCGCGCGGCGGGAACCGGTCAAGGGGGCCCGGCCGTTTCCACGAAGGACGCGTGAGGTCGGGACGGGGGTTCGACATGGCAGGTGGAGTGCGGGGAGCGCTGAGCCCCGAGCGGGAGTGGTCGCGCGGGGACCGCGCGAAGGCGGCGGCCAAGCTGATGGTGGGCTGGGTGGCCCTGCTGTGGGTCCTGGAGGTCGTCGACGTGGCGACCGGCCATGCCCTGGACGACTTCGGGATCGTGCCGCGTTCGGTGCCCGAGCTGGTCGATGTCGTGCCCGCGTCGTTCATCCACTTCGGCTTCGGCCATGTCGCGGCGAACAGCGTGCCGTTGCTGGTGCTGGGGTTCCTCGCGGCGCTGGGCGGGCTGCGCCGGTTCGCCGCCGTGTGCGCGCTGATCATCGTCGCGGACGGGCTGGGGGTCTGGCTGATATCGCCCGACCACACCAACACCGCCGGTGCGTCCGGTGTCGTCTTCGGGCTCTTCGGTTTCCTCGTCGTCACCGGCTTCGTCGAGCGTCGGCTGCTGGGGGTCGCGGTGGGCGTCCTGGTCGCGGCCGTCTGGGGCGGCGCGATCCTCGGCGGCATCGCCCCCACCGAGACGGGGATCAGCTGGCAGGGCCATCTGATCGGCCTGGTGACGGGCGTGGTGGCGGCGTTCGTGTTCCGGCGCCGGACCACGGGCCCGGGCCCTGGTTCCTCGGTCGCCTGACGACTCGGGGGTGCGGGTTCTTGGGCGGGCGCGGGTCCGGTGGGGGTTGCTCGCGCAGTTCCCCGCGCCCCAAAAGACACAGGCCCTGCGGGCATGAAAAGCACGGGGCGCGCCCCTGTTTTTCAGGGGCGCGGGGAACTGCGCGAGCAACCCCCACCGGACCCGCAGTCGCCAGTGAACCCGCACCCCCACCCCCTGAGGCGCTCCTAGAACGTCAACCCCCGCACCACCAGATCCAGCAGCGCGCACACGAACAGGGCGATACCGATGAACCCGTTGACGGAGAAGAACGCGCGGTTCAGGCGGGACAGGTCGTGCGGGCGGACGATGGTGTGCTCGTAGACGAACGCGCCCGCGACGATCGCGAGGCCCAGCCACAGGAACGCGCCCGCGTCGGTAAGGACCGCGTACCAGACGAACAGGGCCGTCGTCAGCGCGTGGCAGACCCGGGCCGCCCAGATCGCCGCCGGGATGCCGAAGCGGGCCGGGACCGACAGGACCCCGGACTCGCGGTCGGAGTCGACGTCCTGGCAGGCGTAGATGAGGTCGAAGCCACCGATCCAGACGCCCACGGCGAGGCCGAGGACGACCGCCTCCCACGACCACTCCCCCGTGATGGCGAGCCAGCCGCCGACCGGGCCCATGGCCTGGGCGAGGCCCAGGATCGCCTGGGGGTAGTTCGTGAACCGTTTGCCGTAGGGGTAGACCACCATCGGGATCACGGCGACGGGGGCCAGCGCGAGGCAGAGCGGGTTCAACAGGGCCGCCGAGCCGAGGAAGATCACGACCGCGATCAGGGCGCCGGTCCACGCGTGCTTGACCGACATCGCGCCGGTCACCAGCTCGCGGTGCGCCGTCCGCGGGTTCCGCGCGTCGATCTCGCGGTCGATGATCCGGTTGACCGCCATGGCGAAGGTGCGCAGGCCCACCATGCAGACGGTGACCAGGAGCAGCCGGACCCAGTGGATGTTGCCGTCCAGCTGGAACATGGCGGTGAGCGCGGCGATGTACGCGAAGGGCAGCGCGAAGATCGAGTGTTCGATCATCACGAGGCGGAGGAAGGCCTTGGTACGGCCCGGCTGTTGCGGGAGAGCCGCCGACGCGCTGGTCACAGGCCGTACTCCTTCCAGCGGCGGTCGACCAGCGCCGCCGTGGCCGGGTCCGACTCGACCATGTCGGGCCAGCCCCCGTCCCGCGTGTAGCCCTCCTCGATCCACTTCTTCGTGGCGTCGATGCCCGCCTTGCCGCCCCAGAACTGCTGGTAGGAGGCGTGGTCCAGATGGTCCACCGGGCCCTCGACGATGGAGAGGTCGCGGGAGTAGTCCGTGTTGCCGAGGGCGCGCCAGGCGACCTCGTGGAGGTCATGGACGTCGCAGTCGGAGTCCACGACCACGATCAGCTTGGTCAGGGACATCATGTGGGCGCCCCAGATCGCGTGCATGACCTTCTGCGCGTGCTTGGGGTACTTCTTCTCGATCGAGATGATCGCGCAGTTGTGGAAGCCGCCCGCCTCGGGGAGGTGGTAGTCCACGATGTCCGGGACGATGATCTTCAACAACGGCAGGAAGAAGCGTTCCGTCGCGCGGCCCAACGGTCCGTCCTCCGTCGGCGGCCGACCCACCACGATCGACTGGAGCAGCGGGCGCTTCCGCATCGTCACACAGTCGATCTTCAGCGCGGGGAACGGTTCCTGCGGGGTGTAGAAACCGGTGTGGTCGCCGAAGGGGCCCTCGGGGAGCATCTCGCCGGGCTCCAGCCAGCCCTCGATCACGACCTCGGCGTTCGCCGGCACCTGCAACGGGACCGTCTTGCAGTCGACCATCTCGATCCGCTTGCCCGCGACGAACCCGGCGAACAGGTACTCGTCGATGTCACCGGGGAGCGGCGCGGTGGAGGCGTACGTCACGGCGGGCGGGCAGCCGAAGGCGATGGCGACCGGCAGGCGTTCGCCGCGCTTGGCGGCCACCTGGTAGTGGTTGCGGCTGTCCTTGTGGATCTGCCAGTGCATCCCGATGGTGCGCTTGTCGTGGCGCTGGAGGCGGTACAGACCGAGGTTGCGTACGCCGGTCTCGGGGTGCTTGGTGTGGGTGAGCCCCAGGTTGAAGAAGGAGCCGCCGTCCTTGGGCCAGGTGAACAGCGCGGGCAGCCGGTCCAGATCCACCTCGTCGCCCTGGAGGACCACCTCCTGCACGGGCGCGCTGTCCGACTTCACCTTCTTCGGCGGGACGTGCGCCATCGCGCCGAGCTTGCCGAACGCCTCGCGCACGCCCACGAAGCCCTGGGGCAGTTCGGGCTTGAGCAGGCCGCCGATCTTCTCGCTGATCTCGCCGTACGACTTCAGACCGAGCGCCTTCAGCAGGCGGCGGTCGGTGCCGAAGACGTTCATCGCGAGGGGCATCGCGGAGCCCTTCACGTTCTCGAAGAGCAGGGCGGGGCCGCCGGCCTTGTTGACCCGGTCGACGATCTCCCCGACCTCCAGGTAGGGGTCGACTTCGGCCTTGATGCGCTTGAGATCGCCCTCGCGCTCCAGTGCGCGGAGCAGGGAGCGAAGATCGTCGTAAGCCATGGGGTCCAGTATCCCCGAGGGGCTACCCTGACCCCGTCACGGGGCCCGGTGCACGGCCCCGCCACCGCTTCCAGGGGGCTGTTCCATGCTCAGGCTGTTGATGTACCTCGTGCCGTTGGCGCTGACCATCTACGCGTTCATCGACTGCCTCAACACCCCCGAGGACGAGGCGAAGCACCTGCCGAAGATCGCGTGGGTCTTCATCATCCTGCTCTTCTGGATCGTGGGCCCGATCGCCTGGCTCGCCGCGGGCAAGCTCCGCACCGTGCCCGCCGGGGGGCGCACGCCCTCGGAGTGGCACCGCAACCACCGCACGGAGTACGTCGCGCCCGACGACAACCCCGAGTTCCTGAAGTCGCTCGCCGAGGACAACAAGAAGGACGAGTCGCTGCTGAAGAGCTGGGAGGCCGACCTGCGCCGCCGCGAGGAGGAACTGAAGCGGCAGGAACAGGAGAACGGCGAGACGGGCGCCGCCCAGAACGAGAAGCGGGACAAGAAGGACGGCGAGGAGGCGTAACACCGACACCGGTCGGCCGTCGGACACCGGTGGGCCATCGGGCCCCCGGTCGCCTGGCGGGCACGGGTCAGCCACCGGGCACGGGTCGGCCGTCGGGCACCGGCCAGCCACCGGGCCCCAGTCGGCCGGCGGGCTCCGGTTAGCCACCGGACGCCGGTTAGCCACCGGACACCGGTCGGCCGTCGGGCCCCAGCCAACCTCGGGCACCGGGCGGCTGCCGGCCCGGCGGCCGGCGGGCGTCAGTCAGCGTCGGGCATCGGGCGGTTGGCGGCCGGCATCCCGTGTCAGTCCTTCAGTTCCTGGCCCTTCTTGTCGACTACGCCGACCTCCAGCAGGGCCTCGTCGTCCGTGCCCAGGTACTTGAAGGTGTCCTTGTCGAAGACCCACACGTCAGGGTGGTCGACCTCGCCGAAGGCCAGGCCGACGCCCTGACGGCCCACAGCGTCCTCCGCCTTCTCGACGACCCGGACACTGGAGATCTTGGCGGCCACGCGGAAGAGCGCGCCGTTCAGTTCGGGCAGCAGCTGCGCCCCCCGGAGCATCGTCGTGATGTATTCCATGGCGGCCTCCTCATCGGTGGGGCCCTGGCCGCGGGTCTCGGCCCACACCTTCTCGTAGAGCTTGTCGGGGTCCGTGGGAAGCGACCGCAGCTCGTCGTAGTAGCCGTGGTCCCGGTCAGCGCCGAGCGTCATGTACTCGACGTCGTCCGTCGACCGCGCCAGGGGGTCGTCGATCACCTCCCCGTTCATGTCCCGGGGCAGCGGCTGCCCCTCCAGCCAGGTGGTCCGTGCGAGTCCGTTCCGGCTGCCGTCGGCGGAGATCCAGTCGGTCCGCCGGAAGGGGTAGTCGGTCTCCGAACCCGCCATGCTCCACGCCTTCCCCTGTCCGCCCGCCCCCGGCCGTCCCTGTGTCCCCGGTCACACAGGAATCGACCTCCCTCCCCACCCCGACCCGCCCTAGCCTTCCACCCGATGCCTGAAACCGGACCGCCTTCCAGCGCCCCCGTCCGCCTCCGCCCCGTCGACCTCGCCCGGCTCTCCGGTGTCTCCACGCAGCAGATCCGCAACTACGAGGAGGCCGGGGTACTGCCGCCCGTCCCGCGTACGGGCTCGGGGTACCGGTTCTACGGGGACACGCACCGGCGGGCGCTGCTGACGTACCGGGCGCTGTCCAAGGGGTACGGGGCGGTCGTGGCGACGCGGATCATGCGGACCGTGCACGAGGGGGACGTACCGGGGGCGCTGGCGCTGGTGGACGAGGCGCACGCGGCGCTGCACGCGGAGCGGGTGTCGTTGCGCGCGACCGGGGAGGCGCTCCGGGCGCTGGCCGGGGAGCCTCCGGAGGACGACGTTCCCGCGGCCGACCTGCTGATCGGCGAGGTCGCGGCGTTGCTCGGGGTGCGGACGTCGACGCTGCGCGTCTGGGAGGCCGCCGGCCTGCTCTCGCCCCGGCGTGAACGCGGCACCGGATACCGCCACTACGCCCCCGACGAGGTGCGCGACGCCCGTTTCATCCTCGCCCTCCGCCGCAGCCACTACCTCCTCGACGACATCCGACCCGTCCTCGAAGACCTCCGCGCGGAGGGCGGCACCGAGGCCCTGCGCACCGCGATCACCACCCGCCACACCGCCCTGACCGCCCGCACGGCGGCGATGCTGGAGGGCGCGGGCCACCTGCACGCCTACCTGGCACCGCCCGTCCCGTAGCGCGGCCCGCGTCCCGAGGCCTCCGGGGTGGCACATGCCTTGCCCAAGGTCGATGATGGACAAAAGGGTAAGAAGGTGATGATGACGAACGGCCGGGAGTCGGAGAAGCACCGTTCCTCGTCGCGGCAGGAGCCCGCCGAGGAGAGGTTGTCCGCGCCCGAGGCCATGCGGAGTGCGATCGAGCAGCTCTCCCAGTTGCTCGGGCGCGCTCCCGAGTCCGTTTCCGCGCTGAAGCCGACCGACGAGGGCTGGGAGGCCCAGGTCGAGGTCATGGAGCTGGAGCGCATCCCGCAGACGACCAGCGTGATGGCCGCCTACCGGGTGTCTCTGGACCCCGCGGGCAAGCTGCTGGCGTACGAGCGCGGACGCCGGTACACGCGCGCGCAGACCGACCGGGGCTCCCCCCGCTGAGCCGCTGAGCCACGGCCGCCGCCGATGAACCCGGCGGCCGCCGTCGGTGCCATGGCCCGTGGCCCGCGGCCCTCGCCGGAGGCTTCCCGTACTCGGAGGGAAGAGATCGTGACTGTGGTGCCGCAGAGCGAGGGCGGCGCCCTCGCCCCCCGTGGCGGTGGCGGCGGCTCGGGGAACCTCTACGACGTGCTGGAACTCGTCCTCGACCGGGGCCTTGTCATTGACGCGTTCGTCCGCGTCTCCCTGGTGGGCATAGAGATCCTGAAGATCGACGCCCGGGTCGTCGTGGCCAGCGTCGACACCTATCTGCGCTTCGCCGAGGCGTGCAACCGGCTCGACCTGGAATCGGGGCGCAAGGCCCCCTCCCAGCTGACGGACATCGTCGGGGACACCACCGAGTCGGGCGCTCGCGGGAAGAGCAAGGGGGCGCTCACCGGGGCGGTCGAGGCCGTCACCGACTCGCTCCAGAAGAGGCGGGGCGACGACGACGAGGAGGTGGAGGTGGAGCACGCGCCCAGGCGCGAGAAGCAGCGCGCGAGCTCCGGGCGGAGCGCTGCGAGCCGCCGTGTCTCCCGGGACCGTGAGGAGTGAGCGAGCCGATGTCGGTCTACGTCTACGCGATCACCAAGGCGGCGCATCCGCTGGGCCTGGACGACGTCAAGGGCGTCGGCGAGGACCCCACCACCCTGCACGCCGTCAGCAACGGCGAACTGAGCGCCGTCGTCAGCGAGGCCCCCGAGGACCTGTCGGTCAGCCGCCGGGACGTGGAGGCGCACCAGGATGTCCAGCAGCAGCTGTGGGCCGACGGCACCATCCTGCCGCTGAGCTTCGGTTTCGTCGCCCCGGACGAGGCCGCCGTGGAGGCGCTGCTCCAGGAGCAGGCCGACGCGTTCTCCCAGCGTCTGGACGAACTCACGGGGCGCGCGGAGTTCAACGTCAAGGGCGTACTGGACGAGGACACCCTCCTGCGCGCCGTCCTGACGGAGTCCGCGCGGGCGCGCGAGCTGAACGACGCGATCCGTGAGGGCGGCGGCACGTACGAGGACCGCCTCGCGCTCGGCGAACTCGTGGCCCAGGAGGTGCAGAGCCGGCAGGAGGCGCTCGGCGAGGAGGCGCTCGCCGCGCTGCGGCCGTACGCCCTGGACGAGCGGCTCGCCCCGCCCTCCCAGCAGTACTTCGTGAACGTCTCGTTCCTGGTGGACGGCGAACGGGCGGACGAATTCGCCGAGGCCGGCGGGGAGCTGGCCGAGGCCCTGGGAGAGGGGGTGGAACTGCGGCTGCGCGGCCCGCTGCCGCCGTACAGCTTCGTATGAGCTTCGCGTAACCATCCGAGCTTCGTATGACCGTCACATGACCTGGGAGGCGATGTGGTGGGACTGGTCGGAACCATTCTGACGTTGCCGGTCGCCCCGGTACGGGGCGTCGGGTGGGTGCTCGACAAGGTGCGGCAGGCCGCCGAGGACGAGTACTACGACCCGGGGCCCGTCCAGGAGGAGCTGGTGAATCTGGAGCGGGCGCGGACCGAGGGGCGCATCGACGAGGAGGCGTTCGCGCGGCGCGAGGCGGAGTTGCTGGGGCGGCTGGAGGAGATCAGCGCCTACCGGCTGCAGCAGCAGAGGGAGACGGAGTCATGAACAACGCCACCATGGGCGCGGCCGTCCTCGGCGGTTATCTGCTGGGGCGGACGAAGAAGGCCAAGCTCGCCCTCGGCATCGGTGCGCTGCTGGCCGGCTCGCAGGTCCGGCCCGGGCAGCTGGGCAAGGCGCTCGACGCCCCGTTCCTCAGCGACCTCACCCGGCAGGTGCGGGGCGAGCTGGCGGGCGCGGGCAAGGCCGCGGCGACCTCCGTGCTGACCACGAAGGCCGACGACCTCGCGGGCGCCCTGCACGAACGCACCGTGGGACTGCGGGAGCGGGCCGAGGGCGACGGCGGCGCGCCCGACGACGAGACGGCCGACGACGAGACCGCCGAGGACGAGACCGCCGAGGAGCCCGAGGACGAGGACGAGGACGAGACCGCCGAGGAGCCCGAGGACGAGAGCGAGGGCGACGCCGACGAGACCGAGGACGAGGACGAGACCGAGGACGAGACACCCGAGGCCGAGACCAAGGGTGAGAGCAAGGACAAGCGCGAGGGCCAGCGCGAGGGCCAGGGCAAGCGGACCGGCAAGGCGGCCGGATCGGGAGCAGGTTCACGCCGCAAGAGCGCGCCGCAGTCGAGAGGCACCGCGCGTCCGAAGAAGAAGACCGCCGCCGCGAGCCGTGCCAAGAGCAGCAGCGGCACCCGGTCGAGGAGGCAGGAGGATGGCTGAACGCGGAACGGCGAAGGGAGGTTCGGCCGGCGGCACCGACACCCTCAACAGGACGGGTGACGACTCCGGCGTGAACGCGGGCACGACCCGCCTGAAGGAAGAGCTGGAGGAGTACATCGAGGCCCGGCTGTCCCTGATGCTCCAGGACGTGGGCCACGGGCTGGGCGAGGGCGCGCGCAAGCTGGGCGGGATGAGTACGGGGACGCTGACGTCGACCGCGTCCCACGCCAAGGACGTGCTGGTCGACAAGGCGAAGGGCGCCACGGGCAAGGCGAAGGACGTCGTCGGCGACAAGGCCGGGAACGTCATGGAGAAGGCGAAGGATGCCGGCGGCAAGGGGGACGCGAAGAAACCCGAGGGCGGCAGTGGCAAGGGCCACACCATCATCGAGGACGACGAAGAACCCGACGAAGAACCCGAAGGAGAACTCGTAGACGAAGACGAAGAGGACGAAGAACCCGAGCGAGAGGCCAGGTGACCCGTGACCCAGTCCGGCTCCGCCTCCCCCGTCCCCTCGTCGTCGCGCGGCGCCTACCCGTACGGCGGCGGTCAGGGCTCCAGCGCGAACCTCGCCGATATCCTCGAACGCGTGCTCGACAAGGGCATCGTCATCGTCGGCGACATCAAGATCAACCTTCTCGACATCGAGCTGCTCACCATCAAGCTGCGCCTGCTCGTGGCCTCGGTCGACAAGGCCAAGGAGATCGGCATCGACTGGTGGGAGCACGACCCGGCCCTCTCCTCCCGCGCGTCCCGCTCCGACGGCCGCCGCTCCCTCGCCGACGAGAACGAACGGCTGCGCGCCGAGGTGAAGGAGCTGCGCCGACGCGTCGAGGAGTCCCCACGGGAGCTGTCCCCGAGCGCGTCGACCGAGCGCCCGCGCAGGGAGCCCCGCCGCAAGGAGGCCGCGGAGGCCACCCGTCCGCCGGAGCCCCGCCGCAAACGGCGCAAGCCGGTGAACGTCGACGCCGAGGACGAGGGCGACGACCGTGGCTCCCGCGGCTGAGGAAGGCCCCGGCCGACCATGAGCGCGTACAGCGACCGCGACGCGTACGACGACCACGACGGCCCAGCCACGTACGACGACCACGGCGGCCCAGCCGCGTACGACGACAGCGACCGCCCCATCAGCGGACGCCAGGTCGCGCTGATCGATCTGCTCGACCGGCTCCTGAGCGGCGGTGTCGTCCTCACCGGGGACCTGGTCCTGAGCATCGCGGACATCGATCTCGTACGGGTGTCGCTGCGCGCGGTGATCGTCGCCGTCCGCGAACAGCTGGACGAACAGTGGGCGCTCCCGCTGTCGGAGCGGCCGCCCGTGGAAAGCGTGGAAGGAGGCGGCGACCATGGCGACCCCGACGCCCCTGCCTGACGGCGGCCCCCACATCGACCGTCTCCGTGAGGTGTCCGCGGCCGCGACCCGCGCGTTCTCCCTGCTGCCCGCCCGGCCGGAAGAGGTCGCACCGCCGCCCCCGACCCGGGGCGAAGCCGTGGCGCGCCGGTTGCGCACCGACCCGGACACGGTCGAGCGGGACCTCGTCCGGCTCGTCCTCACCATCGTCGAACTGCTCCGCCAGCTGATGGAGCGCCAGGCCCTGCACCGCGTCGACCGGGGTGGGCTGACCGAGGAGCAGGAGGAGCGCCTCGGCATGACCCTGATGGTCCTGCACGAGCGCATGACGGAACTCTGCGACCGCTACGACCTCACCCTGGACGACCTCAACCTCGACCTCGGCCCCCTGGGCACCCTCCTCCCGCCGCCCTGATCCCGCGCCGTGCCGCGCACGTGACCGCGGCGCGTCGCGGGCAGAGTGGGGTCATGGACCATTCTGTGACACCGGGGAGCACGCCCCGTGTCCCCACCATCGATCTGCGCCCCTGGCTCGACGGCGGCCCGGAGGACCGTGCCGGGATCGCCCGGACCGTCGACGAGGCGCTCCAGAGCGCCGGTTTCCTGCTCGTCACCGGCCACGGCGTCGATCCGGCCCTCCGCACGCGCATCCGGGAGGCCGCGCGCACCTTCTTCGTCCTGCCGGTGGAGGCCAAGCAGGCGTACGAGGTGAAGGTCGGCGGACGCGGCTGGCTGGGGCCCGGCGCCGAGGCGAACGGATACGCCGAGGGGACGGAGACCCCGCCGGACCTCAAGGAGTCGCTGACGTTCGCGACGCACGAGCCGTTCGACGACCCGGTCGTGAACGCGGAGTGGTACGCGCCGAACGTGTGGCCGGCGGAGGTGCCGGAGCTGCGGGCGCTCTGCGAGGAGTACCTGGCGCGCATGGCCGAGCTGGAGAACCTGCTGCTCTCGCTCCTCGGGGAGGCCCTCGGGCTGGAGCCGGACTTCTTCTCCCGCCACATGAGCCACCCCACCTACGGCTTCAACATCAACTGGTATCCGGGGACGGACGTCATCGGCGACCCCGTGCCGGGGCAGTTCCGGATCGGCCCGCACACCGACTTCGGCACGGTCACCATCCTCGACCGGCAGGCCGGGAAGGGCGGGCTCCAGGTCTACACGGACGAGGGCGGCTGGGAGGACGCCCCGTACGACCCGGACGCCTTCACCATCAACATCGGTGATCTGATGGCCCGTTGGACCGGCGACCGCTGGCGGTCGGGGCGCCACCGCGTGCTGCCGCCGCCGGCCGACGAGCCCGCCGAGGAGCTGATGTCGCTGGTCTACTTCGGCGAGTGCACCCCGGGCACGGTCGTCGAGTCGGTGCCCGCGCCGGTCGGACGGGTGGCGTACCCGCCGGTGGACTCGCACGTCTACCTGCGGGCGCAGCTGGACTCGATCACCGTCGACTGACCACGCGCCACGGAACCCTTCCCGCCCCGGAACCCTTCCGCCCCAGAACCCTTCCGCCCCAGAACCCTTCCGCCCCAGAACCCATCCACCAGGGAACCCCTCCGCCCCGGAACCCGTCTTCCCCCGCGTCACCTTGTATCGAGTGTTTGACACAAGATCCCGGGCCACGGCATCTTGTACCCACCGCTTGATACAAGATGATCCGGGGGGATCCACCCATGCTCGACACCGCCCCGCTCCAGGATCGGCTCCTCGACCACGCCGATCACTACGCCCGCTGGTCCGGCCTGGCCATCGGCCTGGTGGTCGCGCAGGCGCTGTCCACGTTCGGGCACATCGAGTTCGAGCAGCGCGTGGTGTTCTGCCTCACGGCCTTCGGCCTGTGCGCGGTGGCCGGTGTCCTCCTCGCCGACGCCCTCACCCTGCGCCCGCAGGAGGCGGTGCGCACGGCGAGTCTCGCCCCGCGCCTGGTCAGAGACCATGTGCCACCGCGCATGGGCCCCCTGATCGCCCTCCAGGGCGTCTCCCTGGTCGTCCTGCTGGTGATCACGGCCGCCACGGCGTCCGGCGACCCCGACCGGATGTTCATCACCGGCAAGGTCGTCGATGTCACCTGCAACGGGATGCGCGCGTCCCTCGGACCGTGGCCCGGCCTGTTCTACAGCCTCCCGATGTTCGGCGCGCTCGCCATAGCGACCCCCACCTGCGTCTGGGCCCTGCGCCGCATAGCGCACGGCCCGGGCGAGGAACAGCAGCGCCGCGACCGCGCGTGGGCGGTCACCGGGGCCTGGGGCCTGCTGGTGTCCAGCCAGCAGCTGTACGCCGTCCTGATGATCTCCGTCTCGCTGACGGAGACGGGCTGCGCCGGCACGCTGGGCGCGATCACCTTCTGGGTCTTCTACCCGCTGGCCCTGCTGAACGTGTTCACCGTCGCCTGGTCCCTGGTCACCGTGGTCGCGCCCCGCGCGGTCGAGGACGGGACGGCCGAGGACGAGGCTGCCGAGGACGGGGCACCCCGACGATGAATGAGGCCGCCGTCCGCGTCGACACCACCAGCCAGGTCCCGCCCTACGAGCAGATCCGCGCGCAGCTCGCCGCGCTGATCGTCACCGGCCGGCTGGCCGAGGGCGAACGGCTGCCGACCGTACGCCAGTTGGCCACGGACCTCGGTCTGTCGCCGGGTACCGTGGCCCGCGCCTACCGCGAGCTGGAGGCCACCGAGCTGATCCGCACCCGCCGGGGCGCGGGCACCCGGGTGGCGGCGCCCCGGACCGGCCCCACCCGCCCGCACGCCGCCCAACTCGCCACCCTGGCGCGTGACTTCACGTCCTCCGCCCGCGCTCTGGGCGCCGACACCGAGGCCATCCTGACCGCCGTCCGCGACGCCCTGGGCCCGGACAGGCCCTAGCTGGACCCGCGCCTCCAGAAGGTGACACCGAGGACTCCGCCCACGCCACTGCCCAGCGCCAACCCCATCGCCAGACTGTCGAAGGCCGCCGCTCCCAGCGTGATTCCGACGGCGACACCGAACAGCCTGCCCACGGCAAGCCCGACACTGACACGGCCACCCTCAGGAGGGAGCCTCCTCCAACGGCTCCAGCACCGAGTAGTCCCCAAAACTGCGCCGGTAGCGCAGGTGCCGCGTCTCCTGTGTGTGCCTGCGCTGCCACTCCTCCACGGCCGCCGGATCACTCTGCACGCCCGACTCCGCGCCGCACTCCTTCTCGTCGCCCGACACACACCGCGCCTCGTACTCCGGCTCCGCCGTCACGTCCTGCGCGATGACGTACGGCACGTAGCGGAAGACGCGGCGGGTGCGGGTGCCTCCGCCGTGCTCCCGTCGCTGATGGTGACGGAGCAGCACGTTCGCGGCCGTCTCCGCGCTCCGGTCGTACCGCGCCCGCGCCTCGTCCCGCCGTACGGCCAACTCGGCGCACGCCGTGCACCCCGTCACCGGAACGGGGGGCAACCCCAGGGGCTCAAGTTGACGCAACGTCACACCCTCCTCTTCGTACGGCGGTTGGCCGCCCCGACCTGCGCGGCGAGTCGCTCCGCGGGAGTCGCCGGCCGCAACGTCGCCGGATCCGCCTCCCACTCCCGGCCGCCACCCACGGGACGCAGCATCGCGTACGGCCCGACCCTGTCCCGGTACTCCCCCACGCGCCGCGTCCGCGGATCGTAGACAAGCTGTCCCTCTGGTTCCACGCGCACTCCACAGCCCTGTTCGTCACTCTGGGTGTATCCAGCGTCGCCGACGGGAACGGTCGATATCAACGCGGGACGTGTGGCACTGGGCCATTGCCACACTCGGCACGAGGGGGCGTCATGACGAGGCGGAACGCGGACGGGGCCGTCGGCGGCGGGAGTTCGGTGCTGTTCGGCGAGGTGCTGCGGCACTACCGCGAGGCGGCGCTGCTGACGCAGGAGGCCCTGGCGAGAGAGATCCCGTGCGACCGCTCCCAGGTGGCGAAGATCGAGGCGGGCACGAGGGTCCCGAGCGACCAGTTCGCGAAGCGGTGCGACGAGGTGTTGGGGACGGGTGGGGTGTTGGCCCGGATGTGGGCCAAGGTGGACTGGTATCCGGAGGTCCAGCATCCCGATTGGTTCGCGCGCCGGGTCGAGCTGGAGGAGCGGGCCGCGACCCTACGGGAGTACCAAGAGCAACTTGTCCCGGGCCTGTTGCAGACGGCGGGCTACGCACGTGCGCTGTTCTCGCGAGTGTCGGTCGCTGATGAGCTGGACGAACGCGTCCGGGCCAGGATGAGCCGCCAGCCGCGCTTCCTGGCCCCCGACGGCCCTCTCTACATCGCGATCCTGGACGAGAGCTGTCTGCGCAACGGTGTCGGGGCCCCGGAGGTGATGCGTGAGCAGTGCGCGCATCTGCTCAGCGTCGGCCGACATCCCAACATCCGCATCCAAGTGGCCCCTTCGGGCCTCTTCGGGCTCATCCGACCCCGCGTTTCCATGTCCTTGATCGAGCTGCCCGACGAGCGCTGGATCTACTCGGAGTCGCAGGGCTACGGCCACTTCATCAACGATCCGGCGCTCTACGAACGTGGCAGCCGGATTTATGATGTGCTCAGGGCGGACATTCCGTCAGCCCGCGAGTCCGCCGCTCTGATCAGCGACGTGATGGAGGGGTACGAGCATCATGCACAGGTACGAGCTGAGCTCCGCGACCTGGATCAAGAGCAGCCACAGTGGCGAGGACGGCGGCAACTGCATCGAAATCGCCCCCGGTATCCCCGCCGTCGTCCCCGTCCGCGACAGCAAGAACCCTGACGGGCCCGTACTGGTCATCAACCGTCCCGCCTGGCTCTCCTTCATCGACGCCGTACGGTCGGAGTCGTAAGCGAACGGGCAGGACTCGTCGTACTCCGAAACAACTGCCCCTCCCTCCACAGCTGTTGATAACCACAGCAGCTATGACAACGGCAACGACACCGACCCCCGCCCTCTTCGACATACCCAGGGCGTACGAACACTCCCCCGAACTCCCCTTCGTGGTGCTGGCGGGGGCGCGTGGCCTCGGCAAGAGCACCGTGCTGCGGGAGCTGGGCGCGGCCTTCCGGGGGCGCAGCCCCGTCGCGTGGGTCGACGGGGAGGAGAGCCGGTTCGACCGGCCTCCCCCGGGCCGGCCCCCCACGTCGTGGTCACCGGCGTACGAGGCGGTGACCGTGGTCGCCGAGCAACTGGCGGAGCCACTGGGCGCGGCCGGCCGGATCACGTTCCCCCGGCTGGCGTGCGGGCTGCTCGCCGTCGCGGCCGGTGGCTGGGGGGACCGTGGGCTGTCGCGGATCTGCGCGGAGGCGGAGCGGGTGCTGCTGCTGAGCGACACGGGCGGCTGGCTGGCGGGGCGGTGGGTGGGGAAGGCCGTGGCGCGGCTGGTGTCGTCGCTGTCGGACCAGGGGCCGGTGGTCGAGGCGATCATCGAGGCCGCGTTGGAGGCGTTCAGCGAGGGGATGTCGTCCTCGCACCGGCGACTGCGCAGAGGTGCCGTCTGGTATCGCGACCACCCCTGCGCGGCCGGGAACCCCAAGCTCGGCCTGGTCCTCCTCTCCCGGCACTTCCACGCGGGCGGCGACGCCCGCACCCACGCCGAACACCACCTCGTACGGGCGCTGCTGGCGGACCTCGACGACGCGTACGCGGGGGTCTCGGGGGTCGTACCGCGTCCGCAGCGGGCCGGGCGGCCGGTGGTGCTGCTGGACAACGTGCAGGAGGCGGCGGGGCGGCGGCTGATGGAGTCCGTGCTGCGGGCCCGCGCGGACGGCCGGGCCGACCAGGTGGCGTTCTACGCCGGACTGCGGGGGCAGGGCCACCCCGCCCTGCGGAACGCGACGCGCCGCACGCTCGCGGAGGCGACCCGTGGGGCCGACTGGGCGCCCGGCGGTACGCCCTCCTCGCACGCCCTGCTGGTGTCGTTGCCGCCGCTCTCCCCCGACGACACCCGGCACGCCGTGGAAGCGGCCTGCCCCGGGCTGACGGTCCCGCCCCCACTGCCGTACGCCGTCCACCGGTTGACCTGCGGTAATCCCCTCGGCACGGCGCTCCTCGCCGCGTCGGCCGGACGGCACCTCCCCCGGGGGCTCACCACGCCGGCCGATCTGCTGCTGGCGGAGGACTCCGGACGCCGCGCCTACGAGTCCGTGCTGAATCGCCTCCTCCCGGACGAGGACCACCTCGACGAGCTGGCCGTCCTCTCCCTCGCCCACGACCACGACTCGGCGGTCCTCCTGGCCGAGTCCCAACTCCCGGTCGGCTTCGGCGAGTCGGGCGTACGGGCTCTGTCGGGCCGCCTGGCGGCGGAGGGCCACGCGCCCTCCCCCGACCACTTCGTGGGTGACCCGTTCCTCCGGGCCCTGCTCCTGCTGCGCCTACGCCACGGGACCGCCGCCCGACCTGGCCGCCGCCCGGACCGCCCGGCATGGTGGGACGCACACCGCACCCTGGCGGCCCACTACGGCAGCGCCCACCCCCTGCACCGCGCCCATCACGAACTCGCCCTCGGAAACCCGGACTTCGCGGTCGCCCACCTCCACGACACATACCACTCCACGGCCCCCAGGGACTGGCTCACGTCCCTCACCTTCATCACCTCGGCCCCGCACCACACTCCCGACGACACCCGTATCCCCACCGCCCTCGACGCGGCCGGCCCGGACCCCGACCTCCGGCTGCGCGTACGCCGCGTCCTCCACGCGGCCCGCCGGACGACGGATCCCTTCTCCCCACCGGCCCCCGAGGCCGCCGACCGCCTCCGCCGCGACCTGGCGTCCCTCCTCCCCGAAGCGGCCCTCTAGACGGCGGGGGCCGGGGTCAGCGCTTGAGGGTGAAGGTGAAGTCGTCGGCGAGCTTGCCGCTCAGCCGTTCCGCCGAGACGAGCCTCCCCTCCGCGATCAGCCTCTCCACCTCGGCCCGCGCCAGACCGCACCCCTCGGCGATCAGCCGCACCGGCCGGAGCGGGATCCGCGACGTGAAACGGACCGAGACGTCGATGACCTCACGGTCCAGGTGATCCGCCCCGCCGGTGTCGAGGCGCCAGGCGCCCGTCCAGTCGAGGGCGACGCGATTCCGGCACCGCAGGACCGGATCCTGGAGCAGCTCGGCCGCCAGGCGAGGATCGTTGTCGTGCAGCCGGTCCCGTACGGCGGCGCGGCTCCACCGGTTTTCCGGCGCCACGCCGCCGATCACGGTTGCCGCTAAGGCCGTTCGCTGACCCGGTCGACCACCGTGCGTTCCAGGACCGCCACCGACGAGACGAGGTCACCCGCTTCGAGCGTGTCGCAGGAGTCGGCCGGAGGGTCGAGCTTGACGGTGTCCGCGGCGAGGAAGGCCAACGTCCGCATGTGGAAGAGCAGTTCGTGCCGGGTGGGCCCGTGGCCGCGATCCTCGGGCCAGTTGCCCTCAAGGCCGACGGAGATTCCCGTACGGCCCGCCGCGTCGACGGACCCCTCGTACACGGTCAGTCCCGGAATCCGCGCGACGGCCCGGTACAGCGCGACCTCCACCTTCGGCGGCAGCAACTGCTCGGCGAGCAGCGTGGACGCCTTGTCGAAGGCCTTCCGGTCGGCCGACTTCGCGCCGGACGCCCGCTCGTCGCCCTTCAGCCCGTACAGGTAGCGGTACATCTCGTCGACGTCGGTCGGCAGTCCGTCCTCGACCTCCCGGAAGAAGTTGACGCCGTTCTCGGCGGGCTGCTTGGGCACGGACCACTCCTCCACCTCGCCGTCCGGCCCACGCCCCCGGTACCGCCCGGTGTGCTGCCCGTCCACCGACGACCAGAACTCGCGCACGCCGTAGGGGTACGCCTCCAGGGTCATGGGGCAGGGCATGTCGTTCTTCTCGGAATCCATCTTCCAGTGGTAGTCGTCCCGTTCGGTGTAGACGAACTGGTCGTCCCGTACCTCGGGCAGGCTCCGCTTCGCGGCCGCCTTCGCCACCTGCGCCAGCAGATCGGCCGCGCTCTCGTCGCTGCGCGTGGCCTCGCCCCGGCGCCGGCCGTCGGAACTGTCCGCATGTGTCGTCAGCGGCCCGGCCGCCTGCTGGGTCACCGCGGCGCCCATCACGACCGCGACGGTCAGCGCGGCGGCCACGGCGGGCCCCACGAAGGCGGGCCGCCGCCAGAGCGCGGTACGCGGCCGTACGACCGGGGTCTCGTCGCCGTTCTCGATCTCACGCATCAGCTGCTCCCTGAGGACACGATGACGGCCCGGGGGGAGGTCCCGCTCGACGGCGGCGGGGACGCCGGCACCGGCCGGCTCGTCCTCGTCCCGGGGGGACGGGTTGTCGTTCACGGGTTCCCCTCCTGGATGGGCCCGGCCACGGAAGTGCGGCCGCCTCTTGTCTGTCCTCGGCGGGCGTCGGGTTCCCGGGCGTCGGGTTCCCGGGCGCCGTCCGCTCCGGCGCCCTTCGCCCCGGCACCCTGGTCCCCCGCGCCCCGTTCCCCGGCCGCCAGCTGTGCGGCGAGTTTGGCCCGGGCGCGGGAGAGGCGGGAGCGCACGGTGCCGACGGGGATGCCGAGCGCCTCCGCGGCGGCCGCGTAGTCGAGGCCGCCCCACGCGCACAGCGCGAGCACCTCCCGTTCGGGCCGCCGCAGCCGGTCCAGCGCCGTGCGCACGGCCCGCAGATACGCCTGGTCGTCGAGGTTCCCGGCCACCTCGTCGGCGAAGTCCCGCACGGACTCGGGTCTCGGCAGCCGTGCCACGGCGGCGGCATGGCGCCGTCCGGCCCGACGGGTGTTGCGGGCCACGTTGGTGGCGATGCCGAGCAGCCACGGACGCGGCGAACCGCCCTCCGCGTCCAGCCGCCCCCGTAGCCGCCACGCCTCCAGGAAGGTCAGCGACACGACATCCTCCGCCGTCGACCAGTCCCCCGTCAGCCGGTAGGCATGGTTGTAGACCGACCGCGCGTACGCGTCGAAGACCTCCCCGAACGCCTTGGCGTCCCCGTCCCTGATCCGCGCGCGCAACGCACGCCGGTCCCCCGTGTCCCCGTCATTCGTCTCCACGTCCTCCCCCTGTCCGTACGCCGAAGGCCGGTTCCCGTGACCCACGTCACAAGAGAACCGGCCTTCGGTGTGTTCCTCGGCGGACTCAGCCGACGTCGGCGTAGGAGTGCTTGCCGCTGACGAAGATGTTGACGCCGTAGTAGTTGAACAGCCAGCAGGCGAACGCGGCGAGCGCGATGTACGCGGCCTTGCGGCCCTTCCAGCCGGCCGTGGCACGGGCGTGCAGGTAGGCGGCGTAGCACACCCAGGTGATGAACGACCAGGTCTCCTTGGGGTCCCAGCCCCAGTAGCGGCCCCACGCGTCGCCCGCCCAGATCGCGCCCGCGATGATCGTGAACGTCCACAGCGGGAAGACGGCGGCGTTCACGCGGTACGAGAACTTGTCGAGCGAGGCCGAGGCGGGCAGCCGCTCCATCACCGAGCTCGCGAACCGGCCGGGCCGGCCGCCGCTCGCGAGCTTGCTCTCGTAGGAGTCCTTGAACAGGTACAGGATCGTGCCGACCGCGCCGACGTAGAACACCGCGCCGCAGAAGATCGCCGTCGAGACGTGGATGTACAGCCAGTACGAGTGCAGGGCGGGAACCAACTGGTCGCTGGCGGTGTACAAGACAGTGACGGCGAGACCGAGATCGAGGAGGACGGTCGTGATGAGCGGCAGCCCGAGCCAGCGGACGTTCTTCTTCAGCGCGAGCAGCGCGAGGTACACCCCGACGGCCACGGTGGAGAAGGTGATGTTGAACTCGTACATGTTGCCCCACGGCGCCCGCTGCACCGAGAGGGCCCGGGTGAGCACCCCGCCGAACTCCACGAGGAAGGCGAGCACCGTGAGGGACACGGCGATACGGCCGTAGAGGTCGCCCTGCTCGTCCCCGCCGTGGGCGCCGGGCCCGTCCGGCACGTCCCGGGAGCCGGTGGCGGCCCGCACGACCACCTTCGGCCGCTCCAGCACGGACGTCCCGCCGGCCGTCTTCACCGTCACCGCGGGCGCGTCCGCCTTCTTGGTCGCGGCGGCACCGCCCTCGGCGGTCAGCGCGGCGGCCGTACGGCCCACCTTGCTCCGGCTCCCGAAGAGCCACTCGGCGATGTAGGCGAAGAAGGCCAGGGTGTACACGGCCATCGCGGAGTAGATCAGCGTATTGCTGAGGTTCGCGAGGTTTTCGTTGCTGGCGGCGGCGAGAGTCACTTCTCAGCCCCTTCGGAAGGTACGGCTGGGGGTTGGGGGGTATCCGGGCCCGCACTACCTGCGGGCAATCGGGCCGCTGGGGCGGCACGGGTGGGCGCAGCGGCACCCGGCAAGCGCCGGTCAGCGTCACCGCCCTCAGGCTCATCGGCAGCGGATGGCTCACCGTCCGACTCGGGCTCGGCGGCAGTGGGCGCCTCGGCGTGCACGACCGCCGCCAAGTCACCCAGTTCCTCGGGCACCTTCGCCGACTCACTGCGCCCAAGGCCCGCCATCTCCACGACGGTGACTCCGTCCGGCCCGGTCACCGCCCGCACCCACACCCGGCGGCGCTGGACGAAGAGGGACGCGGCGAGCCCCAGGATCGCGGTGACGGCTCCACCGAGCGCCCACCCACTACCGGGCTGCTGGGTGACCTGGAAGCCGGCCCACTCCTTCACCCCGTCGAAGGTGACCGTGCCGTTCCCCCCGGGCAGCGTCATGGTCTCGCCGGGCTTCAGGTTCTCCCGTACCTGCGCGCCCTTGGAGTCCTTGTACGACGTCAGCTTCCGCTTCTCCAGCCGGTACACACTCTGCGGCACACCCGAGTCGACCCCGAGATCGCCGTGGTAGGGCTCCAGGTTGAGCACGGGGTTGAGCAGCGCGGGGAACTGCGAGACGACGGCCGTGTCGGCACCGCCGTAGGACGGCAGGAAGAACGCCTGGAAACCGAGCTGCTCCCGCTTCCCCTCGGCGTTGGTGTAGCCGTCCATGACCTTGATCGCGCCGGAGGAGGTGACATTGGAGTCCAGCGGCAGCAGCGGCGCGGCATCGCTGAAGACGACCTTGCCCTTGCCGTCCCGCACCGTGATCACGGGCGCGTAGCCGTGGCTGACCAGGTAGACCTTGGAGTCGCCGATCTCCAGCGGCTTGTTGACCTCGATCTTGGTCGACCGCTGCTTGCCGTCGGCGCCGACGGTGTAGTCGATGTACGCCTCGTAGATCCGAGGCGTGCCCTTGTTCGGCCCGCTCACCTCGTAGGTGCCGCGGAAGTTCTTGAGGTCGAAGCTGAAGGCGTTGAGGTCCTCGGCGGTGAAGAGGTTGCCGGACTTGAAGTCGTCGTACTGCGTGAGGACGTTGGCGAAGCCGCCGCCCTCGACGATCAGCTTGTTGCCCTCGGACCGGTAGAGCTGGCCCCAGGCGAAGGCGACGAGCATCACGATCAGGGCGACATGGAAGGCGAGGTTGCCCGCCTCCCGCAGATAGCCCTTCTCGGCGGCGACCGCGTCGCCGACGAGGTGCGCGCGGAACCGACGCTTCTTCAGCGCCCTCAGTGCCGCCTCGCGGACCTGCTCCGGCTGGGCCTCGGTGCGCCAGGTCGCGTAGGCGGGCAGGCGGGTCAGCCGCTTGGGGGCGCCCGGCGGGCGGCCGCGCAGCTGGCCCACGAACTGCCAGGTGCGGGGCACGATGCAGCCGATGAGCGAGACGAACAGCAGGATGTAGATCGCCGAGAACCACACCGAGCTGTAGACGTGGAACAGCCCGAGCTTCTCGTAGATCGGCCCCAGGGTGTCGTGCCGCTCCATGAAGTCGGCGACCCGGGTCTCGTCCTGCCCGGACTGCGGGATCAGCGAGCCGGGGATCGCCGCGAGCGACAGCATGAACAGCAGGATCAGCGCGACCCGCATCGAGGTCAGCTGCCGCCAGAACCAGCGGGCCCACCCGAGCGCGCCCAGGGCGGGCAGGTTGGGCGCGTCCTCCTGCGGAGCGGTGGACAGCTGAGATCCGGCGGCACCGAGGTCGTTGTCGTCGGCGGCCGCGCCGCCGCGGGGTGCGGTCTTCTCGCGGTTGCCGGAGTCGGTCGTCGTCATTGGCTCAGATCCCAGGGGTGAAGCCGGAGGACCAGACCTGCATCTCCTGAACGATGCGGTCCCAGGCGCCGGTCAGCATGAGCAGTCCGATCGTGATCATCATGCCGCCGCCGATGCGCAGCACCCACGCGTAGTGCCGCTTGACCCAGGCGAAGGCGCCGAGCGCCTTGCGGAAGGCCACTGCGGCGAGCACGAAGGGCAGGCCCAGCCCCAGACAGTACGCCACCATCAGCAGGGCGCCGCGACCGGCGCTGGCCTGTTCGAGGGCGAGGGCGTTGACCGAGGCGAGGGTGGGTCCGATGCAGGGCACCCAGCCGATGCCGAAGAGCGCGCCGAGTATCGGGGCGCCCACCAGACCGGTGGTGGGCCTGGTGTGGAAGCGGAACTCGCGCTGGGTGAACCAGGGCATCAGCCCCATGAAGAACAGGCCCATGGCGATCATGAGGACGCCGAGCACCTTGGTGAGGATGTCCTGGTGCTCCAGCAGGGTCCGGCCGAAGTAGCCGAAGAGCGCGCCGCTGGAGACGAACACGAAGGTGAACCCGAGCACGAACAGCCCGGCGCCGGCCACCATCCGGCCGCGGCGGGCGTCGACCAGGTCGGTGCCGCCGACTCCGGTGACGTACGACAGATAGCCGGGCACCAGCGGCAGGACACAGGGCGAGAAGAAGGAGACGAGCCCGCCGAGGACGGCGATCGGCAGCGCCAGCAGCAGGGCCCCGTTGAAGACGGTCTCGTTCAGCTCGGCGGCGCTCGTGGTGAGCGCGGCAGCCAGCACCTGATCGGACATTCCCGACACGGTCACGTCACTTCTCCGCGAGGATCGGCTTGAGCATCTTGCGCAGCTTCTCCTCGCTCAGCGCCTGCTGCGTGCGCGCCGCGAGCTTTCCCTCCCGGTCGATGACCAGGGTGGAGGGGATCAGCTGCGGGTTGAGCGAGCCCTTCTCGAAGCGCAGCAGCAGCTTGCCCGTGGGGTCGTACAGGCTCGGGTACTCGACCTTGTACTGCTCCTCGAAGGCGACCGCGGGCCGGGTGCTGGTGTCGCGGGTGTTGATGCCGACGAACTGCACGCCCTGGTCGGCGAGGTCCTCGGAGACCTTCGCCAGGTTGGGCGCCTCGGCGCGGCACGGCGCGCACCAGGAACCCCACACGTTCAGGACGATGATCTTGCCCTGGTAGGCGGAGAGGTCGAGCTGTTCGCCGTCGATGGTCTTCCCGGAGAGGTCGGGCGCGGTGTCCCGGTCCCCCTTCTTCACCGTCGCGATCCCGTCGGATCCGGTGATGAACCCGGCCTGACCGCCACCGCCCTCGATGCCTCCGCCCGCGCAGGCGGAGAGCGTCAGCGCCAGGGCGGCGGCCCCGGCGGAGAGCAAAGCGGCACGACTACGGCTCGTACGGACACTCATGTGAAAAGTTTCGCATGCCCGTTTCGAGGGCTTACGGCGGGGTCGGCGGCCCCCTTGTCCGCAGGTCAGGCGGCCGAGCCGGCCCCCAGGAACTCCTTCCACCCACCCGTCGGCCGCTGTCCCACACCGAGGGTCTGGAGCTTGGCGAGCACGTCCGGCGTCTGGGCGTCGATCCAGTCCACGAACTGCCGGAAGGAGACGATCCGTATCTCCCCGTCCCTGGCCTTCTCCTTGGCCCGCGCGATGTGCTTGAGGGCCTCCTCGACGGCGTCCATGTAGACCCCGCCGTTCCACTCCTCGAAGTGGTTGCCTATGAAGAGGGGCGCGCGGTTCGTCTCGTACGCCCGCTGGAACCCGGCGACGTACGCGCCGGTCGCCTGGGTGCGGTAGGCCGGGTAGTTGGCGGGCGGGGCCTGGGTGGAGTTCTGGGACTGGTTGTACATGATGTTGTAGTCCATGGAGAGCACCTCGAAGCTCCGCCCGGGGAACGGCACGGACTGCAGGGGCAGGTCCCACAGGCCCTGCTTCTTCTTCGGCCAGACCTGGAGGCCGCCGGGCGAGGAGGAGTCGTAGCGCCAGCCCAGCTCGCGCGCGGTGGGCAGCAGGTTCTCCTGCCCCAGCAGACATGGCGTCCGCCCGCCGACGAGTTCCTTGTCGTAATCGAACGGCAGGGGCTCGACGTCCGTCCACCCGCTGTTGGTCTTCCACTCCTTCACGAACGCCTTCGCCTGGTCGATCTCGTCGCGCCACTGCTTGGGCGTCCAGTTGCCGACCGAGCCGCTGCCGCCGCAGAAGTGGCCGTTGAAGTGGGTGCCTATCTCGTGCCCGTCGAGCCACGCCGTCCGCAGGTGTCCCAGCGTCGACTTGATGTGCTCGTCCGTCAGATAACCGATGTCGGAGGCGCCGGGCGCGTTGTTCGGCGGAAGGTACACGCGCTTCTTCGACTCGGGGACGAGATAGATCCCGGAGAGGAAGAACGTCATATGGGCGTCGTGGTCCCGCCCGGCCTTGAGGAACCGCTCGAAGAGGCCGTTCCCGACGTCTCCGGCCCCGTCCCAGGAGAAGACCACGAACTGCGGCGGCGTCTCGCCGGGCGCCAAGGCCCGCGGCTTCTCCGGCTGGTTCGGCTGCTTCCCCGTGTACGAGGTCGACCCGTCACCCAGCGGCTTCGCCGTCGTCCCCGGCTTCTTCCTCCCCGAGCCCTTGCCACCGCCACCGGCCCCGCCGGCCTCGCTCGGTGTGCCCCCGAGCCCCGTACCGCACCCGGTCAGCCCCAGCCCGGCCGCCGCCCCCGCGCCGAGCCCCAACACTCCCCTTCGCGACAGTTCGCGCATTACGTCCCCCTTGGTCAGCTCACGCACCAGTTCACGCGAAGCACACCGTTTTAGAGGGATGCCAGGAAGCGACGGTTCCTTTTGATCTCGGACGAACAAGAATCTTTTAGGGCCGCTGGTAACCGCGCCCCTTCAGGGGCGCGGGGAACTGCGCGAGAAGCCCCACCGGACCCGCAGTTCCCCCACAACCCCAGCCGACCAGTAACCAGTAACCGGCCCCCAAGCGGAGCGCTCACGCACCGAAGGCCTTGTCCTTGCCCTTCACCGCCTTCGCCCCCGCCAGCAGATGCGGCGGCACCAGATCCCGCGCCGGCTCGCTGTAGCCGACGGAAACGATCCTGTCGCCCTGGTACGTGAACGTGGTCAGCGACGCGAGCGTGCACTGCCGCCGCCGCGGATCGTGCCACAGCCGCCGCTTCTCGACGTACGACCGCACGATCCAGATCGGCAGCTGATGCGAGACCAGCACGGCCTCGTGCCCGCGCGCCGCGTCCTTCGCCGCGTCCAGCGCCCCCATCATCCGGACGACCTGGTCGACGTATGGCTCACCCCACGACGGCTTGAACGGATTGACCAGGTGCTTCCAGTTCTCCGGCCGCTTCAGCGCGCCGTCGCCGACCCCGAAGGTCTTGCCCTGGAAGACGTTGTCCGCCTCGATGAGCCGCCCGTCGGTGGCGAGGTCGAGCCCGTGCGCCTTGGCGATCGGCGTCGCCGTCTCCTGTGCCCGCTCCAGCGGGGAGGCGACGACGTGCGTGATGTCACGCGGCGCCAGGTGCTCGGCGACCCGGTCGGCCATGCGCCGCCCGAGATCGGAGAGGTGGTACCCGTGCAGGCGCCCGTAGAGGATCCCGTCCGGGTTGGCGACCTCGCCGTGCCGCATCAGGTGGACGACCGTGATGTCACTCATGCTGCCGAAGCCTCCGCTGCTGCCCGCGCCGCCGCCGGAAGGGCGTCGGCGATCCGCTGAACCGCCCGCTCGTCGTGCGCGGTCGACACGAACCACGACTCGAACGACGACGGCGGCAAGTAGACGCCCTGCGACAGCATCGAGTGGAAGAAGGCGTTGAAGCGGTACGACTCCTGCGCCTTGGCCTCCTCGTAGTTCCGCACGGGCGTCTCCGTGAAGAACACGGAGAACATGTTGGAGGCGTTCTGCAGCGTGTGCGCGACGCCCTCCTTGCTGAGCGCGTCGCCGACGAGCCCCTGGATCTGGACGGACACCGCGTTCACGGTGTCGTACGCCGCCTCGTCCAGCAGCCGCAGCTGCGCGAGTCCGGCGGCCGTCGCGACCGGGTTCCCGGAGAGTGTGCCGGCCTGGTAGACGGGCCCGGCGGGCGCGAGGTACGCCATCACGTCGGCGCGGCCGCCGAACGCCGCGGCGGGGAAGCCGCCACCCATCACCTTGCCGAAGGTCATCAGGTCCGGGACGACCCCGTCGATCCCGAACCACCCGGCGCGACTGGTCCGGAACCCGGTCATCACCTCGTCGGAGACGTACAGCGCGCCGTTCTCCGCGCAGACGTCCTTGAGCCCCTGGTTGAAGCCCGGCAGCGGCGGCACGACGCCCATGTTGCCCGGGGAGGCTTCGGTGATCACGCACGCGATCTCGCCGGGGTGGGCGGCGAAGGCGGCGCGTACGGCGTCGAGGTCGTTGTAGGGCAGGACGATGGTGTCGCCGGCCTGGGCGCCGGTGACGCCCGGGGTGTCGGGGAGCGCGAAGGTGGCGACACCGGACCCGGCGGCGGCGAGCAGCGAGTCGACGTGACCGTGGTAACACCCGGCGAACTTCACGACCTTCGCACGGCCGGTGAAACCGCGGGCGAGGCGGATCGCCGACATGGTGGCCTCGGTCCCGCTGGAGACCAGCCGCACCTGCTCCAGCGGCCCGACCCGGCCCACCATCTCCTCGGCGAGCGCGACCTCGCCCTCACCGGGCGTACCGAAGGACGTGCCGCGCGAGACGGCGTCCTGGACGGCGGCGATGACCTCGGGACGGGAGTGCCCGAGGATCATGGGACCCCACGAACACACAAGATCTACATACTCGCGGCCGTCGGCGTCCGTCAGATACGGACCGGTACCGGACACCATGAACCGGGGCGTACCGCCCACGGCGCGGAAGGCGCGCACGGGAGAGTTCACGCCGCCGGGCGTGACGGCCGCCGCGCGCTCGAAAAGAGTCTGCGAAACTGGGGCTTCGTACGGATAGCTCACACAGGCCATGGTGTCAGAGGCTCCGAAGATCCTGCCGACTGGTGTTTGCGCGCACGTTTCGGCGAGCGGTCGCGGGGGAGGTCACTGACACGATGATCGGGTTGCGCGGCGGGGGTCACGCGGCCCAGAAATGCGTTCGGGTGGAGATATGCATCGCGGTGGCGGACTGGGCGAGGGGACCGGTGACCTCGGTCCTCGTCGTGCCCGGCGGGGCAGGCACCGGCGCGAGGCGGAGGAGGCCGCGGAGACACGGCAGGAGCGGGGCGGGTCGACCGAGCGGAGCGCGCCGGGCGAGGTGAGCGGGCCGGCCGGGCCGGGCTCGCAGGCATCGTCCCCGGGTCCGCAGGGTGCGCCGCCGGTCCGTCCGGTGGGACCGCCGACGCCGCCCGTGCCGCCGCTTCCCTCCGTACCGCCGCCGCCCGTGGGGTCGCCGGGGTCACAGCCCCCGTACGCACCGCAGGAGCAGCCGGGCGTGTACGGTCCGCAGGGTGCACACGGCACACACGACCCACTCGACCCCCTCGCCCCGCGCGACTCCTTCGACGCGCGTGACGCGCGCGGTTCGCGGGACCAGCGGCAGGAGGCCCAGCCCCGCTCGCGTCGCCGACGCGGCGCGCAGGGCGACACCGACCGTTCACAGCCCGGTCCCGGCTCCGCTTCTGGTTCCGGCCCCGGCCCCGCTTCCGGTTCCGACCGGATCGAGGGTGGAATCGACCGAGGTGAGGGCGGACTCGACCGGTCCGACACCGGCCTCGGCCGGTCCGAGGACGGTTCCGATCGAATCCCGCCCGGTGGCTCCGACCGGATCCAGAGCGGTGGCTCTGAGCGGATCGGGCGGCGCAGCCGTATGGACGGTATGGACCGTATGGATCGTGCCGATCATGTGGATCGTGTCAATCGTGTGGACGGAATGGATCAGACGGACCGGATGGACCGGCCTGACCTGGTGGATCGCAGGACGCGCGCGGAACGCAGGAGCCGCGCGGACCGCAAGGACCGTACGGACCGCATCGAGAGTGCGGACCCCACGGGCCGTGTGGAGGGCCTGGACCACGTGGTCAACCGGCTCCGGGCGGGGAGCGGGAATGGTGGTCGGGTGGGGGTGACGTACAAATACTTCGGCGCGCCCGACGGCGCGACCGCGGCCCGCGTCCCGATCTCGATGCGCCCCGAGGAACTCGGCGGCGACGAGCTGGGCATGAACGGCATGTTCACCAAGATCAAGCCGGAGACGATGGCCGCGATGGTGCTGACCGGCATCGAAGGCGTCCCCCTCCACAAGGTGCCCCCGCTCGAACTGGTCGTGCTGCACCCCGACTACGCGGTCGTGAAGCTGCCGATGACCGTCGTCGACCCGCTGCGCGGCATCGGCGAGGAGGCGGTCGGCGCGGCGGCGTTCATCTGGTCGACGGTCCCGGACCGCGGCGGCCCGCGCGACGCGTTCAACGTCTACCAACTGCTCCACGAATGGCAGGACTTCAGCCACCGGTTGCACGAGGCGGGACACCAGCCGTACTGCCTGGTCTGGCCCTGACCAGGGCCGAGACCGAGCCTCCGTGAACTGCGGGCGGGGTTCCTGGAACCCCGCCCTCGTCATGTGCCGGGGGCACTCGGTGACGGCGAGGGGTCAGGGTCCCTGTCGCGCCACGTACTCGTCGAGTGGCTGCAACGCGCCCCAGGACTGGTCGAAGATGGACGCGTAGTGCGCCAGGAAGACCGGGCCTTCGACGCTGAGCCCGGCGAGTTGCTGGCGGCCGGCGCCGGAGAAGGAGAGAAAGGTGACCGAGTCGTCCAGGAGTCCCGTGTTGTGCCAGGAGCAGGAGTTGTTCCAGGACATCACCCGTGCCTCGTAGGCGTACACGTCCCTGACCTCCGCCTGGTGCTCCCGCAGCCAGGCCAGATAGGAGGGCACCGGCGCGCCGTTCCGCTCCGGGACACCGATGATGCGCCGGACGCTGGCGGACCCGTCAGCGTGCTCCCTGGCCCACTGCAGCACGGTCTTGTAGTAGGCGTCCGCCTCCGAGTTGAGCCACTGGCCGGGCGGATGGACCCGTACGTAGGTCAGCCGGATCTCGCGGCGCGCAGCGCGGATGGCGGTCGCCGCGGCCCGGTAGAAGGAGGGGGCGTCCGGATAGCTGACCATGTCGGCCCGCAGGGTCCTCGGCGGGGTCTCGGGCGTGTGATGCTTCAGCTCGTCCAGTTCGGTGCGGACGAGCCGCCAGAGTTCCTTCCAGCGCGCCCAGTCGCCATCCAGGGCCATGACCAGGCGCCGGGTGACCGTCTCGCTGGGCAGGCGACGGCCGTTGAGCGCCTCGGAGACCGTCGCCTGACTGCACTGGGCCCGTGCGGCGATCGTCTTGAGCTGCGGGTCACCGGCCGCGATGCGCAGCCGTCGTAACTCGGCGGCGAACCGCCGCACCGGCGGCAGCGCGCCGCCCGGGTAGCCATCCACGATTCCCCCCATGCGACGGACACCAACCGGATGGCCGAGATGATTGCACCCCGCCCACCAGCGGCGCCGAACTTCACCGAATTCCACTGAAGAAGGCCGAAATTCTGGTCCTCTTCCCGGCACATCGGGGCCTGTCGGATTTCCTGGACCCGTCGGCGGACCTGCCGGTCGAATGGAGGTCAGCTCAACCGGAGTCCACGAAAAAGGGAGAGAACGTGCCGATCGATCTCGCGGCGTCACTTCGCCGCCACCATGTGACCTTTCTCGCCGTCCTCGTGATCGGCATCGTCCTCATCATCGTCTGCGGCGGAGCGTCGCGGGTCGCCGCGTTCTACGTGGACTGCGCGCTCGGCGTGGCGGGTCTGCTCAGCGCCTACGCGCTCGCACCCGGCCGGCACCGGCGTCCTGTGCGCCGACGCCGCCGCCCATGACGGAACCTGGTGGGAGGCAATGGCGTCTTCGCGAGTCGGACAGAGATCACGACGACCGGTACGGAGACGACCTTGGTGACCACGAGAACACATTCCCGGCCCCTCCCTCGCCGTCGCACGGTGCTCGGCCTCGGTGGGCTGGTGGGGGTGGGCGCGATCGGCGCGTTCGGTTCCGGGGCGGCGTACGCCTCGGCCGGCACCGGCGGGGCGGGGCTCTCCCGGCAACTGGCGGAGCTGGAGCGGGAGTACGCGGCGCGGCTGGGGGTCTACGCCCATGACACGGCGACGGGGCGCACGGTGGCGTACCGCGCGGACGAGCGGTTCCCCCTGTGCTCGGTGTTCAAGACGCTCGCCGCCGGGGCGGTGTTACGGGACCTCGACCGCGACGGTGAGTACCTCGCGAAGCGGATCCACTACACGAAGGAGTACGCCGAGGCCGCGGGCTACAGCCCGATCACGGGCACGGCCGCGAACGTCGAGGCCGGCATGACGGTCGGGGAGCTGTGCTCCGCCACGGTCTCGCACAGCGACAACGGGGCGGGGAACCTGCTGCTGCGTGAGCTGGGCGGGCCGAGCGCGATCACCCGCTTCTGCCGCTCGCTCGGCGACCGGACGACCCGTCTCGACCGCTGGGAGCCGGAGCTGAACACGGCGGAGCCATGGCGGACGACGGACACGACCACGCCTCGGGCGATCGGCGGGACGTATGCGCGGCTCCTCCTGGGCCGGGTCCTGCCGGACGCGGACCGGGAACTGCTGACCGACTGGCTGATCGCCAACTCGACCAACGTCCAGCGGTTCCGGGCCGGCCTGCCCGCCGACTGGACGCTCGCGGACAAGACCGGCGGTGGGTCGGCGTACGGAGTCGCCAATGACGTCGGCGTCGTGTGGCCCCCCGACCGCCCGCCCTTGATCCTGTCCGTCCTCTCGACGAAGCACGACCCCGCGGGCCCCACGGACAACCCGTTGGTGGCGAGGACAGCGGGCCTGGTGGCCGGGGCCCTTACGGCGTAGCCGTCCGCCCGCCGCGGGCGCACTGCCGTGCCGGCGCGTGCGGGACGACGGTGCCTCATGGGTTTGGGGGCGGGGTTCGTCGGCGGGCGCGGGCTGGTGGGGCTTCTCGCGCAGTTCCCCGCGCCCCTGAAAAGCAGGGGCTGCGCCCCGTGCTTTTCAGGGGCGCGGGGCCGTGGTCTTTCAGGCCCGCAGGGGCCTGATGCTTTTTTTCAGGCCCGCAGGAGCCTGATGCTTTTAGGGGCGCGGGGAACTGCGCGAGAAGCCCCACCGGACCCGCAGTCGCCCACGGACCCGCACCCCCCGACCCATGGGGCGCTCACCTGTCCGAACCTCGGTCCTCGCTGGCCTCCGGGACCCCCCGGGCCGCAGCATGGGCCGTATGAGCAACACGAGCAGCAGTGCGGGCAGCGCGGGCGGGGTACGGGTCTCTCGGCGGGCCCGTGCCGTCGCGCCCTTCTACGCCATGGAGTTCGCCAAGCAGGCCGCCGCGCTGACCGCGCAGGGGCACGACGTCGTCAAGCTCAGCCTCGGGGAGCCGGACTTCGGCGCACCCCCGGCCGTCGTGGAGGCGATGCGGGAGGTGATGGACGGGCGGCCGATGAGCTACACGGCGGCGCTCGGACTGCCCGCCCTGCGGGAGGCCATCGCCGGCTTCTACGGCGACCGGCACGGCGTCGAGGTCGACCCGGGCCGGGTCGTCGTCACGGCGGGCGCCTCGGCCGCGCTCGTGCTGGCCACCGCCGCGCTCGTCGACCCCGGCGACGAGGTGCTCATCGGCGACCCGTCCTACCCGTGCAACCGCCAGATCGTCGAGAGCTTCGGCGCCGACGTCACGCTCGTGCCCACCACCGCCGCGAGCCGGTTCCAGCTGGACGCGGCGGCGGTGCGGGCGCACTGGACCGACCGTACGCGCGGGCTCATGGTGGCCACCCCGTCCAACCCGACCGGCACCTCCGTCCCCGCCGACGAACTCGCCGCCCTCTGCGACCTGACCCGCGAGCGGGACGCGTGGCGCCTCGTCGACGAGATCTACCTCGACCTCGGCGACCACGACGAGCGGGGCCGCCCGCCGCGCAGCGCGCTGTCGTACGACCCCGGTGCCGTCGTGATCAACAGCTTCTCGAAGTACTTCGGGATGACCGGCTGGCGGCTCGGCTGGTGCGTCGTCCCCGAGCCCCTCGTACCGGCCCTGGAGCGTCTCGCCCAGAACTACTTCCTCTGCGCCTCCGCCCCGGCCCAGCACGCCGCGCTCGCCTGCTTCACCCCCGAGTCCCTGGCGGTGTGCGAGGCGCGCCGGGTGGAGTTCGGCGAGCGGCGGGCGCTCGTCCTGGACGGGCTGGCACGGATCGGGCTGCCGGTCCCGGTGCCGCCCGACGGCGCGTTCTACGTCTACTTCGACGTCAGCGGGACGGGCCTGACCTCCTGGCAGTTCTGCGAGCGGGCGCTGCGGGAGGCGCACGTGGCCCTCACGCCCGGCCGGGACTTCGGCACGCACACCGCCGACACCCACGTCCGCCTCTCCTACGCGGCCTCGTCGGACGAACTGCGCGAGGGGATCGCCCGGTTGGGGAAGTTCATGACCTCGCTGCGGTGAGCCTGGAGGGCGAGGGTCGGGGGCTCAGGGGGTGGGTGCCCCTCCCTTGTCGGTCGAAGAGCTCGCCGTCGATCCCTCCAGGTCGTCCCGGTGCCCCGGGACGACCTGGAGGGATACGGTCAGCGCGATCATGGGGGCCGGCTTGCGGGTGACGGCCGCGCGGGCGACGGCGTACGGCACCGTTGGCGGGCGGCGGCGGGGTGCGCTGAAGCGTATGCGCGCGGACCCGCATATCTTGGCGCCCATGCAGTCCTACACGATCGGGCAGGCCGCGCGGCTGCTCGGGGTCAGCCCCGACACCGCGCGGCGCTGGGCGGACGCGGGCCGGGTGGCGACGCGGCGCGACGAGAGCGGGCGTCGGCTCATCGACGGGAGGGACCTCGCGGCCTTCTCGGTGGAGCTGGCCTCGGACACCGCCGACGAGGCCGACGCCCCGTACACCTCGGCGCGCAACGCCTTCCCCGGCATCGTCACCGCCGTGAAGCTCGGGGACGTGGCGGCCCAGGTCGAGATCCAGGCGGGCCCGCACCGCCTGGTCTCGCTGCTCACCCGGGAAGCCGTGGAGGAACTGGGCCTGGAGGTCGGCATGGAGGCCACGGCCCGGGTGAAGTCCACGAACGTCCACATCGACCGGACGTGACCGCCGCCCCGCTCGCCCGAGGAGGGCCGGTCACCACTCGAGGGCCAGGGTCTCCACCAGCCGGGAGACGGCCACGGGGTCCGGCAGCCTCCCCTTTCCCAGCAGCTCCACGACCTGACCGTTCGCGAACTCCCGCTGTTGCGGGGTCACCTCCGGATCGATCGCGCACTCGGCCTGGACCCGCAGATAGTTCAGATCCGTCGCGAAGAGCATGGAGAAGGACTCCATGCCCTTGACGACCCCGGGTCCTCCGGCGTCCAGATAGCCGCGCACCAGCCGCCGGGCGTCGTCGGCGCGGAAGTCGTTACCACCGGCCCACACATGGACGGCACGGGCGAGTTCACGTGCCGCCGAGACGGGTCCGGCATTGTCCCAGTCGAGCAGAGAGGGCCCGGACGGACCGACCAGCACGTTCTGCGGCCGCATGTCGAGATGGGAGATCACGGTGTCCCCGCCTCCGGCCGGAGTGACGTGACGCGCCAGTTCCTCCGCTTCCGTGGCCGCGAACCGCTCCAGCGCCGCAGCCCACGGCACCCCGGCCCGCCGTACCCCCTCGCACACCCTTGCCCACTCCTCCGCCCCGGGGCACCGCTCGTACCAGCCGTTCGGTGTCTCCGCGGTGCCTTCCCCGGCCCGGTGCAGCAGCGCGAGGGTCCGCCCGCACCAGGTGAGCAGCTCCGGATCGCGGGGGTCCCCCTCGCTCCCGTCCACCCAGCCGTACACCTTCACATACGCCCCGCCCATCGGCTCCGGGAGCCGCGACACATAGGCCCCGTCCCGGTCCGCGAGGAACCTCGGCGCCGAGATCCCCAGTTCCTCCGCCGCGTTCCGCAGCCCGGCCTCCCGAGCCACCTGTTCCTCGTCACACCCGAACAGCAGCTCCTTGACCGCCCACACCCCACTCTCTCCGGACAGCCGCCAGATCTGCCCCAACGCCCCCCGGGCTGCAGGCGCCATCTCCCACGCTCCGCCGCCCAGCCCGTACACATCCGCTATGAACCCGGCCCTGCTCCGCATACAGCCATCCTCCAGTCGACCCGGCCATGTCATACGCGAACCCCACCGGCCGCAAACGGATTTACGCGGGAGCCCGGCCCGAGCGTCTGGTCAGGGACGCGCTCGGTGCCGCCAGGTCGAACCAGACCGCCTTGCCGTCGGGGTGGACGAGGCCGCCGCCGTTCGGGAGGGCGGCGGCGGTGCCCCAGTGGCCCTCGGTGAGGGCGTCCACGAGGTACAGACCGCGCCCACCCTCCTCCCAGCCGCCGGGGGTCAACTCCCTTATGACCGGCGGGCTCTCGTCACCGTCGTAGACGATCACCCTGACCCGCCAGGTCTCCACCGCGAGCCAGAGAACCGATCCTCCACCTTTGGCGTGCACACAGGCGTTCGTGACCAGTTCGGAGGTGCACAGGGCGGCGGCGTCGACCAGGGCGTCCAGGCCGAGCGCGCGCAGGACGCTGGTGACGAAGTCGCGGGCGATGTGCGGGGAGCTGTCGAGGGGCGGACAGAAGAGCGTGTACGTCGTCGCTCCGGGCGAGAGCCGGGTTGGGGCGGGGCGGCCTGGGGCAGTTTCGGTCATGGGTGATCAACTCCGTTGCGACGAGAAGGGCTTGCTCGGTCCCCACCGCGCCGGTGACTCCTCGCGGGATGCGGGAGAAATGCACTTCAGTAATCAAACGAGCACTCTCCGTGAGCGCAGGAATGACCGTAGTCGGCGTGTTCGCGCCGCCGCAATGGGGTCGGTGGAAGTACTACGAAAGCGCGTCGTCGACGCCGCATGAGCCTCGGCCCGACCCTCACCCAGAGTGGCCCGCGCCCGGTCGGGCCGTCGTGTGATGATGAGCCGAGGGCGCCCGCAGGGGACGGGCGGCGTTCCCCCCCGCGAGGGGGAACGGGCAGGAAGCGGAACGGGGACGGGGACGGGACCGCCATGACCAGTCGGCTGCTCATGTCGTACAACGCGCAGACCAAACGGGCCGGGGTGCCCGCCAGGGAGCCCGACCGCGTGGCCGGGTCCACGCGGGCCACGGCGATCCTGGACCACGACGATCCCCGGGTGGGGGCACTCGCGCGCCGGGTGGAGAGCGAGGCGACTCCGCGTGACGCGCTGCGCTCCGCGCACCGGATCATCGCCCGGCACGTCCGCCCGGTGTACTCGGTCGAGGACGGCCGCCCGGTGTCGCGGACCCTGCGGCTCGGGCGCGGCTCGTGCAGCCAGCGGATGGCGGCGCTGGAGGCGGTCGCACGCGCGGTCCGGGTGCGGACGCGGGTGCGCGGACTGCTCGTGGACGGGACCTACTGGTATCCGCGCTTCCCCCGGCTGAAGCCGTTCGTCCCGGAACAGGTCCTGCTGGCCTGGCCGGAGTTCAGGATCAGCGGCGCGTGGGTGCCGATCGGCGAACTCTTCGAGGCCGCCGCGCCCGCCTCCGGCGGCAACGGCAACCGCGACGGCTTCACGAACAAGGGCGGCGAGACCCTCTTCGACGCGGTCGCCCGTACCGGTGTGCGCTGGGACGCCTGCGGGACGGCGTCGGCCGCCGCCTGCGACCTGTCCGCCCAGGTCGTCGCCGACCTCGGCCACTTCGACGACCGCGACGAGCTCTTCGCCCGCCACGGCCAGACTCTGTGCTGGACGGCCCGCACTCTCAGCGAACCGGTCCTCGGCCGCTGGAGCGCGGGAGCGACCCGACCGACCGCCTGACGCCCCCTCGGGAAGCCCGCGACCGGTCACACGGTCACGGAATGGCCACCCCTCCCACACTTCCCCCACATCCGGCCCCGCCGGGCACTACGGTCACTCCACCCGAAACACCCAGGGGGGACGAGATGACCAACCCGTACGCCGGCGCCACGCCGCCCACACCGCCCGTACCGCCCACGCCGCGCCCGCCCGACACCCGCCCGCTGCACAAGCGCGTCCTCGTGTGGATCGGCGGCGCGGGCCTGCTCATAGCGGGCTCGGTGATCGGTTCGGCGGGGAACGACGGGCAGGAGGCCGTCCAGGCCGCCACCAAGCCCAGAGCGACCGTCACCGCGACCGTGACGGCCACGCCCGAGCCCGCTCCGACCGTCACCGAGACCGTCGAGGCCAAGGCGAAGCCGCGCCCCACCGTCACGGTCACCAAGACCGCCACCGCGAAGGCGGCCGAGGCCGACACCAGTGACAGCGGCAGCGGCAGCGGCAGCGGCAGCGGCAGCGGCAGCGGCGGTCAAGAGGACCCCGGCACCTGCTCGATCGTCTCCAACTCCGGCAACTGCTACTCGGCGGGACAGTTCTGCCGGAACAGCGACCACGGGGCCGTCACCACCACCGAGGACGGCACGGAGATCAAGTGCGCCTACAGCTCGAACGCCTGGCGCTGGACCTACGCCTGACCCGACGGACGATCGCCCCCGTCCGCCCCCCGCACCGTGAACCCGGTGACCAACCCCCCGCCCTCCCGTCGGAACGCGAACGGGGCGCCCTCGTGGGCGGACGCCACGGCTCGGACGATGGAGAGGCCGAGGCCCGAACCGGGCAGGCTGCGGGCGTCGGGGGCCCGGTAGAAGCGGTCGAAGATGCGTTCGAGATCGCAGTCGGGGACACCGGGGCCCCGGTCGAGGACCTCGACGCGCACGATGCCGGAGTCGTCACCGGGTTCGCCCGGACCGGCGAGTCCGCCGAGGTCGCCGTGGTCCCCGAGCTCGCCCAGTTCGCCCAGCTCACCGAGGGCCCCCGCCGACCCCCGGGCGACCACGACCTCGATCACCCCCGAACCGCCGCGGTCGAACTTCGCCGCGTTCTCCACCAGGTTGGAGATCGCCCTCTGGAGCGCGCCCGCCCGTCCCTCGACGGTCGTGTCCCCGGCCACCCGGACGACGACCTCGCGTCCGGTGCGTCGGCGCGCGGTCCCCGCGACGTCCTCCGCGAGGTCGGCCAGCTGCACCCGCTGCACCGGCTCGGTGCTCGACTGCCCGGCCGCGAGGTCGACCAACTCGTTGACCAGGTCGGTCAGTTCGAGGGCCTCCTGGGAGAGGTCGTCGACGAGCTCCTCGCGCATCCGGGGCGGCAGTTCGTCGATGCGCCGGAGCAGCGAGATGTTGGTACGGAGGGAGGTGAGCGGGGTGCGCAGCTCGTGGCCCGCGTCCTGCACCAGCCGCCGCTGGTCCTCCTCGGACTGGGCGAGGCGGACCAGCATCCGGTCGAAGGAGCGGCCGAGCCGCCCCACCTCGTCCCGGCCCGCGACCGGCACCTGGATGCCGAGGTGCCCGGTCCGGGCCACGTCCTCCGCCGCGCCCGCAAGCTGCACCAGCCGCCGGGTCTGCCGCCGCGCGAGCCACCACCCGAACAACCCGGCCGAGATGACGACACCGGAAACGAACAGCAGGGTCCGCTGTTGCAGTTCCCGCAGCAGGTCCTCCGTGTCGCTGAACTCCTGCGCGACCTGCACCGCTCCCCGGCCGCCGCCGAGCGCGACGGTCACCACGCGGTAGCGGTCGTTGCCGACCTCGACCTCACCGTGCTCGACCGTCACTCCTGCCAGTGCCGCGTCGGCCGTACGGCGGTCGGCGTCACGGACGGGCAGGCCGGGAGCGCCCTTGTCGAGGATCTCCCCGTGCGGGCCGAGCACCTGGACGTCCGTACGGCCGGAGCGGATCAGGTCGTCGCGCGGGCCGCCGCTGTCGCTCGGCGCGAAGTCCTCCGGCGTCAGCGGATCCTGCACCACCAACTCCCGCAGATCACGCACGACTTCGGCGAAGACGGTCTGCTCGTCGACCCGCACCAGCCGCGCCGCCGCGCTGTAGCTGAGGATCCCGACGAGGACGGTGACGACACACGCCACCGCCACGAACGACACGGTGAACGTGGCCCGCAGCGAGGGCACCGGCTTCAGCCGGGAGAGCAGCCGGGACACCCGGACGCCACGGGGCGGCGGCATCGCGCGCCGCCCTCAGTCTTCCCGCAGCGCGTACCCCACACCCCGCACGGTGTGGATCAGCGCGGGCGCCCCGGGCTCGTCGAGCTTGCGGCGCAGATAACCGACGTAGACGGCGAGGTTCTTGGACCCGGGCCCGAAGTCGTAGCCCCAGATCCGGTCGTAGATCGTCGCGTGGTCGAGGACGATGCCGGCGTTGCGGACGAGCAGTTCGAGCAGGTCGAACTCGGTCCGCGTCAGCTCCAGTTCCCGCGCCCCGCGCCACGCCCGCCGCGCCTGTACGTCCATGCGCAGCCCGGCGGCCGTGAGGTGACCGCCGGTGTCCGGGGCCGCGCCGGCGGACGAGGACGGGGCAGCCGCCGAAGGGGCCGGCGCCGTGAACCCGTCCGCACTGCCCGTCCGCCGCAGCAGTGCCCGCAGCCGCGCGAACACCTCTTCCACGTCGAACGGTTTGACGACGTAGTCGTCCGCGCCGGCGTCGAGACCGGCGATCCGGTCGGCGGTCTCCACGAGCGCGGTGAGCATCAGGATCGGCGTCCTGTCCCCCTCCGCGCGCAGCACCCGGCAGACCTGGAGGCCGTCTATGCCGGGCATCATCACATCGAGCACGAGCACGTCGGGCCGGTTGCGGTGCGCCTGGGCGAGCGCCTCGACGCCGTCGGCGACCGCCGTGACCTCGTACCCCTCCAGGGTCAGCGCGCGTTCCAGGGCATGGCGGATGGCGCGGTCGTCCTCGGCGAGCAGCACGTTCTGGGGCACCCCACCAGTCTGCCAAGGTCACGGGCCCCCACCACCTCGTCGGAGACGCCCGACCGCCCTTCTTACCGGCCTCTCACCCCGACCGCGCGTCGGACTTACTCCTCCGGAGCAGCGTGTCCGTGTGACACCTCTCCGCACGGGAACCCGAGCAGAGCGAGCAGATGGAGTACAAAGGGTCCGAACCATCTCCAAACCGGATGACAGACGCGACACCTCACATCCGTGACATCCACAACCGCATCGCCGAGGCCGTCGGGAAGGTAGTGCTTTGAGCCGCCGCAAGAAGATCGTGTTCCTGCTGCACAACGCGTACGCCATCGGCGGCACCGTCCGTACGACGCTGAACCTGGCGTCGGCGCTCGCGGACCACCACGACGTGGAGATCGCCTCGATGGCCCGCCACCTGGACGAGCCCCGCTTCACGGTCGACCCGCGGGTCCGGCTCGTGCCCCTGGTGGACATCCGCCCGTACAGCCCCGACCTGCGCGATCCGGCCCAGGCGCAGCCCGCGACGGACTACCCGGCCGAGGACAAGCGGCACCGCCAGTACAGCCGTCTCACCGACCTCCGGGTCCGCGCCTACCTGGCCGGCTGCGACGCGGACGTCGTCATCGGCACCCGCCCCGGCATCAACGTCTACGTCTCCCGGTTCGCGCCCCGCCGCGCCCTGCGCATCGCCCAGGAACACCTGCGCCACGACGCCCACACCAAGCAGCTGCGCAAGGTCCTCGCCCGCCACTACCGCACCCTGGACGCGGTCGTCACGACCACGGCGGCGGACGCGGCGGTGTACCGCGCACGGATGAAACTGCCGGGCGTACGGGTGATGTCGGTGCCCAACATCGTCCCGGAGGCCACGGTCGCCCCGTCGGACGGCACGGCCCCCGTCATCGCGGCAGCCGGCCGCCTCGCCCGCGGCAAACGCTTCGACCTGCTCCTGGAGGCGTTCGCGAAGATCGCCCCGAAGGAACCGGACTGGCAGCTGCGCATCTACGGCGGCGGCAAGCAGCAGGGGCGCCTGGAGACCCTCATCCAGGACCTCGGCCTCACCGACCGGGCCCATCTGATGGGCCCGCACACCCCCATCGAGGAGGAGTTCGCGCGGGCCTCCCTCGTCGTCAGCGCCTCCGACGCCGAGTCCTTCGGCATGACCCTCGTCGAGGCCATGCGCTGCGGGGTCCCCGTCGTCAGCACCGACTGCCCGCTGGGCCCCGCCGAGATCATCACCGACGGCGTCGACGGCCGCCTCGTCCCGGTCGACGACCCGCACGCCCTGGCCGACGCCCTCCTGGACCTCACCGCGGACCCCTCCCTGCGCCGCGCCATGGGCCGAGCCGCCCTGGCAAGCGCCCACCGCTACGACCCGGCCCCCATCGTCAGCAAGTACGAGCACCTGTTCGCAGAGCTACACGAAACGAAGCTCCAACGCACCTGGGAACGGAGCTCGACGAGGGCGAAGGGCTGGCTGCGACGGAGGGTGCGCGCCTGGAAGACGGCAACACCCGCGCCCTTCAGGGGCGCGGGGAACTGCGCGAGCAACCACAAACAACCCGCGGCCTGACGACACCCGCGCCCCTACGGCGAATCTCAGCCCTGAAGCGCAGCCAACTGCTCCTCAAAGGGAACGACAACGAACCCCTCGGGCTCGACCGGCTCGACAGTCACCCGTCGGGGCAGCCCAGTCATCAACGCGGCCAACTCCGATCCCGCCCGCTCGATCCGCCCGGCGAGCCCCTCCGCCCCCCAGTCCTCCGACGCGGCGTACACCCCCGTAGGCACGACAACAGCCCGCAGATACGCGAACAACGGCCGCAGCGCGTGCTCCAGCACCAACGAATGCCGAGCCGACCCCCCGGTCGCGGCGATCAACACCGGCTTCCCGGCCAGCACGTCCCGGTCCAGCACATCGAAGAAGGACTTGAACAGCCCGCTGTACGACGCCGAGAACACCGGCGTCACCACCACGAGCCCGTCGGCCCCCGCCACCGCGTCCGACGCGGCGGCGAGCCGCCGACCCGGGAACCCGTTCGTGAAGTTGTGCGCGATCTCCACCGCGAGGTCCCGCAGTTCGACCACCTCGACCTCGACCGACGCATCCCGCGCGACCACGGCGGCGGCGAGGCGGTCCCCCAACAGCCGCGTGGACGAGGGCACACTCAGCCCGGCCGAGACGACGACGAGCTTCACGCCACACTCTCCTTCTTCTCCGCGCCCTTCTCTGCCGCGTCCTTCTCCGCCGCGTCCAGCAGCGACCCGTGGGTCGGCGCGTCCGGCACGTCCGCCGGGCGCCCCTTCGCGAACTCCTTCCGCAGCACCGGCACGACCTCCTCGCCGAGCATGTCGAGTTGTTCGAGGACGGTCTTCAGCGGCAGCCCCGCGTGGTCGACCAGGAACAGCTGCCGCTGGTAGTCACCGGCGTACTCGCGGAACGCCAGCGTCTTCTCGATCACCTGCTGCGGCGACCCGACGGTGAGCGGCGTCTGGTCGGCGAAGTCCTCCAGGGAGGGCCCGTTGCCGTACACCGGCGCGACATCGAAGTACGGCCGGAACTCCCGTACCGCGTCCTGCGAGTTCTTCCGCATGAAGATGTGTCCGCCGAGGCCGACGATCGCCTGCTCGGGCGTGCCGTGCCCGTAGTGGGCGTACCGCTGCCGGTACAGCTCGACCATGCGCTGGGTGTGCTCGGCCGGCCAGAAGATGTTGTTGTGGAAGAACCCGTCGCCGTAGTACGCGGCCTGCTCGGCGATCTCGGGCGAGCGGATGGAGCCGTGCCAGACGAACGGCGGTACGCCGTCCAGCGGGCGGGGCGTGGAGGTGAAGCCCTGGAGCGGCGTGCGGAACTTGCCCTCCCAGGTGACGACGTCCTCGCGCCACAGCCGGCGCAGCAGCGCGTAGTTCTCGATGGCGAGGTTGATGCCCTGCCGGATGTCCTGGCCGAACCACGGGTACACCGGCCCGGTGTTCCCGCGCCCCATCATCAGGTCCACCCGCCCGTCGGCCAGGTGCTGGAGCATCGCGAAGTCCTCGGCGATCTTCACCGGGTCGTTGGTGGTGATGAGCGTCGTGGAGGTGGAGAGGATCAGCTTCTCGGTGCGCGCGGCGACGTAGCCGAGCATGGTCGTCGGCGACGACGGCACGAACGGCGGGTTGTGGTGCTCACCGGTGGCGAAGACGTCGAGGCCGACCTCCTCCGCCTTCAGCGCGATCGCGACCATCGCCTTGATGCGCTCGCGCTCGGTCGGCGTCCGGCCCGTGGTGGGGTCCGGCGTCACATCACCGACGCTGAAGATCCCGAACTGCATCATCGCTGCCACCCTCTCCAGGTTGTTTACGATTCAACTATACCCATGAACGAGGACCCCCTCTCCACTATTCCTCCCGGGACGGCGGCCCTGTCAGTGCCCGTCCTTACGATCGGTCCATGGCCGCCCCACGCCGTGACACCCGAGGCATCGTCGACGCGCCCGAGCTCTTCGCCCGGGTCCGCTTCCGCCGCCGCGAGCCCGCCGAGCCGCTGCGCCCGTACCTGGAGCACTACTGGCTCATCGACTGGGACCTGCCCGAGCCGTACGTCACCCAGGTCGTCCCGCACCCCTCGGTCAACATCGTCTTCCAGCGGTACGAGGGACAGGAGCCCTTCGCGGAGATCTCCGGCATCGGCCACAGCCTCTTCACCCAGAAACTGGAGGGCAGGGGCCGGGTCTGCGGCATCCAGTTCCGCCCCGGCGGCTTCCGTCCCTTCGCCCCGGCCCACCCGGCGACCCACTGGACCGGCCGCCGGGTACGGCACCCCGAGGCCTTCCCCGACGCCTTCCCCGACGCCTTCCCCGACCTCTTCCCGGTGGCCTTCTCCGGCACGGCCCCGGCCCTCGATCCGGCCGCGATCCTCGCCCCGGACGACGAGGACACCCGGGTCGCCGCCCTCGACGCCTTCCTGACCGGGCTCGACCCGCGCCCCGACCCGCAGGCCGACCTCGCCATGACCCTCGTCGACCGCATCCGCACCGACCGGACGATCCGCCGCGTCACCGCCTTCGCCCGCGCCGAGGGCGTCTCCGTACGCGTCCTGCAGCGGCTGTTCTCCGCATACGTCGGCGTCGGCCCCAAGTGGGTGATCCTGCGCTACCGCATCCATGAGGCCCTGGAACGCGCCGAGACCGACCGGGCGATCGACTGGGCCGCCCTCGCCGCCGACCTCGGCTACGCCGACCAGGCCCACCTCGTCCGCGACTTCACGGCGACGGTGGGGGTGCCGCCGACGGCGTACGCACAGGCGGCGTCCCCCGGCGGACCTACTTCGCGTGCGTGACCGCGTAGATCATCACGAAGGCGACGAGGTGGATGCCGAAGAGGAAGTACGCGAGGTACCACCACACGTACCGCTCGTTCTTCTTCTCCTCGGCGAGCCGGCGCTTCTCGGGCGTCAGCTCCTCCTCCGCGCTCACAGCTCTCGGTGGACCTTGGTGTTGGAGGCCTGGGCGCGCGGGCGCAGGACCAGGAGGTCGACGTTCACATGGCTGGGCCGGGTGACCGCCCAGGTGATCGTGTCGGCGACGTCGTCGGCGGTCAGGGGCTCGGCGACGCCCTGGTAGACGCTCTCGGCCTTCTCCTTGTCGCCGCCGAAGCGGGTCAGCGCGAACTCGTCCGTCTTCACCATGCCGGGCGCCACCTCGATGACCCGCACCGGCGTCCCGACGATCTCCAGCCGCAGCGTCTCCGCCAGGACGTGCGCGCCGTGCTTGGCGGCGACATAGCCCGCGCCGCCCTCGTACGTCCCGTGCCCGGCCGTCGACGAGACCACGACCACCGTGCCGTCACCGCTCGCGGTCAGCGCGGGCAGCAGGGCCTGGGTGACATTCAGGGTGCCGATGACGTTCGTCTCGTACATCGTGCGCCAGTCGGCCGGATCGCCCGTCGCCACGGGGTCGGCGCCGAGCGCGCCGCCCGCGTTGTTGACCAGCACACCGATCTTCTTGAACGCGGTCGCGAACTCGTCGACCGCCGCGCGGTCCGTGACGTCCAGGGGGTACGCGGTGGCCTGCCCGCCGCCGTCGTTGATCTCCTCGGCCAGCGCCTCGATCCGGTCCTTGCGCCGCGCGGTGAGCACCACCCGGTACCCGGCCGCGGCGAGCTGCCGGGCCGTGGCGGCGCCGATCCCGCTGCTCGCACCGGTGACGACGGCGATGCGGGAGGCGGCGGACGGTACGGCGGTGGCCATGAGCTGCTCCTGAGGCGGTACGAATCGAACGTCGGTCTCTGCCCGGCCAGGATAGGCGTGCGGTGGGACAATGAGAGAGGTGATCCCCGGTACAGGAGGTGGATCATGGGACAGGCGCGCGAGCTGATGGACCAGCTCACCGAGGCGCTCACCACACACCAGGACCCCAAGACCCTCGCGAACCTCTTCGCGGAGGACGCGGTCGCCCACACCCCGGACGGTGGAGAGCTGCACGGCCGGGACGCCATCGCCGAGTACTGGCAGCAGATGACGGACGCCGTGCCCGAGGCCACGTACGAGTCGCTCTCCTCCTTCGAGGTCGGCGACACGGCCATCGACGAGGGAATCTTCAGCGGCACCAACACCGGCCCGCTGGCGTTCCCCGACGGAACGTCCATCCCCGCCACCCACAAGGACATCAGGATCCGCGGCGTGGACTTCGCCACCGTCCGGGACGGCCAGATCACCAGCTACCGGCTCTACTTCGACCAGCTGGGCTTCCTGGACCAACTCGGCCTGCTGCCGGAGGAGTTGGCACAGCCGTCCTAGCCGGCGGCCGCCCTCACCCACCGCGCGGCGCGTACATGATCACGGCCATGCCCGCGAGGCAGATCAACGCGCCCGTCACGTCCCAGCGGTCGGGCCGGTAGCCGTCCGCGACCATCCCCCAGGCGATCGACCCGGCGACGAAGATCCCCCCGTACGCGGCGAGGATCCGCCCGAAGTGCGCGTCCGGCTGGAACGTCGCCACGAACCCGTACGCCCCCAGCGCCACGACCCCGGCCCCGATCCACACCCACCCCCGGTGCTCCCGCACCCCCTGCCACACCAGCCAGGCCCCACCGATCTCGAACAACGCGGCGAGCAGGAACAGGGCGGCGGAACGGGCGATGACCATGTCCTCACCCTGCCACGGTGAGCCCAGGGGTCGCCGCGAGGCGGGGCGTCAGCCCTTCACGCACACGACCTGCTTCAGCTTCGCCACCACCCGCACCAGGTCCCGCTGCTGGTCGATGACCTGCTCGATCGGCTTGTAGGCGCCCGGGATCTCGTCCACGACGCCGGAGTCCTTGCGGCACTCCACGCCCCGCGTCTGCTCCTCCAGGTCCTTCGTCGAGAAGCGGCGCTTGGCGGCCGTCCGGCTCATCCGCCGACCGGCGCCGTGCGAGGCCGAGTTGAACGCCTTCTCGTTGCCGAGACCCTGCACGATGTACGAACCGGTGCCCATCGAGCCCGGGATGATCCCGTACTCACCGGAGCCCGCGCGGATCGCGCCCTTACGGGTCACCAGCAGGTCCATGCCGTCGTAGCGTTCCTCGGCCACGTAGTTGTGGTGGGCGCTGATCTCGGGCTCGAAGGTCGGCTTCGCCTTCTTGAACTCCTTGCGGACGACGTCCTTGAGGAGCGCCATCATGATCGAGCGGTTGTACTTCGCGTACTCCTGCGCCCAGAACAGGTCATTGCGGTACGCCGCCATCTGCGGGGTGTCCGCGATGAAGACGGCGAGGTCGCGGTCGACCAGACCCTGGTTGTGCGGGAGCTTCTGGGCGATGCCGATGTGATGCTCCGCCAGTTCCTTGCCGATGTTGCGGGAGCCGGAGTGCAGCATCAACCAGACGGAACCGGTCGTATCCGTGCAGATTTCGACAAAATGGTTGCCGCCACCAAGCGTTCCCATCTGCTTTTCCGCACGGTCATGACGGAACTTGACCGCCTCCGCCACCCCGTCGAACCGTCCCCAGAAGCCGTCCCAGCCCCCGGCAGCGAAGCCGTGCAGGTGTCCCGGGTCGACCGGGTCGGCGTGCATCCCCCGGCCGACCGGGATCGCCTGTTCGACCTTCGACCGCAGCCGGGACAGGTCCCCGGGGAGGTCATTGGCCGCCAGGGACGTCTTCACCGCCGACATCCCGCAGCCGATGTCGACGCCCACCGCCGCCGGACACACGGCCCCCCGCATGGCGATGACGGACCCGACCGTCGCGCCCTTGCCGTAGTGCACGTCCGGCATGACGGCGAGGCCCTTGATCCAGGGGAGCGTGGCGACGTTGCGGAGCTGCTGGAGCGCCCCCTCCTCCACCGACGCGGGGTCGGTCCACAGACGGATGGGTACCTTCGCACCCGGTATCTCGACGTACGACATTTCGCCCTCATCCCCCTGGAAAACCCATCAAAGTCACAGAACGCAAAACTGTCGCCAAGGTCTACGAATGGGATACCGGACCGGCGTTCACAGCAGTGCGTGCGATACACATGGTGCCCGGGGGTCACCCCCGGGCGGCAAGTGAATAACCACAGGCAGGACTGCGCAGGCGTCCCGAGGGACCCCGTCGAGAGGAGCCCCACCGTGCAGCGGAAGGCGTACGTACCCGGCGTCGCCGTGCTCCTCGCGGCACTGCTGGCCGCGTGCACGGGATCGAGCGACGACGGTTCCCCCGACGACCCCCGCCCGGGCGAGGCCACCGCCTCGGCCACCGTCGCCCAGCCCGGCCGCTACGACACGCTCCCGGAACCCTGCGCCTCGGTCGACCAGGACACCCTCGACACCCTCCTCCCCGGCATCGGGCAACTCCCCGACGAGGTCAGGCGCCAGCAGGCGTATGAGGGCAACGCGACGCAGGCGTACGACACGGACCGCAAGGCCGGCTGCCGCTGGAAGGTGGAGTCCGCGGACGCCACCCACTACCTCTTCGTCGACTTCGAGCGCATCGTGTCGTGGGGCAACGGGGTCAGCGACGACAGCAAGGCGCAGGAGGTCTACGGCGGGAAGGTCGAGGCGGCCGACCTGCCGGAGCCGACGCCGTCCGTGTCGGCGGAGGACAGCGAGGGCGCAGACGAGGGGACCGACGAGCCCGAGGAGACGCAGACGTCGGGCGGGGCCACCGCCGATCCGTCGACGAGCTCCTCGGCCTCCGCCTCCGGATCCGCCGCGTCCTCCGGATCCTCCTCCCCCTCCCCGAGCGCCTCCGGCACCCCCGCCTCCCTCCAGCCCCGCACGCTCGACGGTCTCGGCGACGAGGCGTTCCTCGACGACGCGCTCGGCACGAGCAAGCAGCGGACCGTGACTGTGGTGTTCCGCACGTCCAACGTGCTCGTGACCGTCGAGTACGAGGAGCAGCCGGCGACCACGACGGTGGTGCCGGACAGTGAGGAAATGCAGGACAGGGCCCGGAATCTGGCGGAGCGGCTGGCCGAGGCGTTCGACGACTGACGGCCGCCCGGGGGCGGTTCGGGTGCCCGCACGAACCATCTGAACCAGAACCGCACTTCTTCTTCACCGCGTACGGTGGCCTCTCGGAATCCCGATCCGATTGTCCGTTTGTCCGATTGCGAAGGAACCATGCGACGAGCCGCAGAGTCAGACCAGCATCAGTCACCGCGCAGCGAGCGTTCGCCACGGGTGGCGCGCCTCGGACAGATGGCGCGCCTCGGCCGGCACGAGCGTCCGGGCCGCTCCCGGGCCCTCGTCGGCGCGGCGGTCGTGCCGGTGATGCTGCTGGCGGTCGGCTGTTCGTCGGACTCCGGCTCCGACAGCGCCTCCGGTGACGAGACCCCGGCGGGCGCGGAGCAGTCGGTGAAGGAGAGCGCCACGCCGGAGGTCGTCGCCGCGAAGTACGCGTCGCTGCCGGACGCGTGCGAGGTGTTCCCCGACAAGACGCTGAAGTCGCTGGTCCCCGAGGGCGTGAAGTCCGGCAAGGCGATCAACAAGGCCGAGGCGGACGTGACCGGCGACTGCCGCTGGATCAGCCTCGACAACAACGGTGTGGACGGCTCCCAGTACCGCTGGCTGAGCGTCTCCCTGCACCTGCTGCCCTCGGACGCGGCGAACGGCCCGGGCGAGGACCGCGCGGCCAAGGCGCTCGAGTCGAAGGTGACCGCGGCGAAGGCCGTGGACGGGGCGAAGAACGTCAAGACGGAGCCGGCGACGGGCCTGGGCGACCAGGCGACCGTGGTCAAGTACGACCTGAAGAAGGACGGGGACACCTTCAAGCAGCAGACGATCGTGGTGCGCACGGAGAACGTGGTCATCACGCTCGACTACAACGGTGCCGGTCTGGCCGGTGAGAAGACCCCGGACGCGGCCGCGCTGCTGAAGTCCGCGAAGTCCGCCGCCGAGGACGCCGTGAAGGCGATCGAGGACGCGAACGACGGCACGGACACGTCGGCCTCGCCGTCGGCGTCGCCGTCGAAGAGTGCTTCCAAGACGCCGTCGAAGGAAGCGACGAAGGCGGCGGCGTCGGGTGGTTCCGGCGCGGACGTGAGTTCCGACGCAGACGGTGGCTCGGATTCCGATTCGGACTCGGGTTCGTCCACCTCCGGCAGCCGGAAGACCAAGTCGTAGCCCCACCTCACCTGGTGGTTCGTCGGAGCCCGGCCCCCGCGGAGGCCGGGCTCGACGCCCTCCGGCAACTCGTTCGCCGTACACATGTGCCACTCTGTTGCGCGCAACAACACGCAAGGGGAGGGGAGTACGGGTGGCCGCGCCAATGCAGCTGACTCGAATGCACCGCGTTCTCATCGGCGTGGTCGTGTTCGGCGCCGTCATCATCGCCGGGATCGGCTTCGCGGGTTCGTACGCGGCGGTCCGGGAACTGGCGGTCCAGAAGGGCTTCGGGAACTTCTCGTACGTCTTCCCGATCGGTATCGACGCGGGCATCTGTGTGCTGCTCGCCCTGGACCTGCTGCTGACCTGGATCCGCATCCCCTTCCCGCTGCTGCGCCAGACGGCGTGGCTGCTGACGGCGGCGACGATCGCGTTCAACGGCGCGGCAGCCTGGCCGGACCCGCTGGGCGTGGGCATGCACTCGGTGATCCCGATCCTGTTCGTCGTCGCGGTCGAGGCCGCCCGGCACGCGGTCGGCCGGATCGCCGACATCACCGCCGACAAGCACATGGAGGGCGTCCGCCTCACCCGCTGGCTGCTCTCCCCGCTCCCCACCTTCCTGCTCTGGCGCCGGATGAAGCTCTGGGAGCTCCGCTCCTACGACCAGGTCATCAAGCTGGAGCAGGAACGTCTCGTCTACCAGGCCCGCCTCCGCTCCCGCTACGGCCGCGCCTGGCGCCGCAAGGCCCCGGTCGAATCCCTGATGCCCCTCCGCCTGGCCCGCTACGGCGTCCCCCTGGCGGACACGGCCCCGGCGGGTTTGGCGGCGGCGGGCATAGAACCGGCGCTACTGCCGCCGGCCCCGCAGGTCGAGGTCGAGGTCGCCCCAGCTGCGGGCAGTCGTGCCGCTGGGGCGGCACAGGTGGGCGCGGCGGCACCTCCCAGCGAGCAGCGCCCTCAGCTGGAGAGCACCCGCACCCAGCAGCGGCTGGACCACGCCGGGCAGCGGGAGCAGGGCTATGCCGAGCAGGAACCCCCGGTCGACGAGAGCCCATGGCTCCACGCCCGCCACCCCCAGGAGGTCCCCTACCAGGGCGGCTACGACCCCTCGTACGACCCGGAGGAACAGTACGAGGGGTGGTACGAGGAGCAGGACCCGGAGCAGTACCAGCGCTTCGAGCCGGACCCCCGGGATCCCCGCTTCCAGCAGCAACAGTTCGAGGCCCCCGAACTGCAGCAGCAGCCGGAACCCTCCCCCGAGGAGACCGGCAGCTTCCCCATCCCGGCCGGCCCCGGCCGCACGCGTGAGCTGGGCGAGGGCGGCGGCACCCCCGAACCCGCCGCCCCGGACGAGGAGTCGTACTACCAGGTCTTCAAGAAGTCGATCAACGGCAGCTACCCGACGCCACGCGAGTTCGTCGACAACGTGGAGGCCGAGTTCCGCGTCACCCTCCCCGCGGAGGAGTCGAGGCGGATGGTCAACCGCTTCACCAACCGCCACACCGCGGAGCTGGAAGAGGACCACATCGCCTGAGCCACGCGCAGACGGCGATGGGGCGCCCGGTGGTCACCGGGCGCCCCATCGCCGTATCACGCGGTCTACTCCCCGAGCAGGGCCCGCACCCGCTCCTGCCCCACCGCCAACAGCAGCGTGGGCAGACGCGGCCCCGTGTCCCGCCCGACGAGCAGGTGGTACAGCAGGGCGAAGAACGACCGCTGGGCCGTCTTGATCTCCGCCGGCAGCTCCTTGGGCGTGGCGTCCGCCGAGAACCCGGCCTGCACCTTGGGCACGCCGTAGACGAGATGCGTGAGCCCGTCGAGCGACCAGTGCTCGGCGAGCCCGTCGAGCAGCAGCCGCAGCGACTGCTGGGACGCCTCGTCGAGGGACTTCAGCAGCTCGGCGTCGGCCTCCTGGCGCACGATGGTCCGCTGGTCGGCGGGGACGTGCGTGTTGATCCAGGCCTCGGCCCTGTCGAGCCGCGGCCGCACCTCGTCGAGACCGGACAGCGGGTCGGTGGGGTCGAGTTCGCTGAGGATGCGCAGGGTCTGGTCCTCGGCACCCGCCGTGATGTCGGCGACGGACGCGAGGGTCCGGTACGGCATCGGGCGGGGCGTGCGCGGCAGCTCACCGGCGGCCGTGCCCACCGCGCGGGAGTGCGCGGCGACATCGGCCGGCAGGGCGGACCCGTCCGCGACCTTGGCGTCGAGCTTGTCCCACTCGTCGTAGAGCCGCTGGATCTCCTGGTCGAAGGCGATCTTGAAGGACTGGTTGGGCCGGCGGCGGGCGTAGAGCCAGCGCAGCAGCTGCGGCTCCATGATCTTCAGCGCGTCGCCGGGTGTGGGCACCCCGCCCTTGGACGACGACATCTTGGCCATGCCGCTGATGCCGACGAAGGCGTACATCGGCCCGATGGGCTGCTCGCCCCCGAAGATCCCGACGATCTGCCCACCGACCTGGAAGCTCGACCCCGGCGAGGAGTGGTCGACGCCGCTCGGCTCGAACACGACGCCCTCGTACGCCCACCGCATCGGCCAGTCGACCTTCCAGACGAGCTTGCCGCGGTTGAACTCGTTCAGCGCGACGGTCTCGGAGAAGCCGCAGGCGGTGCAGGTGTAGGTCAGCTCGGTGGTGTCGTCGTCGTAGGCGGTGACGGTGGTGAGGTCCTTGCCGCACTGCCCGCAGTAGGGCTTGTACGGGAAGTACCCGGCGGAGCCGGAGCTGCCGTCGTCCTCACCGGCGGCGCCGGACCCCTCGGCGGCCTCGATCTCGGCCTCGTCGAGCGGCTTCTGCTGCTTCTGCTGCTTGGCCGGGGCCTTCTTGGTCCGGTACTGGTCGAGGATCGCGTCGATGTCGCCGCGGTGCTTCATGGCGTGCAGGATCTGCTCGCGGTACACGCCGGAGGTGTACTGCGCGGTCTGGCTGATCCCGTCGAACTCGACGCCCATCTCGGCGAGCGCGTCGACCATCGCCGCCTTGAAGTGCTCGGCCCAGTTGGGGTGGGCGGAGCCCTGGGGGGCGGGCACGGAGGTGAGCGGCTTGCCGATGTGCTCGGCCCAGGAGCCGTCGACGCCGTCGACGCCGTTCGGGACCTTGCGGTAGCGGTCGTAGTCGTCCCAGGAGATCAGATGCCGGACCTGGTGCCCGCGGCGGCGGATCTCGTCGGCGACGAGGTGCGGGGTCATGACCTCGCGGAGGTTGCCGAGGTGGATGGGGCCGGACGGCGACAGGCCGGACGCGACGACGACCGGTTTGCCCGGGGCCCGACGCTCCGACTCCTCGATGACCTCATCCGCGAAACGGGAGACCCAGTCGGTGGTCTCGGTGCTCTGAGCCACGATCGGCACGTCCTCTTTTCCTGGAGTTTCCATGGCCGCCGGTTACGGTCCCGGGCGACCGCGCCATTCTCCCAGCCTTTCACTCCGTGGGTCGAACCGGGCGCCTAATAAACGGGGGGTACGGGTGCGTGGGCGACCGCGGCCCGGCGGGGGTTGCTCGCGCACTTCCCCGCGCCCCTAAAAGATCAGGCCCTGCGGGCCTGAAAGACCACGGCCCTGCGGGCCTGAAAAGCACGGGGCGGAGCCCCTGCTTTTCAGGGGCGCGGGGAACTGCGCGAGAAGCCCCACCCACCCGCACCCCCCGACGCACCGAACCCCCCACCCCGGAAGGCACCCCCATCTCGCCGCAAGAAAACCCCTTTACCCCCCATGGGATACTGAACGACATCCACCCGTACCCCAAGGAGAACGGCTCCCCCTGATGGCTTCGGTCACGTCCCTCACCGCCTCCGTCAACGCGCGCCTCGCCGCCGCCCTCGCCTCCGCCCTGCCGGACGCCGACGGAGTCGACCCGCTGCTGCGACGCAGCGACCGGGCGGACTACCAGGCGAACGGGATCCTCGCGCTGGCCAAGAAGGCGAAGGCCAACCCGAGGGAGCTGGCCACCCAGGTCGTCGCCCGGGTGGAGTCCGGCGAGCTGATCAAGGACATCGAGGTCTCCGGCCCCGGCTTCCTCAACATCACCCTCACCGACGGCGCGATCACCGAGAACCTCGCCGCGCGGTACGCGGACGACACCGGCCGGCTCGGCGTCCCCACAGCGGAGCGCCCCGGCACCACGGTCATCGACTACGCCCAGCCGAACGTGGCCAAGGAGATGCACGTCGGCCACCTCCGTTCCGCCGTGATCGGTGACGCGGTCGTCCAGATCCTGGAGTTCACCGGCGAGGACGTGATCCGCAGGCACCACATCGGCGACTGGGGCACCCAGTTCGGCATGCTGATCCAGTACCTGGACGAGCACCCGCACGAGCTGGACCACAAGGAGGGCGAGGACCTCCAGAAGTCCGGCGAGCAGGCCATGTCGAACCTGGACCGGCTGTACAAGACGGCCAGGAAGCTCTTCGACTCCGACGAGGAGTTCAAGACGCGGGCCCGCCGCAGGGTGGTCGACCTCCAGGCCGGCGACCCGCACACCCTCGCCACGTGGCAGAAGTTCGTCGACGAGTCGAAGATCTACTTCTTCTCCGTCTTCGAGAAGCTCGACATGGAGATCCGGGACGCCGACATCGTCGGCGAGTCCGGCTACAACGACATGCTCGCGGAGACCTGCCGCCTCCTGGAGGAGCAGGGCGTGGCCGTCCGCTCGGAAGGCGCCCTGTGTGTCTTCTTCGACGACATCAAGGGCCCGGACGGCAACCCGGTCCCCCTGATCGTGCAGAAGTCGGACGGCGGCTACGGCTACGCGGCCACCGACCTGTCCGCCATCAGGGACCGCGTCTTCAGCCTCAAGGCGAACTCCCTCCTGTACGTCGTGGACGCCCGCCAGTCCCTGCACTTCAAGATGGTCTTCGAGACCGCGCGCAGGGCGGGCTGGCTGAACGACGGGGACGTCAAGGCGTTCCAGCTGGCCTTCGGGACGGTCCTCGGCAAGGACGGCAAGCCGTTCAAGACCCGTGAGGGCGAGACGGTCCGCCTGGTCGACCTGCTCGACGAGGCGATCGACCGCGCCACGACGGTGGTCCGGGAGAAGGCCGAGAAGGTGGGCCTGACGGAGGAGGAGATCGTCGAGAACGGCCGCTACGTCGGCATCGGCGCGGTCAAGTACGCCGACCTGTCCACCTCCGCCGTCCGGGACTACAAGTTCGACCTGGACCAGATGGTCTCGCTGAACGGCGACACGTCCGTCTACCTCCAGTACGCGTACGCCCGTATCCAGTCGATCCTCCGCAAGGCGGGAGAGGCCCGCCCGACCGCCCACCCGGAGCTCGAACTGGCCCCGGCGGAGCGCGCGTTGGGTCTGCACCTGGACCAGTTCGGCGAGACCGTGGCCGAGGTCGCGGAGTCGTACGAGCCGCACAAGCTGGCCGCGTACCTCTTCAAGCTGGCGACTCTGCTGACCACGTTCTACGACCAGTGCCTGGTCCTGAAGGCCGACACCCCGGCCCAGATGGAGAACCGTCTGTTCCTGATCGACCTGACGGCCCGCACCCTGCACCGCGGCATGGCCCTGCTGGGCATCAGGACGCCCGACAAGCTCTGACCGAGGCCAGGGGGAAGGGGCGGGCGCCGCGCGGCGCCCGCCCCTTCCCCCTGTGCCGGTCACGACACAGCTCAGGCGTTCGACAGGCGGGCGCCGAACTTCTGGCCGGCGAAGCTGGTGATGGCCTGCTTCTTCACGAGGGGGCCCTTGCCGACGGACCTGTACTGCGGGGCCAGGTTCCAGGTGACGGTCGCGGTGATCGTGTTCGTGCCGGAGACGGCGTTCTTCACCGGCTTGATGACGAAGGCACGGTTCATATTGACCACCGAGCGCTTGACCTTGCGCGCCTTGATGCCGTTCTTGACCGTGTAGCTGAAGTCGACCCTCTGGGTGACGACCGGGATGTCGTAGATGCGCTCGGTGGCGGTGAAGGTCAGGGAGATGTCGCGGCCGCCGGAGACGACCTTGTTGGAGCCCTTGACGACACCGGAGAAGCGGACGTCCTTGTTGTACGCGACCTCCTTGGTGTTCCCCTTCTTCACGCCCCCGGCGAAGCTCAGCTCGAACGCCTTGGTGACGGACCGGTTCTGCAGGTAGTCCACGAACCTCTGCTGCTTCGCCGTGGGCAGTTTGTCGAAGGCCTTGAGGACCTTCCGCGAGGCCGCCAGGTCGTCGTTGTTCAGCAGCCAGGAGCGGTAGTCCTTGACCGTGAGCCTGGCCGGCTGTGCCTGCGGGGCGGCCACGGCGGTGCCGCCGGCGGCGACGCCGGTGAACACCAGGGCGCCGACGCCGGCGGCGAGGACGCCGGTGCGGGCGGCGGCGGTGAGTGTGCGCATGGTGAGGGGCCTTCCGGCGGTGAGGGGTCGTCGTGTGCGGCACCCCCGACTCGGTGTCGACCGGAGCCTGGGCCGCACAACCAACCTATTTTTCGGACGAGTCGGCCGGAATCGTCTCTTCGGGCAGTGCCCCTCGGGACACTGTGGCGACGCACGCGCGCAGAGGCGGTCCGACCCCACCGGCCGGGTCACTGTCAGTGGCGGCCCCTACAGTCACACCCATGGCGACACTTCCCAACCCGCTGCCCCAGCTGGCGGCCGACCCGAGCGGGCGCGTGCTCGGGCTTGCACTCCCGCTTCCGCAGGGGAGGTTGATCGACACCACGGACGAGGGTCCGTGGCACGAGCCACTGCTGTGGTGCGCGGACGAGACGGCGGCGCCGGGCGCCTGGACCGCCGTCCAGCCCGCCCGCCGCACGGCGGGCCTCCTCCCGGTGCTGCTGGACGTCGGCGGCGACCAGGGCGGTCCGGAGGAGTGGGAGCTGCTGCCCGGCGAGACGACCTACCCCGGCGACCACGACGCCGACGAGGTCCTGGCCGAGTTCTGGGACGCGTACGCCACCGCCGAGGACCCCGACTGGCCGGGCCTCACCGACGCCCCCTCGTCCGCCCCGGGTGCCGTGACCGACCCCGACGCCCTCGCCGCCGAGACCGCCGACGCCCTGGTCGAGGACCCCTCGCGGCTGAAGGACCCCCGCCTCGCTCTCGTCCCCGCCCGCCGCAGCGCCGACATCCCGGCGGCCATCGGCTGGACCGGCCCGACGAACCACGAGAACGACGTGGCGAGGCTCTGCGCGGTCCTGCGCTCCTGGGAGGACCGCTTCGGCATACGCGTCGTCGCCCTCGCCTACGACCACCTCGTCCTCTCCGTGGCCACCCCGCCCACCACCGAGGCCGAGGCCGAAGCCGTGGCCGTCGAGCACTTCGCCTTCTGCCCCGACAACATCTGGCAGGGCACGACCGACGGCACCCGCGGCTCCTACGCCCACACCCTCCTCAACGCCCCCACCTGGTCCTTCTGGTGGGACTGAGCCCGCCCACCCCAGACCTCCAGCCCACCCCCGGCCCTCAGCCCTCTCCCCGCAACCCCGCCCCCAACCGCCGCAGCCCCTCCCGGATCTCCTCCGGTGTCTGCGTCACGAAGCACAGGCGCAGCGTCGAGCGGTCGGGCTCGCCGGCGTAGAAGGGTGCCCCGGGCACGTACGCCACGTCCCGTGCGACCACGCGCGGCAGCAGCGCGCCGGTGTCGTGGGAGGAGGGGAGGCGGGCCCAGAGGAACATGCCGCCCTCGGGCCGGTTCCACGTGGAGCCCGCCGGGAGCGCTTCGGCGAGGCCCGCGAGCATGGCGTCACGCCGCTCCCGGTACGCGCCGGCGACCCGCAGGACATGGGCGTCCAGATCACGGTCGGCCAGATACCGCGCCGCGGCGAGCTGGTTGACGGTCGGGGTGTGCAGGTCGGCCGCCTGCTTGGCGACCACGCACGCCCGCCTCAGCTCGGCGGGCGCGCGCAGCCAGCCCAGCCGCATCCCGGGGGCCATGACCTTGGAGAAGGAGCCCAGCAGCGCCGTACGGTCCTCGGCGCCCGGGTACGAGGCGATCCACGGCACCCGGTCGCCCTCGAAGCGGAGTTCGCCGTACGGGTCGTCCTCGACGATCCACAGTCCGCGCCGGGCGGCCACGGAGGCGACGGCCGCCCGCCGCTCGGCGGGCAGCGTGCGCCCGGTCGGGTTCTGGAAGGTGGGCACGGTGTAGAAGAGCTTGGGCCGGTGCCGTACCACCGCCTCCTCCAGCGCGACCGGATCGACCCCGTGCGCGTCGCCCGGCACGGCCACCACCCGCGCCCCCGCGAACCGGAACGCCTGGAGTGCCGCGAGATAGCAGGGATCCTCGACCAGGACGACGTCCCCCGGCTCCAGCAGCGCAGTGGCGAGCAGCGACAGCGCCTGTTGCGACCCGGTGGTGACGAGCACTTCGTCCGCGCCGGTCGCCAGCCCGCGCGCCCCGTACCGCGCCGCGAGCGCCGCCCGGAGCACCGGCTCGCCCTCGGTCGTCGCGTACTGCAGGGCGCGCCCCGCGGACTCGGCGAGCACATCGCGGTAGGCGGCCGCTATCCCCTCCGTGTCGAACAGCTCCGGTGCGGGCAGTCCACCCGCAAAGTTGACGACTTCGGGACGCGAGGTGACGGCGAGGATGTCTCGAACGGGGGAACCCCCGACGGTCGCGACCCGCTCGGCGAGACGGGGCACGGCCGCCCCGGCGCCGATCCCGCCCGCGTCCCCCGGACCGTCCCCGGCCCCCGCCCTCGCGACAAACCCCACGTCATACACGGCACGTTCGGCATCCACGGCACCCATCCCACGGCTCCTTCGCCATTCCGGGGCGGCGCGACCCCGCCCGTGCCCGCACCCTAGACAGGTGCATGCCCCTTACACCCACCATTTCCGCGATGCGGACGGCCCTCGCCACCCCCTAGGCTGCGCGCATGCTGCCCAGCGTGGACACGAACGACGAGTTGCAAGAAGTCGTCGGTGACGAGGCGCTGCTGCGACCGGCCGCCCAGGATCTCTGCGGCTCGCTCGGTCTCGCAGGCGCGCGGATCGTGCGTTTCGCCGAGGGCTCGCTGCCGGTGTACGCCGTCGGCGACGCCCTCGTCCTCAAGCTGTATCCGGGTTTCGAAGCCGCGGAAGCCGTCCGCGAAGCCCGCCTGCTGTCGATCCTGTGGGGCAAACTCCCCATCCCCACACCGAGATTGCACTCGGCGGACCAGTACAAGAACGGCTGGCGCTATGTGCTGATGTCCCGCCTGCCCGGCGAGGACCTCATCGAGGCCTGGCCCCGGATCCCACGGCCCGACCAGGAACGGGTCATCGCCGAGGCCGCCGAGGGCCTCGCCGCCCTGCACGCTCTGGACGCCACTCCGGTCGTCCCGGTCACCGGGCCGACGGACTGGGGCAGGTTCGTCGCCGCCCAGCGCGCGGCGGCGGTCGAGCAGCAGGTGAGCGGCGGTCTCACGGAACCCTGGCTCGAACAGATCCCGGACTTCCTCCGCTCGGTCCCCCTGCCCGCCCAGCGCCGCCCGGTCCTGCTGCACACCGAGTTCATGCGCGACCACCTGACCGTCGACCCGCACGACGGCTGGCGCCTGACCGGCCTCTTCGACTTCGAGCCGGCCATGGTCGGCGACCCCGCCTACGACTTCGTCAGCGTCGCCCTCTTCCTCACCCGAGCCGACCCGGCCCTCCTCAAGCTCTTCTACGAGGCTTACGGCCACCCCCCGTTCGACCCCCGCGAGCTGATGGCCTACACCCTCCTGCACGTCTACAGCGACCTGAACTGGTACCTGCGCAGCCTGCCGGCCCCGCCCAGCCAGACCCTGGACTCCCTGGCGGAGACGTGGTTCGGAACCGGATGACGGCGCCTGGGTGGCGCGGGGGTTGAAGGGGGGCAGGGCAGGGCCGGGCCCTTCCTCAGCCCTTGCGCCCCACCGCCGCGTACACGTTGATGTCCGCGTCGGTCACATCGTTGATGTCCCGATACCGAACCCGCTCGATGTCGTCCATCCCGGCCAGCACGTGCGGCTCCGCCGCCGGAGGCACCGGCGCACCGTCCGAGAACCGCCAGTGGTGCGCCGGCACCACCCCGGGCTCGTCCACCACGAGCCCGCTCTCCTCGAAGAACCGGGCCACCTCGTCCTTGGACCGCAGCACGAAGGTGAACCCCCGCTTGGTGTAGGTCTCCTGGACCGCGCGGATGTTCGCGGGGTTGAGGTCCTCGGTCAGATGGCTGAGGACCAGCCGACTGCCGGCGGGCAGCGCCCGCACCAGTTCCCGCACCACGGGGTACGCCTCGTCGTCCTCCACGAAGTGCAGGATCGCCACCAGGCACAGCGCGATCGGCCGGTCGAAGTCGAGCGTCTTCGCGGCCGCTTCGAGGATCCCCGCCGGTGACGTCAGGTCGGCGTCGATGTAGTCCGTGGCACCCTCGGGCCCACTCGTGAGCAACGCGCGGGCGTGGGCGAGCACCACCGGGTCGTTGTCGACATACACGACCCGCGAGTCGGGGACGAGCGCCTGCGCGATCTGGTGCACGTTCTCGGCGGTCGGCAGGCCGGTGCCGATGTCGAGGAACTGCCGGATGCCCTCGTCCTTGGCGAGCGTGGTCACCGCGCGGCGCATGAAGTCACGGTTGTGCCGGACGTCCAGGTAGCCACGCGGATTGGCGGCCAGCGCCGCGGCGGCCGCCTCGCGGTCCACGGGGTAGTTGTCCTTGCCGCCGAGGAAGACGTCGTAGACCCGTGCCGGGTGCGCCTTGGTGGTGTCGATCCTCTTCCGCAGCTCGGCGGGGTCCTGGCTGAGCGCGTCACCGGCCATGAAGCTCTCCCTGGGGAGTGGGGTCATTGAATGGTTCATTGAATGACCAACAACCTAACGCCCCAGGGGAGTTGCCGCCTCAGGGTTGTGCCGGATACACCTTCGGGTCGGGACCGTACTGGTTGGCGTCCCGCTGCCCCTCGGTGGCCGGGGCGAGGCTGAGGAGGAGCTGGGGCACCTGCGTGTCCAGGGCGAGACCGAGGAGGTACAGAGCGAGATAGATGAGCGAGCTGATCAGCGTGAACATCCAGTACTCCTGGCGACGCGCCCGCCCGCTGAAGACCGCGTACTTCTTGAGCACTTCGATGAACCAGTTCATGGCTTCCATCGAAAATTGGCATAAGTCCGCCCCGGAAATCGGGGCAGGCGCAGAACCTATGCCGATTGACGAGAACTCGTCAATCACATTGCGGTCTCGTCCTCGCTCTCCCCCAGAGTCGTCCCCTCCGGGACCCACTTCGGCCCGCCCAGCGGATACTCGTACGCCGGGCGCCCGTTGTTGCCGCTCGTCCGGAACGGCCGGCCGTCGTCGTCGTTCAGCGTCAGCGTGCCGCTGCGGGAACCGGCGGTCCACTCCAGCTCCAGGTACCAGCTGACGTAGTACGCGGAGGCGTCGGCGCTGACGTAGAACACCTCCGGGTCGGACTGGCTGACGGAGTAGGGGAAGTTCCTGCTGCCCGCCTTGGGCTGCACGGCCGGCCGCGCGGCGTCGAGGGCGACCGTGAAGGAGCGGGTCGGGACACCGGCCCCGCAGCCGACGCCGGGGTAGCCCATGGCGTAGTCGTTCCAGGCCAGGGGCGACCGCTTGTCGGTCATCCGGACCTTGAGCCCCCGTACGACGACGGTCTCCTCGCCGGTGCCCTGCACGGTGAGCGTCACAAACTGCTGCCCCGACGCCACCGCGCCCTCCGCCGACACCCAGGCCGGCGCGTCCTGCTCCAGCGGCGGCGGCCCGACCTCCGCCGGCGGCCGGTCGGCCAGATACCGCTGGGCGCAGGGTTCCTCCCAGGTGTACGGCTCCACCTTCACGTTCAGCGGCGCCGGAAGGGAGGCGTCCGCCCCTCCCGCGCCCGCACCACCGGGGCTGGTCGGGGTCTCGGCGGCCGAGGCTGCCGCCCCCTTGCCGTCGCCCTTCCCCTTCTTGCCGCCCGGCTCGCTCGCGGACACGGAGGGCGAGGCGCCGGTCGGTGAGGCGGAGCCCTTGCCGTCCTCCTCCTCACGGCCGCCGCCGCTGCTGCTGACGGACGCGGCACCGGCCGTACGCCCGGCCCCGCCCTCCTTCCCACCGGACGGCAGACTCATGGCGAGCGTCACCGCCCCGAGCACGGCGGCCACGGCCACCCCGGCGACCAGAGCGACCCGCGTACGCCGCCGAGCCGGCCCCCGCCGCGCTCCCCCACCGGACACCACATCACCGATCACGGTCTCCGAAACGTCGGGCTCCGCGGCCTCGGTGCCAGTGACCTTTGTGCCCGTGACCTCAGTCTCCGGAACCTCGGGCTCGACGGCAGCCGAGCCCAGCTCCGCCCCCGCCGAACTCCGCCCGCCCTCCGCCACCCCGCCGGAGTCACCCCCCTTGCGCCGGCGCATCGCGTCCGCGAGCACCCACGCCCGGTGGAGCTCGACCAACTCCTCCGGCGAGGCCTTGCAGAGGCGGGCCAGCCGCTCGACGGGGGCGTAGTCCGTCGGTACGGCGTCCCCGTTGCAGTACCGGTGCAGCGTCGACGTACTCATGTGGAGCCGCTTGGCGAGCACCCCGTAACTCAGCCCGGAGCGCTCCTTCAACTCCCGCAGCAGCTCGGCGAAATCGGCCCCCAGGCCGTTCGCGGTACCGCTCCCCGACACGTCTTCCTCCGTCCCTCACGTCCCGCGCGTCCCGTTCCGCGTTCCAGGGAAGGGACGTTCCCGCAGGTCAAAGCCCTCGTGAGCGTTCCAGCGTCCCTGATCGTCCGTCGACTGTGGCGGCCGGGACGGATCACCCCACAAGCTTTGGTCATCCAAGCACGCCGCTCCCGGCACACCGGTCGAGCGGCACGGCTTCGAGCACTTGTTCTCAGCCTTCTGCACTCGCTTCGTCCGAAAGGGACCTCTCATGCGCACGCTCCGCACCGCTCGCTCCGCCCGCACCGCCCGCACCGCCCGCCCCGCCCGTCTGCTCGCCGTGACGGGAGCGGCGCTCGCCGCCCTCGCCCTCACGGCGTGCGACAACGGCATGGGCGCGAGGGACGAGGGTGCTGCGGGCGGTTCGACCTCGACCTCGCAGAGCGCGGGCTCCTCGGGCTCGACCACCGGCGACACCGGCGGCACCGGCGGCACCGGCGGCACCGGCACGAACGGCGGCTCGGGCGCCGGGGGCTCCACGAGCACGGGCGGCGGCTCCACCACCGGCGGCACCACGGCCGACAAGGCCTCCTCGAAGGGCGGGACCACGGACGGCTCCTCCGACCCCGAGAACCGCGTCACGTGCAACGGCTCCAACACCACCGTCACCGCGCAGCCGGTGGCCCGCCCGCTCAACCACATGCTGATCACCGTCAAGAACACCGGTTCGAAGTACTGCGACCTCTACTACAACCCCACGGTCCGGTTCGGCGAGGCCCAGTCGGCGCCGCGCGTGATCGAGGAGTCGCAGCCGCAGGCCGTGGTGACCCTGGCCCCCGGCGAGTCGGGCTACGCGGGTGTCCTTCTCTCCGCCGCCGACGGCAGCGGCGGCGAGGGCACGACGGAGAAGAAGGTCGTCGTCTACTTCCAGGGCACCGAGGCCGGCAGCGACGCCGGCTCCCCCGCGTCGCCCGCCCTCCCGGCCAAGGGCGTCTACGTCGACAACTCGGTGGCCGTCACCTACTGGCAGTCGACCATGGAGGACGCCCTCCAGTACTGACCGGAAACGCCCTCCCGTACCGGACTCAGCGCAGCATGCGAGCCGCCTCGACGGCCCAGTAGGTCAGGATGTTCTGCGCACCCGCCCGCTTGATCCCCGTGAGCGTCTCCAGGACGGCCCGGTCACGGTCGATCCAGCCCTTCTCGGCGGCGGCCTCGACCATCGAGTACTCCCCGGAGATCTGGTACGCGACCACCGGCACGTCCACGGTGTCCGCGACCCGGGCGAGGATGTCGAGGTAGGGGCCGGCCGGCTTGACCATCACCAGGTCGGCGCCCTCCTCCAGATCGAGAGCGAGTTCGCGCAGCGACTCCCGGGCGTTGGCGGGGTCCTGCTGGTAGGTCTTGCGGTCCCCCCGCAGCGAGGAGCCGACGGCCTCCCGGAAGGGCCCGTAGAAGGCGGACGCGTACTTGGCGGTGTAGGCGAGGATCGCGACGTCCTCCCGCCCGATCTGGTCGAGGGCGTCCCTGACGACCCCGATCTGGCCGTCCATCATCCCGCTGGGCCCGACGACGTGCGCGCCGGCGTCGGCCTGCACCTGGGCCATCTCGGCATAGCGTTCCAGGGTCGCGTCGTTGTCGACGCGGCCCTGGTCGTCGAGGACTCCGCAGTGCCCGTGGTCGGTGGTCTCGTCGAGGCACAGATCGGACATGACGAGCAACTCGTCCCCGACCTCGGCCCGTACGTCCCGCAGGGCGACCTGCAGAATCCCGTCGGGATCGGTGCCGGGAGTCCCGAGCGCGTCCTTCTTCCCGTCCTCCGGCACCCCGAAGAGCATGATCCCGGAGACCCCGGCCTCGACGGCCTCCACGGCGGCCTTCTTCAGACTGTCCCGCGTGTGCTGCACGACCCCCGGCATCGCCGTGATCGGCACGGGCTCGCTGACACCCTCCCGCACGAACGCGGGCAGAATGAAGTCCGCCGGATGCAACCGTGTCTCGGCCACCATCCGCCGCATCACAGGCGTCGTACGAAGCCGGCGGGGCCGCGTACCGGGAAACGATCCGTACTTCGACATACACCTACGCTACGCCCGCGCCGCGGGCCCCTTTGCCAACACCCCGTCGGCAGCCGCGCCCCGCCCTACGCCCCCTGGACCCCACGCCCTGCATCGCGGGAGCCCCCGTCTTCCCGTACGACCCTCAGCACGGGCTCCGGCAGCGCGAACTCACCCAGATCGAACGCGGCGTCCCGCCAGTGCGCGGCCAAGTCCAGCAACTTCTGCGGGTCGTAGTCGACGGGCGGCCCGGGCTGGCAGGGCAGCAGCGGGTAGAGGACGGCGGCAGCGAACCGGACGCCCCACATGGCGGCCCCGGCATGCGGTTCCACACCTTCCTCCACCCCTTCCTGCTTCAGGTACTCCAGGGTGGCCGACGCCTCACGCAGGGTGTTGTACACCTGCACATAGGCGGCGTGGATCGTGTGGTCGGTCATGCGGCACTCCTCGGGAAGCCGGGTGGATCGGTCGGCCCCGCATCCGACTCAGCAGACACGGGCGGCTCAGCAGTCACGGGCGGCTCGGCAGACACAGGCGGTTCAGCGGTCTCGGACGGCTCGGGCAGTGCAGGCGGTACAGGCGAATTCAGGTCCTGCCGCCCCACAGCCCACTGGGTACGGCGCTCGCGTTCGGCGAGGCAATCCCGGCACCAGGTCCGCAACGGCGGTGGCAGCAGTTCACTCAGCCGGTAGGCAAGGAACCGTGCCGGATTCCTGAGGGGGACGGGAAGATCGGCCGTCATGGCGTGGTACACCGCCGCCGCGCTGGCCCCGTTGTCGAACCAGGCGGCGACGGTCGGAGCGAGACGGCGCACATCCTTCTGCGAGAGCGTGAACCGATCATCGGTCCGACGCAGCCCGACGAGCAGCGCGACAGCCTTGTCGTGGTGCTCACCGCGTTCCGACGACTCGGCGCCTGCGGCGGCCTCCGCCGCAGGCGGTACGACGGGAGCCACGGCACCGGAATCGCCTTCGACAGGCTCCTCCTCGACCACCACGTCCTCGACGGCCCGCGTGAGCGCCGGAGCGTTGTACGCGTACGTACGGGTGACCACGCGCCCCCCGTCGACCCGCTCCCGTACCCGCTCGATGTAACCGTGCGCCTCCAACTCCCGCAGGGCGAAGGCGATCCGGTCCCTGCCTTCCGTGAACCGCTCGGCCAGACTGCGAATGTCGGCGGAAGCACCCTCGGGCAGCGAGAGAATGTGCGTGCCGAGCCCGATGGCGGTCAACGACAGCTCACGATGCTGGGCGAGGTGGTTACCGATGATCGTGTACCAGTCGGGCTGGAACTCCTTGACGTGGGTGACACCGGAACGGGTGGCACTTTGCCGGTTACGGGACTGCGGGCGCACGGCGCCATTAGGCTTGGTCTCAGCCATGAGGGAAGGCCTTCACTTCTCCTCGGTGGTCAGGCCCTCGCACTGGGATTGCAGTCCCGGCGGGGGCCGTCGCATGTCTGCGGTTGTCAGCCCCGAGCCTGCCCGCCCAAACCTCCCCCGCGCCAGCCGAGTTGGCCCGTTTCACCCAGCCGAGTGACGAACACGGGGTTTGGTTTGGTTTGGAGGGTTTCTCTCCCAGGAGTTCTTACTTCTTTACGGCCCGCACCCCCGACGCACGCACGACCGGGACCAGCGTTTCCGGGCTCCGGTTTCGGCTTCGGGTCCGCGTAAGATCACCGTTCGAGGGGTGGTGGCATGCCCATGAGGAACTACCGGTGGTGCGTGGCGATCGCGGCGGCACTGCTGCTGGCCGGCTGTGGCGGTGGCGCGGAAAGCGACAGTTGGAACGGCAAGGCGGTGGCGCTCACGAAGGAACAGGTACGGGAGACGTTGCCGGATGGCGAGGCCATGGCGGGTTGGAAGGAGTCCTTTCGGCCCACGACCCTTGAGATGGACAAGCTCTCCCGTTCGGAGGCCTGCCCCATCAAGGGCAACGCGGGCTGCGAGAACTCCCGCTTCTTCGGCGTCTCGACTTTCCAGCATACCGAAAACGCCGCCACCGTCACCTTTCTGATCATCGCCTACGACAGCGAACAGGCTGCCCGCAAGGCGTACGACGTGCTCTGGGACGGCTACTACGGCAAGAAGGCGGGACAGCGGGCCAAGTCGTTCAGCCTCGGCCCGATCGGTGACGAGCGTGACGCCCGTTTCGGTTCTTCCGGCCACTTCGGTGAGCCCGGCGCCGTGACCCAGACCCGGGTCGGCACGACGCTGCTGTGGACGCTGGCGGGTTCCATGGACAAACACGAGAACGGCGTCAACGAGGACAGTGTCCGGGACCTGGCCACGGTGCTCGCCAAGCGGGCCCGACAGGCCCAGAACGGAAACGCGCCTTCCGCCACGCTCGAAGGCTGACCGGGCGGTGAGGAAACCACTTCACACCCGATGGGCCGGCTTCTTGCCCGCACCCGCGTCGGCGGACAACCACTTACCCACTGTGCCGCCCTCACCACCGCTGCCCGGGAATGGGCAACTGCACCGCAACGACTTCAGCAGTTGAGATCCAGCTCCGCCCAAACGGTCTTGGACGGCACCGGTCCGTGCGCCACACCCCACCGGTCCGCCAGTTCCTCCACCAGCAACAGCCCGTAGCCGTTCTCGCCCGGCGTTCCCCTGGTGACCGACGCACGGACGGGCAGGCAGTCACCACGGGTGTTCGGTCACCTCGATACGGAGTGCGCCGGACCGCGTGACAGCGAGGGTGAGGCGGAAGCTCCGACCGGGGACCCGGCCATGCGAGGCGGCATTGGCGGCGAGTTCGGCGACGATGAGCCGCGCCGGGTCCAACGGGAGCCCCCATGTGCGCAGTTGCTCTGTGGACAGAAGCCTGGCCAGGCGTGCCCCACGACGCGTGGCGGACAGCGGCACGGAGAACCGGTGGGGCGGGTCAGCAAAGGCGCCGGACCCGGCGGGCACGGTAGCGGAACTGCTGATAAAAATCAGCTACAGCGGTGCCAACACTCCTTCGTGCGTCGAAGTCACAGCCAGACCCGCCTCAATCCTCGTCCGCGACTCCAAGAACCCCCAAGGCCCTCGCCTCACCCTCTCACCACGCGCATGGACGACCTTCCTTCCGTACGCCTCCGGAAGCTGACGGACAAGACGCGCGGCTCCGCACCCGATTTCACGGATACGGGGCCGCACACACTGTCAGTCCGTGACCGGAGCTGCCTCCGTACTCTCGCCCTTGTCCCCACCCCGCGCCTGCTGCAACGTCTCCGCGATCGCAGCGAACTCCTCCAGCGCGGCCTGAAGGTCTTCGACGATCTCGGCTGCCAGCACCTCGGGCGCAGGCAGGTTGTCGGCGTCGTCAAGGCTGGGGTCGCGGAGCCAGGTGATGTCGAGGTTGGCCTTGTCGCGGGCGACGAGCTCCTCGTACGTGTACGCCTTGAAGCGTTCCGTCTCGACGCGCTTGGAGCGGTCCTCGTCGGGGCGGTAGCACTGGACGAAGTCCTCAAGGTGCGCCCGGGTGAGCGGGTTCTGCTTGAGAGTGAAGTGCTGGGCCGTACGGAAGTCGTAGACCCAGAGCTTCTCGGTCCAGGGCTGGTTGGGGCGGGCAGGCTTGCGCTCGAAGAAGAGCACGTTGGCCTTGACGCCGCCCGCGTAGAAGATCCCGGTGGGCAGGCGCAGCAGCGTGTGCACGTCGTACTCGTTCAGCAGCCGCCGCCGGATGGTCTCACCGGCTCCGCCCTCGAAGAGCACGTTGTCGGGAACGACGACGGCGGCCCGCCCGTGAATCTCCAGCAGCGAGGCGATGTGCTGGACGAAGTTGAGCTGCTTGTTGGTCGTGGTGACCCAGAAGTCGCGCCGCTCGTAGGCGATGGCCTCGCGGGCTGCGGAGCCATCGTCGCCGTAGACGGTGATGGACGACTTCTTGCCGAAGGGCGGGTTGGCGAGCACCAGGCTCGCGCGCTTGTCGGGCGGGGCGGCGAGGGCGTCCTTGGTGCGGACGAGGGCGGGTCCGGTGGGCTGACCGATGCCGTGGAGGAAGAGGTTCATCGCGGCGAGACGGGCGGTGTTCCGCACCAACTCGGTGCCCCAGATGCCGCCGCTGCTGAGGTGTTTGCGCTGCTCGGGGGTGAGCTGGTTGCCATATTCCTGGAGGATGTACTCGGCGGCGGCGAGCAGGAAGCCGGCGGTTCCGCAGGCGGGGTCGGTGATCGTGTCGTCGGGCGTGGGCCGAACGCAGTCGATGATGGCCTGGATCAGGGGACGCGGCGTGAAGTACTGCCCCGCACCCGATTTGATGTCCTCGGCACCCCGTGACAGCAGCTCCTCGTAGGCGTCCCCCTTGATGTCGGTCTTCTGACCGGACCAGTTCTCCTTGTCGATCAGGTCCTTGACGAGGCGCTTGAGCTTGGCGGGGTCGTGGATGCGGTTACGGGCCCCGTTGAAGATGAGGTGGAAGGTGGTGCCGGAACGCTGGGCACCGAGGTCTTCCAGCAGCTCCGCGTAGGCGACTTCGAGCGCGGCGCCATCGTTCTTCAGCAGTTCGGGCCAGCCCCGGTTCTCCCAGACCGACCCCTCGGGCATGATCTGCTCGCGGAACATCGGGGGGCGGGACTGCGCCTCGTGAGCCATCTTGAGGAACACAAGAAGCGTCAACTGCTCGACGTAGTCGATGGTGGAGACACCGTCGTCCCGCAGGACATGGCAGTAACTCCAGAGCTTGTCGACGAGCCGACGAGCCTCGATCTTGGTCACGATGAAATCTCCATGTCAAGAGCAGTCTGTTCGCCGGTGAGTGGTGAGCCCAGCACGGCAGGCGGCGCGGGAAGCGGGGTACGGCGGTCGGCTCGTTGCGCCGGTGGCCTGCGAGGGGATCGCCGCTTCTGCGGCGCGGCGGCCTTCCGCTCCGCGCGAATGGAGGCCAGCAAGGCGTCTGCTGGCTCGTCGCCGAGGTCCTGGGCGACGAGGCACCCAGCGAACGCGTCCCGGAGCAGCGCGGCACGCAGAAGCATGGGCTTGGCGCTGACCGTCATCTTTTCCGCCCTGTCCAGGCTGTCGAAGATTTCGTCCAGACGTGCCACCATTCTGCGCTGTTCCGCCTTTCCGGGAACCGGAATTTTGAGGTCGCGCAGGTCGGGATTGTTGATCTGCGGGACATTCGAGCCGTCGGCCAGGCCCTGCAGATCAATCGTCTGGAACCAGTACCACAGGTAATCTGGTTCAAGTCGACTTCCCGGGACGATACCCATGGTGTTCAGATCAAAGGCGCCAGCCACACCGGTGACCCGCTTCTTGTTGGTGAAGATCGCGCCACCTCGCTTGGGAATCAGCACAGTTCCAGCCGGTTGGACCTTCAGGCCACCGCGCGCCGCATCCTCACTTTTCACATATGTGCGAGACCGATTCAACAATCGACCATCGGATCCGTTCATGTCGCCCACCTTCCAGAAGGGGACAGAGGTATCCGACGCAGTCTCGTCGAATGTGACCGCACCCCTTCGGGGAGTTTGACCACTTTGAATCCTGGCCACGTCTTCCAGGCGTTCAACCACGCATCCGCGCGCCATCGAGGCATCCAGACCGAAGAACTCATCCAGGATGGATCTGCGCGCCGCCTTCACGCGGTCGCCAATGCTACGCAGCGCATGCCGGGCACCTTCAAGACGGCTCAACTGCTCCTCGAGGCTCGCGACAATACGGCGCTGCTCCGCAGCAGGCGGGACAGGAATACGAATTTTCGCCAGGTTCTTGCGGGAGATCCTCTTCCGAGTGGACCCACTCTCGAACGGCTTAAGGCGCTCCCGGAACTGCGGAGAGTTGACGAAATGCATCAACCATTGGCGATTTACGTTCACGCTCGGCCTAACAATGCATACATCAACGACGGTCACCGCCCGGCGACTCCCCCCGGGGTAGATGCAAGCACGACCGAGAGGGTCTGGCATCCGCGCGATGAGGATATCACCTGGGGCAAGAAGCGTACAATTGAGCTGTTCGGCCTTTTCCAGCGTCAGAGACCTATTACTGCGATTGCGAAATTCCCCGTCGCCGATGTCGGCCAACTGAACGAGTCGCACTTCGCCTGCCGGATCCTGGTCCTTGCTTTCCACCCAGTCTCCGTCACTGAACACCCCTGTCGAATCAATCAGATCACCGATGGTGGCCTCGGACCATCCTGTGGGAATATCCCCGCTCACGCACCCAACTCCCGTCCCAGCTCATCCAAAATCTCAGCCCCCCGATCCGCCCCGAATTCCCGAAGGAACCCGTCCACGCCCCCGCGCTCGATGAAGGGTACGTCCTTCAAATGCTCGGGCTCGATCGCCGCATCCGTGGCAATGACGTCCACCATCCGGTCCAGCCACCACACCTGGTCCGCCGTGAAATCCGCCCCCGCCTGCTCCTGCCGGGCCTGCCACGCCGCGTACCGTTCCTCCACCAGCGCACGGTACGGCCGTACCTCCTGGTCCAGGCCCAGCTCGAAGCGCAGCAACCCCACCAGATCGACCACGCCCGCCGCGCCCCGCGGATGCCGAGCCGCCTTGCCGAGCTGTACGTACGCGTCGTACAGCCGTGCCGGAGTCCACTGGAACGGGGGGCGCTCGATCTTCCGTGCGAGGTCCCGCAGTCGCCGGTAGACCTCCTTCGGGTCACGTCGCTCGCTGAACGCGATGTTGAACGCGGCGATCTCGTCCTGGTTGTCCTTCAGGTACTGCTGCCAGGAGGTCACCCGCCGGATCGCCAGCTCGTCCGCCGTGATGCCGCGCGCCTCCTTCACCTCGTCGACGCTGACCTCGTCTATGACGATGTCGTGGGCGCGGCGCATCGACATCAGCCGATCCCTCAGCTCCCGGTTCGAGGCGATCGGCTTGAGCGCCTCCAGCATGTCCTGCCGCACCTGCTCCTGGCCGCCGATCCGCCGCGCCCTCTCCTGCTGGTCAGGATCGACGGACCGGACCAGGCCGCCGACGATCTCCTGAAGCGGCTGGCCGGCCAGTTCCTCGACCTCCTCCCGCTCCTCGGGAGTGAGCTGCCGGTCAAGGCGGGCCAGGCGCCCCGCCAACGTGGCGACCTCGTCCTCCGTCATCGCCAGCCCGGCCGTCTTGGCCATCAACCGCTCCAGCGGGATCTTCCGTTCGGAGAGCCGGTTGAGCGGGCGGGCGTCCACGCGGGGCGAGTCCGTGACACCGACCGCGTCGACGATCACGAACCGTTCCTTGACCTCGGCGTCCGGCGTGACCGCCTGGAACTCGGCCGGGTCGACCGTCCGCGAACCCCTCCCCTTCATCTGCTCGAAGTACGCCCAGCTCTTGACGTCCCGCAGGAAGAAGACGCACTCCAGCGGCGGGATGTCAGTCCCCGTGGCGATCATGTCCACGGTCACGGCGACACGCAGCTCGGGGCTGTTCCGGAACGCCTTGATCAGCTCGGCGGGCCGCTTGGCCGCGTGCGTGATCTTCGTACAGAAGTCGTCGCTCTCGCCGAACACCTGGCGCACCATCTGCACGATCTCGTCGGCGTGGTTGTCGTCCACGGCGAAGATCAGCGTCTTGGGCACATGCGTACGAGCCAGCTGGATCTCACCCTCCCCCACCGGCGGGAAGATGTCCGTGAACAGGTGCTGCCGGAAGGTCTCGATGACGAGCTTCAGCTGCCCCTTGCTGATGACCTGGCGGCCCAGCTGGGCGGCCTTCCACTCCAGGTCCTCCTCCAGCTCCTGGTACCGCTCCCGCCGGGTCTTGCGCTCACGCATCGGAACGACCGTCTCGGCGGGAATGACGCCCCCGTTCTCCCCCAGCTCCGTACGGATACGGAAGACGTCGAAGTCGACGTTCACCCCGTCCGCGACGGCCTGCTCGTACGGGTACTCGCTGACCAGGTTCTGGAAGAAGAACCCGAAGGTCTGCGCGACCGGCGTGGCGGTCAGCCCCACCAGATGCGCGTCGAAGTACTCCAGCACCGCCCGCCACTTGCCGTAGATGGAGCGGTGGCACTCGTCGACGACGATGAGGTCGAACGACTCCGGCGGCAGTGCCGCGTTGTAGCCGATCTCCACCGGCTCGTCGACGAGGTCGTAGCGATCCAGCGCCTCGTTGTTGTCGTCCGCGCTCGGCACCGCCTGGCCCGTCAGTGCCATCCACAGCCGCTGCACGGTCGACACCACCACGTGCGCGGAGCCCAGGACGGTGTCTCCGGCCATGCGCTGGACGACGTACAGCTCGGTGAACTTGCGGCCGTCGTCCGGGGTGTCGAAGTTCTCGAACTCGGTGGCGGCCTGGGTGCCCAGGTTGTTGCGGTCGACGAGGAACAGAACGCGCTTGGCGCCCGCGTGCTTGAGGAGCCGGTAGCTCTCGCTGACCACCGTGTACGTCTTACCGGCACCGGTCGCCATCTGAATCAGGGCACGCGGGTCGTCCTTGGCGAGGGACCGCTCAAGGCCCTCGATCGCTTTGAGCTGCGCGGGACGCAGCGGGTCCGGGTCGAGGAACGTCTGCGGCAGGCGGCGCATCCGGGCCCGCAGAGTCGGCGCCGTCGGGTCGGCCTCTGCCTCGTCGATCCAGCGGGCGATCGTCTCCGGCTGGTGCACGGCGAAGATTTCACGCGTACGCGGGGCGGGGTCGAGTGCGTTGTGGAAACGGACGGTGTTGCCGTCGGCCACGTAACGGAAGGGCAGGCTGGCACGCCAGGCGCTCAACTGCTGGCTGCGGGTCAGCCCGGTGGCGTAGCGGGCGGCCTGCCGCATGGCGGCCTCCAGGTCGGCGCCCTCCCGTTTGGCCTCTATGACCCCGACGAGGCGCTGGTCGACGTAGAGAAGGTAGTCGGCACGGCCGACGGCGGTGGACACCTCCCGGACCGCAACGCCCCGACCCGCGAACAGATTCTTGGCGCTGTCGTCCTGGACGACCCAGCCGGCCTTCTCAAGAATGCGGTCCAGTTCGTCACGGACCTGTGCCTCGCTCATCGGCGGACGGGCCGCCTTCTGGGCGTATGCGATGAACTCGTCGCGCCGCGAGGCACCGTCCAGCGGTCGGGCGGCAGATCGCGAGTCCAGCGCCGGAGCCGTCAGCTCCGTGATTTTGTCGCTCAGCTCGGCGATCACGTCATGCAGAGCAGCGCGCTCGGCTTCGGCGCGGGCCAGCTCCGCCTCCGCCTGCTCACGGGCGGCCTGTTCACGCTCCAGCCGGTTCTGCTTGCCGTCGTAGCGGAGCCGGGCCTCCTCCAGCTTGCGGCGATACGCATCGAGTTCGGTGCGGAGCTGCTCCAGCTCCTGGGCGTCGGCGGCCGTCTCAGGGGCGGGAGGAGCCGACGAGGGCGCGGGGGCAAGGAAGACGCGGTGCGTTGTGTCGGTCTGGTCGAGGGAGCGGTGCAGCCAGTCACCGAGCCGGAAGCAGGCCTCAACCGCCTGAAGCGCGGCACGCACGTTGGCGTAGTACTCGTGGACCGCTCGGTTGCCCGTCGTGCGGATTCCCTCGAACCACGCACCCACCTGCGGAACGAGCACCCCCGCCCTGGTCAGGGCATTGATGCGGTCGACCTGCCTGTTGCCCGGAACGGTGAGGTTGACCAGAGTGACCAGGTGCTTGGCCATGATCTCGCCGAACAGACGAGCCTTCACCATGGCCGCGTGCGGATCGGTATGGACGTACGACTCCGCCGCGCAGCCCAGCGTCACCAGTAAAGGCTCGTGCCCGATCAGGTGGCCGAAGTTGGACGAGCCCGCGGCGAGCCGCCTGACCTGCTCGTCGTCGCCACCAGCCGGGTTGCCCGCCGTTCCGATCGTCATCTGTTCCCCACGTTTTCGCGTTCAGGCCATGAGCAAAGCCTTACAGGCTCACATGAACGCGCATGCGACGCAAGGGAATTGCGCGAGAAATCCGGAGCCCCGCGACGGAAGAGGCGCCCACCCACACAAGGGGCGGCAGCCAACAGCAGCCACCGCCCCTCTCCCCGCCTTCACCTCAGGTCGTCGACCGCCGCCGCCGCGCCCCCGGCCGCCGCTCGCTCGGCCGAGTCACGGGATCCCCCGCCTCCACCGCGGCAGCCCGTCGCCGCAGCCCGAAGTCCGCCAGTGCCTCGGCCAGCTTGTGGACGGACGGCTCCGGGGCCATCACATCCACCCGCAGCCCGTGCTCCTCCGCGGTCTTGGCCGTCGCGGGCCCGATACAGGCGATCACCGTCACGTTGTGCGGCTTCCCGGCGATACCCACCAGGTTCCGCACGGTGGAGGACGAGGTGAACAGCACCGCGTCGAATCCACCGCCCTTGATGGCCTCACGGGTCTCCGCCGGCGGCGGCGACGCGCGCACGGTCCGGTACGCCGTGACGTCGTCGACCTCCCACCCGAGCTCGATCAGCCCGGCGACCAGCGTCTCCGTGGCGATGTCGGCCCGCGGCAGGAACACCCGGTCGATCGGGTCGAAGACCGGGTCGTACGGCGGCCAGTCCTCCAGCAGCCCGGCCGCGCTCTGCTCACCGCTCGGCACCAGGTCCGGCTTCACGCCGAAGGCGATGAGCGCCTTGGCGGTCTGCTCCCCGACCGCCGCGACCTTGATCCCGGCGAAGGCACGGGCGTCGAGCCCGTACTCCTCGAACTTCTCCCGCACCGCCTTGACGGCGTTGACCGAGGTGAACGCGATCCACTCGTAGCGGCCGGTCACGAGCCCCTTCACGGCCCGCTCCATCTGCTGCGGCGTGCGCGGCGGCTCGACCGCGATCGTCGGCACCTCGTGCGGTACGGCCCCGTACGAGCGCAGTTGGTCGGAGAGCGAGGCGGCCTGCTCCTTCGTGCGCGGCACGAGGACCCGCCACCCGAAGAGCGGCTTGCTCTCGAACCACGACAGCTGGTCGCGCTGGGCCGCGGCGGAACGCTCACCGACCACGGCTATCACCGGCCGGCCGCCCTCCGGCGAGGGCAGCACCTTGGCCTGCTTCAGCGTCGGCGCGATCGTGCCGAGCGTCGCGGTCCAGGTGCGCTGCCGGGTCGTGGTACCCGCGACGGTCACCGTCATGGGCGTGTCCGGCTTGCGGCCGGCGGCGACCAGTTCGCCCGCCGCCGCGGCCACGGTCTCCAGCGTCGCCGAGACCACGACCGTCCCGTCGGACACCCCGACCTCCGCCCAGCAGCGGTCGGACGCCGTGCGCGCGTCGACGAACCGGACGTCCGCGCCCTGCGCGTCCCGCAGCGGCACACCGGCGTACGCGGGCACACCCACGGCCGCCGCCACGCCCGGGACCACCTCGAACGGCACGCCCGCGGCGGCGCACGCCAGCATCTCCTCGGTGGCGTACGTGTCGAGCCCGGGGTCCCCGGACACCGCACGCACGACCCGCTTGCCGCCCCGCGCGGCCTCCATGACAAGATGTGCCGCATCCCGCACAGCGGGTGCACCAACGGTTGTTGACGCGCCGTCAACAACCGTCAGCTGAGGCGTGCCTGTGCCCGAAAACGTATCCGCTGAAGTAGCCGCGGAAGAGGCAGAGGCAGTAGGTGAGGACGCCGCGGTCAGTGCCGACGGCGGCGGGCTCGAGTCGGTGTCCAGTAGGGCGACGCCGGCACGGGCATGCGTACGCACCACGTCGAGCACGTCGTGCTCGGCGATGAGAACGTCCGCGTTCGCCAGTGCCTCGACGGCGCGAAGTGTCAGCAGTCCCGGATCCCCGGGTCCGGCACCGAGGAAGGTGACGTGACCGTGGTCCGGACCGGCGGGAAGGGTGGTGGGGCTCAATGTGCTCGCTCCCCCATCAGACCGGCCGCGCCCTTAGCGAGCATCTCGGCGGCGAGTTCACGGCCGAGCGCCATTGCTTGGTCGTGCGTCTCGGGCACGGGACCGGTGGTGGACAGCTGCACCAGCGTCGAGCCGTCGATCGTGCCGACGACGCCGCGCAGGCGCATCTCCTTGACAATCTGCCCGTCGGCCAGCAGGTCGGCGAACGCACCCACAGGTGCGCTACAACCGGCCTCCAGGGCGGCGAGCAGGGACCGCTCGGCGGTCACGGCGCCCCGTGTGTACGGGTCGTCGAGCCCGGCGAGCGCGGCGATCAATTCCGCGTTGTCCGCGGCACATTCGATCGCCAGTGCCCCCTGGCCGGGGGCGGGCAAAACGGTGTCGACCGAGAGGAAGTCGGTCACTTCGTCACTCCGTCCGATCCGGTTCAGTCCGGCGGCGGCCAGGACCACTGCGTCCAGCTCGCCCTTCCGTACGTATCCGATCCGCGTGTCGACGTTCCCGCGGATCGGCACCGTCTCGATCGTGAGCCCGTGGCTGCGCGCGTACGCGTTCAGCTGGGACATGCGCCGGGGCGAACCGGTGCCGACGCGGGCGCCCGCGGGGAGCTGCTCGAACGTCAGTCCGTCCCGGGCGATCAGGACGTCGCGCGCGTCCTCGCGCACCGGCACGGCGGCCAGCGCCAGGCCGTCCGGGTGCGTGGTCGGCAGGTCCTTGAGGGAGTGCACGGCGAAGTCGACCTCGCCGCGCAGCAGCGCCTCGCGCAGCGCCGTGACGAACACGCCCGTGCCGCCGATCTGCGCCAGCTGCTCCCGGGAGACGTCGCCGTACGTCGTGATCTCCACGAGTTCGACGGGCCGCCCGGTCAGCCGGCGGACCGTGTCCGCCACCTGCCCGGACTGGGCCATGGCGAGTTTGCTCCGCCTGGTCCCCAGCCTCAGTGCCTGGTCACTCATGATCGCCCTCGGTTCTCGGCGTCGTTCTCTGAAGTGCTGCTGTCCTCGGCCCGGGACACGGCCGCGACCGTCTCCTGGTCCAGGTCGAACAGGGTGCGCAGCGCGTCCGCGTACCCGGCGCCGCCCGGCTCGGCCGCGAGCTGCTTGACCCGTACGGTCGGGGCGTGCAGCAGCTTGTCGACGACGCGCCGCACGGTCTGGGTGATCTCGCCGCGGTGCTTGTCGTCGAGGCCCGGCAGCCGGCCCTCCAGGCGGGCGATCTCGCCGGCGACGACATCGGCGGCCATGGCACGCAGCGCCACCACGGTCGGTGTGATGTGCGCGGCCCGCTGAGCGGCGCCGAAGGCGGCCACCTCGTCCGAAACGATCCTCCGCACCAGGTCGACGTCGGAGGCCATCGGCGCGTCGGCGGAGACCTCGGCGAGCGACTCGATGTCGACCAGCCGCACCCCGGCCAGCCGGTGCGCGGCGGCGTCGATGTCCCGGGGCATCGCCAGGTCCAGCAGCGCCAGCACGGGCGCGGGCCGGGGCACCTCGACGACGGGCTCGGGCCGGCGCAGCTCGGTGATCCGCCCGGTGACGGCGACGGTCGCGACGAGCGCGGCGATCAGCTCGGCGTCGGCGGCGGGCGTACGCGCGGTCTCACGCTCCGGCGTACGACGGCTCGCGCGCCGGTCCACGGTGGCGTTGTCGACCCAGGCCGCGTGCTGCTCCAGGGTGGCCGCGTCCATCCCGGCCACCGCGGCCTCCCCGAGCACGGAGAAGCCGCCGCCCTGCACGGCGGGCAGGTCGAGGGGGCAGTCGTCGTCGCTGCCGAGGGAGGTGGGCGGCAGGACCGGCCGTACGTCGGTGCGCGACTCGGTCTCCGCGGGGAGCGCGCCCTCGGGCACCCGGCCCGCGACGGCCGCGGCGACCATCTCGGCGGTCAGGACCAGGCCCGTGGCGCCCGTGCAGGAGATGGCGACGTCCGCACGTGTCAGCTCGTCCGGCACCGATTCCATCGGGACCGCGCGGGCCAGCGCCTCCGTTCCGCCCTGCCCCGTCAGGCTCTGCCCGTACTGCTCTTCGAGCAGGTGAGCGAGGCGCTCGGCCCGGTCGTACGTCCGGTTGGCGATCACGATCTCGCCGACGCCGGCCCGTGCGAGGGTCGCGGCGGCCAGCGAGGACATCGACCCGGCGCCGATCACGACGGCCCGCTTGCCCCGGGCCCAGCCCACGACGTCCGTACCGCCGGTGAACTGCTCCAGGCCGAAGGTCACCAGCGACTGCCCGGCCCGGTCGATCCCGGTCTCGGAGTGGGCCCGCTTGCCGACCCGCAGGCTCTGCTGGAACAGGTCGTTCAGCAGCCGCCCTGCGGTGTGCAGCTCCTGCGCGCGGGCCAGCGCGTCCTTGATCTGTCCGAGGATCTGCCCCTCGCCGACGACCATGGAGTCGAGTCCGCAGGCCACGGAGAACAGATGGTGGACGGCCCGGTCCTCGTAGTGCACGTACAGATACGGGGTGATCTCGTCGAGCCCCACCCCGCTGTGCTGAGCGAGCAGCGTGGACAACTCGGCGACGCCCGCGTGGAACTTGTCCACGTCGGCGTACAGCTCGATGCGGTTGCAGGTGGCGAGGACGGCGGCCTCCGTGGCCGGCTCGGCGGCGACCGTGTCCTGAAGCAACTTGATCTGCGCGTCCAGGGACAGCGCGGCCCGCTCCAGCACGCTCACCGGAGCGCTGCGGTGACTCAGTCCGACGACCAGAAGGCTCATGCCGGCATCACGGCGGGGACATCCCCGTCGGGCCCTTTCCCGGACTCCTTGGGAGCCAGCGGTACGGCACCGTCCGCGGCCGCTGCCTCCTCGCCGGCCTTGCGCTGCTCGTGGAAGGCGAGGATCTGCAGCTCGATCGAGAGGTCCACCTTGCGGACGTCGACCCCGTCCGGCACGGAGAGGACGGTCGGCGCGAAGTTCAGGATCGAGGTGATCCCGGCGGCGACCAGCCGGTCGCACACCTGCTGGGCGGCACCGGCGGGGGTGGCGATCACACCGATGGACACGCCGTTGTCGTCGATGATCTTTTCCAGCTCGTCCGTGTGCTGGACCGGGATACCCGCGACCGGCTTCCCCGCCATCGCCGGATCGGCGTCTATCAGCGCGGCCACCCGGAATCCACGGGAGGCGAACCCGCCGTAATTCGCCAGCGCGGCGCCGAGATTACCGATACCGACGATCACGACCGGCCAGTCCTGGGTCAGCCCCAGCTCACGCGAGATCTGGTAGACGAGATACTCGACGTCGTAGCCCACACCCCGGGTCCCGTACGAGCCCAGGTACGAGAAGTCCTTGCGCAGCTTCGCGGAGTTGACCCCCGCGGCGGCCGCCAGTTCCTCGGATGAAACGGTGGGTACCGAGCGCTCCGACAGCGCGGTCAGGGCACGGAGGTACAGCGGAAGCCTGGCGACGGTGGCCTCGGGAATCCCTCGGCTACGGGTCGCCGGTCGGTGAGTTCGGCCAGTTGCCACGGTGCTCCTGCGGGTAGAGCGGGGCTGCGGGCGGTCATGCGTCCCCAGACCGCCCCGTCGACAGCAGGCTATGTCTTTGTGAACGCGTGCACAAAGATGGTGTCCGATTTGCCCGGCCAACGTGACCGGGGTCACGCACGCCCGACGCACGCGTGCGGAACCGACACACACGTGCCGTCGTTCCTCACCTGACGCCTTGCATGACGGGGGCAAAACCGCACACTCTCCTCACGAATCCCGCCCCCGAGACCAACCAGCCCGTCGATCCTAAGCGACTTTTGGGACCACTTGGACTGGTCGGTCAGGTCACATCTCGGGCACCTCTAGGTGAGGGCTTTACGGAGGCGGTCCTCGTTCACACGCCAGAAGGTGTGCTGCGCGCCGTCCACGAGCACCACGGGGATCTGCTCCCAGTACTGCCGGTGCAGTTCCTCGTCCTGGGTGATGTCCTTCTTCTCCCAGGGAACGCCCAGCTCACCGCAGACCTTCCCGATCACCGCCTCCGCGTCGTCGCACAGATGGCACCCGGGTTTGCCGATCAGTGTGACGAGTCGCTCACCGGGATTCTTCGGCGTCCGCCGGAACATGGCACTCATGCCGGCCATTGTCGCTCCGCGCCGGAAGTCCACACCTCCTCCTCACCACCAAGCGCACGACCTGCCCTTTTCCCCACCCGTTCCTCCCTCTTCCGCACGCGGACACGCCGCCGGGACCACTTCTTTAACGACACGGTCGCGGAGAGTTCACAGGCCGCAAACCTCACCACTCCGGAAGCACCGAACAGACTGGCTATGCTCACGACATGGCCGCTCTCGGATGGCTCACTCCCCGTAGGCGCTCCGCCACGGCGCGGAGCGTTTTGGCAGGCGAGGCCTCTGCGGAGGCAGCGCGCAAGTCCTCCCAGGTGTTGGAGGACATCTCCCCCGCGCCCGACGCCGTGCGGGAACCGGAGTTCCCGGTCCTCGGCGACGACAAGGCCGCCGCGTTCTTCGACCTGGACAACACCGTCATGCAGGGCGCCTCGCTCTTCCACTTCGGCCGGGGCCTGTACAAGCGGAAGTTCTTCGAGACCCGCGACCTCGCCCGATTCGCCTGGCAGCAGGCGTGGTTCAGGCTGGCGGGCTCCGAGGACCCCGAGCACATGCAGGACGCGCAGAACTCCGCGCTCTCCATCGTCCAGGGCCATCGCGTCGCCGAACTGACGATCATCGGCGAGGAGATCTACGACGAGTACATGGCCGAGCGCATCTGGCCGGGCACCCGTGCCCTGGCCCAGGCCCACCTCGACGCCGGCCAGAAGGTCTGGCTCGTCACGGCCGCACCGGTGGAGATCGCCCAAGTGATCGCCCGCCGCCTCGGCCTGACCGGCGCGTTGGGCACGGTCGCGGAGTCCGTCGACGGTGTCTACACCGGCAAACTGGTCGGCGAGCCGCTGCACGGCCCGGCCAAGGCCGAGGCCGTCCGCGCCCTGGCCGCCGCCGAGGGTCTCGACCTCTCGCGCTGCGCCGCGTACAGCGACTCCCACAACGACATCCCGATGCTGTCGCTCGTGGGCCATCCGTACGCCATCAACCCCGACAGCAAACTCCGCAGGCACGCCCGCGACATGGACTGGCGGCTGCGCGACTACCGCACCGCCCGCAAGGCCGCCAAGGTCGGCCTCCCCGCGGCGGCGGGCGTGGGCGCGGTGGCCGGCGGCACGGCGGCCGCGATCGCGCTGCACCGCCGCCGCCGCTGAATCGCCGCCGCTGAACGGTCGTCGCGGCTGAACGGCTGATCGTTTCTCGAACGCCGGAGGGGCTGGGTCTTCCCAGCCCTCCGGCGTTCGCGCGTTCAACGCGTCCGCGCCCGTCACCCCGGCATTCGGGCCGTCATACCCCCACCGAACACCCCTCAGTCACGCCGTCCGCACCCGACCACAACACGCCCCACACCCAGACGGAACACGAACCCAATCGATCAACATCCGATCACCGAGCGGTACTTGAGCGGCCGTCAATCGGTAACAGAAGCGACGTAATCGATGATTTGAGCAACTGGGTGTAGCAGTGCCTGCACGAAGCGTTATTCTCCTCAAACGCAAACCGGTGCCCCTCCGTCGCTACGACGGGTGAAAGGTTCCGCACTGCACGTGATGGAAGCTCTGCCTCTGGGAGTCCCGTGTACCCACACGTCGGGGTTGACGCCTCGGGCCTGGCTACGCTGCGCGCGACGGTCAACCAACTGTTGCGCGGCTTCGTCCCCACCGCGTACGCCGTCCCCGCCCTCGCCACCTCCGCCGCGCCCGTCGGCCCGTGCTACGCACTGGCCGACGGCAGCGCGACGGTAGGCAGACGAGGCCGTTCGGGATCCACCGCCACGACCACCCGCCGTCCCGCCGCGGACAGCGACAGCGCCCGCATGATGGACCTCGTCGAACGCGCCCAGTCCGGCGAGGCCGACGCCTTCGGCCGGCTGTACGACCAGTACAGCGACACCGTCTACCGCTACATCTACTACCGCGTCGGCGGCAAGGCGACCGCCGAGGACCTCACCAGCGAGACGTTCCTGCGCGCCCTGCGCCGCATCGGCACGTTCACCTGGCAGGGCCGCGACTTCGGCGCCTGGCTGGTCACCATCGCCCGCAACCTGGTGGCCGACCACTTCAAGTCCAGCCGTTTCCGCCTGGAGGTCACCACCGGCGAGATGCTCGACGCCAACGAGGTCGAGCGCTCCCCCGAGGACTCCGTCCTGGAGTCCCTCTCCAACGCCGCCCTCCTGGAAGCCGTACGCCGGCTCAACCCCCAGCAGCAGGAGTGCGTCACCCTCCGCTTCCTCCAGGGCCTCTCCGTCGCCGAGACCGCCCGCGTCATGGGCAAGAACGAGGGCGCGATCAAGACCCTCCAGTACCGCGCGGTGCGCACCCTCGCCCGCCTCCTCCCGGACGACGCCCGCTGAAGCCCGCCCACCGGGACCACCACGGCCGAGCCCCCGGCCCACCGAGTCGACCGAGTCGACCGAGTCGACCGAGTCGACCGAGCGCATCGGCCACATACGCTCCGCGACGCTCAACTCACGCTGTGTAGAAGTCCGTTGACTTCCTCGCCCGATCATCCGCCGTCCGTAACCCAAGTGCCGCGCCGCTCGTTGTGCGGGATACAGGCTCCCTGTGGTCGCGCCTGGCCGACACCGATCACTCGATCGTGTGGCTCGGTCGGGGACGTGCAACCCTCAGGACCCCCTGGGGAGTCGACCGTCATGACGAGAGGAGGTGCCGCCAGTGATCGCGAACGTATCGGCGCACCGGCGGGCGAACGCCTTCGCCCAGGCCCTGGAGGAGCTGTCCGACCGGGGCACGGCGGCCGAGCAGCCCGAGGGATCGGTACGGGCCCCGGCAGCGGAACAGACCGAGCAGGGCCGCATGGTGGCCCTCACCACCGGTCTCGACGAGCTGCCCAAGCCAGTGCTCGACCCCGAGGTCAAGGTCGTCCATCGCGCCCAGTTGGTGGCCGCGATGGAAGCCATGCTGCGGGACGGCACGCTGCCGGGGCGCGAGGCGTCGGACCCTTCGGTGCCCGAGCAGCGATCCGGCAAGGGGCGAGGCGCTCACCGGGCGAGCCCGCTGGGCAAGTTGCGACCACGGTCCCGCCTGACGAAGGGGCTCGCCGCGGGCGGGCTCAGCGTCGGTGTGGCCGCGAGCGCCTTCGGCGGTGTGGCCGCCGCCAGCTCGGACGCCCTCCCCGGTGACTCGCTCTACGGCCTCAAGCGCGGCATCGAGGACGTGAAACTGACCCTGGCCGACGACAGCGACGACCGGGGCCGGCTCTATCTGGACCAGGCGTCCACCCGGCTCGGCGAGGCCCGCCGCCTCATGGAGCGCGGCCGGAGCGGACACCTCGACCACGAGTCCCTCGGCGAGATCCGGCGCGCCCTCACCGGGATGCGCCACGACGCCGCCGAGGGACACCGGCTGCTCCACGAGGCCTTCGAGCGAGATCCGGACTCCCTGGGCCCGATCCAGGCCCTGTCGGCCTTCTCCCGGTCCCACCGCGAGGCGTGGGGCGCGCTCCGCGACCGGCTGCCCGTGCAGCTCGGGGACGTGAGTCAGCAGGTCTCGTCGGTCTTCGACGCCATAGACGACGAGGTCGCCCCGCACTCGTCGCTGCTTCCGCAGCCCCCCGCCCAGGGCGGCGACGGCAAACAGCGTTCCACGGGCTCCGGTTCCCCCGGCACCACGGCCCCCGGCGGCCGCCCGGCCCCGAGTTCCACCGGCGGCTCCGTCGGCGGCAGCGAGGACACCGGCGGCAAGCCCAAGCCGTCCACGTCGAACTCGGACAGCGGCGGCGAAGGCCTCGTCGGCGGCACCACCGGCGGCCTGCTGGACCCGCCCCAGGACGACACCACCAGCACCTCCCCGTCCACCGACAAGTCCACCCCGCCCGAAGACCCCGACGTCACCCTCCCGCCCCTCCTCCCGGGCCTCCTGCCCGGCCTGGGCATCGACGGCGACAGCGGCGAATGACCCCGTAGTACGACGGTGGGGCGCCCTTCTCGAGGAAGGGCGCCCCACCGTCGTACGTCCGCGGGAAGAACCAGCCCGCAGACGTGAACCTGTCCGCGGGCAGAACCTAGAAGAACACCGACCGCCGCTGCACCAGCAGCTTGTACAGCGTGTGCTGGATCTGCTCCCGCACCTGGTCGGTCAGGTTGAACATCAGCATCGGGTCCTCGGCGGCCTCCGGCGGATACCCGTCCGTCGGAATCGGCTCGCCGAACTGGATGGTCCACTTCGTCGGCAGCGGTACGGCACCCAGCGGGCCGAGCCACGGGAAGGTCGGCGTGATCGGGAAGTACGGGAAACCGAGCAGCCGGGCGAGCGTCTTGGAGTTCCCGATCATCGGGTAGATCTCCTCCGCGCCCACGATCGAGCATGGGATGATCGGCGTCCCCGCCCGCAGGGCCGTGGAGACGAAGCCGCCCCGACCGAACCGCTGGAGCTTGTAGCGGTCCCCGAACGGCTTGCCGAGCCCCTTGAAGCCCTCCGGCATGACGCCGACCAGCTCGCCCTGCTCCAGCAGCCGTGAGGCGTCCTCCGCGCACGCGAGGGTGTGCCCGAGCTTGCGGGCCAGCTCGTTGACCACCGGCAGCATGAAGACCAGGTCCGCGGCGAGCAGCCGCAGATGCCGCCCGGTGGGGTGGTTGTCGTGCACGGCGACCTGCATCATCAGGCCGTCCAGCGGCAGCGTCCCCGAGTGGTTGGAGACGATCAGGGCGCCGCCGTCCGTCGGGATGTTCTCGATGCCCTTCACCTCGACCCGGAAGTACTTCTCGTACACCGGCCGCAGCAACGACATCAGCACCTGGTCGGTGAGCTCGGCGTCGTAGCCGAAGTCGTCGACCTCGTAGTCGCCCGTGAGGCGCTTGCGCAGGAACGCGAGCCCTCCCGCGATCCGTCGCTCCAGCCCGCTGCCGTCCTGTGCCTCGGCGGCCTCCTGGGGCGGCTCCGGCTCATCCCGTGTCACAGGAACATCATCCGTCCCCACCGCCCGTCCGGGGAGGGCCTGGACCTCGCCGGATTCACGGACGTCCCGGACGACCGCGCTCTCGCCCTTGCGCCGGGTTCCCGTACTCCGCCGACGCGGCGGGCGCTGCACGGCACCCCCGCGCGTCCGGTCGTCGTCGAACGGAATGACCTTGGCATCCGCCATCGTTGATGCGCTCCTCAGTTGGCGCTCTGCGTCGGGGGTTGACCGCCACCCACCGTGGGCACGGGCAGGGCGGCGATCCGGTCGATGGCCCCAGCGAGGGCCTCGGGGGGCACGAGGCCGGGCCCCCTGCTGCGCGCGAAGTCCGCGAACGTCTCCGCGGTCGTGTACCGGGCCCGGTAGCCCAGCGTCTCGCGCATCTGGTTCGTCGACACGACCCGCCCGTGGGTCAGCAGCCGCAGCTGCTCCGGCGAGAAGTCCGTGAAGCCCAGCGTGCGGACCATCGAGCCGACCCAGCTGACCGCCGGCATCAGCAGCGGCACCGTCGGCCGGCCGAGCCGCCGCGCGCACTGCGAGAGCAGCAGGACGCCGTCGCCCGCGATGTTGAACGTGCCGCTGTTGAGGGTGCCCCGCGTCGGTTCGTGCGAGGCGATCCGCAGCACCTCGATGACGTCGTCCTCGTGCACGAACTGCAGCCGGGGGTCGTAGCCCAGCACGGTCGGCAGCACCGGCAGCGAGAAGTACGAGGCGAGCGGCGAATCGGCGCTCGGCCCGAGGATGTTCGCGAACCGCAGCACGCACACGGCCACATCGGGCCGCCGCCGGGCGAACCCGCGGACGTACCCCTCGACCTCGACGGTGTCCTTGGCGAAGCCGCCGCTGGGCAGTGACTTGGGCGGGGTGGTCTCGGTGAACACCGCCGGATCGCGCGGCGCGGAACCGTACACGTTCGTACTGGACTTCACGACCAGCCGCTTGACCAACGGGGACTTCTGACAGGCACCGAGCAACTGCATGGTGCCGATGACGTTGGTCTCCTTGAGCGTGGCGCGGCCGCCGCTGCCCAGCGGGGTGCCCGTGACGTCCATGTGCACCACGGTGTCCACGTTGTGCTCGGCCAGCAGACGGGCTATGGCGGGCTGACGGATGTCGGCCTGGACGAAGTCCGCGCCGCCCAGGTGGTGTCCGGGCGGCACCGCGTCCACCGCGATGACCCGGTCGACCTGCGGGTCACGCTGGATCCGCCGCACGAACCGGCCTCCCAGCTGACGGGCCACACCGGTGACGAGCACGACCTTCCCCAAGATCAGCGCCTTCCTCGTGTTCTCCGTGTGTTCTCCGGGTTCCCCGTGTGCGGCCACGTTAGCGGGTCGACGTTGCGCTGTGGTGACCGCGACCCCGCCGACGACCGGCAAAAACCCACGATCGGTGAAGACCGTGAACGGTGAGAACACCGCGGCCCCCCACCGATTCCGGTGGGGGGCCGCGGCAACGCGTTCTCAACAGCGCTCGCGCAAGAAAGCAAGGCGTACGGTCCCCTTACGCGAGGGGGACCGGCCAGGACCCCGATCTCGGGGCCGGACCGCCTTACTTCTTGTTGCGACGCTGAACGCGGGTGCGCTTGAGCAGCTTGCGGTGCTTCTTCTTAGCCATCCGCTTGCGCCGCTTCTTGATAACAGAGCCCACGACTACCCTCGCTCACTTCTCATCACTCGGTGTTTGGGCGCCATGGGCCCATACGACCTACGAGGGGCCAGCCTACCCGTCCGAGCGCTGAGGTCGTAATCGAGGGGGAACCGGGGGTATCCCGGAGGTCCCGCAGGGCATCCGGGAGCCCCTCGGCCCCGATGGCCGTCAGGCCGTCTCCACCCCCACATAGCTCTCGCGGAGGTACTCGTGTACCGCTTGCTCCGGCACCCGGAAGGACCTGCCCACCCGGATCGCCGGCAGATGACCGCTGTGCACCAAGCGGTACACGGTCATCTTGGACACTCGCATCACCGAGGCGACTTCCGCCACGGTCAGGAACTGAACCTCGTTCAGAGGCCTCTCGCCAGCTGCAGCCATGACACACCTGAACCTTCCGCACTCGACGGCCACCGGCTTCCCCTTCCGGTGACTCTTCGTCGCTGCGTGCTCACTCCCCAATGTAGGGGCGGGTGATGCGAGTGGGGAAGAGGGGATGCCGTCGGCGGCCTACTGTGACAGACACGCCCGATTGAGTACGTAGCGGGTCAGCGGTCGGTAGTAATCAGACCGCACACCGTCATCAAGTGGAACGGCGACGGACACCCGCCCCTCCGCCTCCCCCACGAAGAGCGCCGGATCGTCCGTATCAGCGAGCCCGATCGCCTCGAACCCCAGCTGACCTGCGCCGCAGACCCATCCGTGGTCTCCGACGACGAGTTCCGGGAGCGGCCCTCCGGCCTCCGCGGCGGCCGCCAGAACCGTCCGAACCGGCAGCGGTGAATGCGTGTGCACGCCGGTCGCACAACCGGGGTGCAAGGCGGGCGCCTCGCGGACGACGGAGACACCTCGTACGTAGTCAAGGTTGTACGTGCGTAGACCGAACCGGGTCGTTATGTCGACACGTCTACCCGTCGCAGGGGTGAGGACCTCACATCCCACCGCCGACAAAGCGTCCGCCAACGCGCCGTAGAAACCGATCAGCCGATGCGGGTGTCCGGTCCCGAGGAGTACCGCCCCACCACTCCGAGCGACCGCCCCGAGCCGTTCCGCAAAACGGTCCAGCGCCCTCACCGTCAACTCGGGATCGATCACATCCTGCCCGGATGTGCACCCCGGATCGGCCGAAACCCCGCACTTCTCCGCCATCAAAGCGAGCACATCCCGCTGGCGCCAGGGCATCTCCGGATCGATCCCGATCAGAAACCGAGGATCCCGAGCCGCGAACAACTGATAACTCCGCAGACTCACCTCCCGGGCGGTGGCGACCCGCCCGGCCAGCCCGGAGCCCACCAGATGCTCCCGCAACGCCCCACCACTCACCACCCTCAGATGCTGACGCACACCCCGCCCCCACACACGGAAACCCCTTGCCGAACCACACAGTTGGCGTAAGCCCCTTCAGGGGCGCGGGGAACTGCGCGAACGGGGTCCGGGGCGGAGCCCCGAGTCTTTGACGCAGGGGTCGAAGGCGGCGCGCAGCCCCTTCAGGATGGGACGGGTAGGGGCGGCGGGGGCGAGAGAAACCCCTACGGCAACAACCCCCGCAACGGAAACACAGCCTTCCGCGCAGCCAACACCGCCTGATCCAACCGATCCGCGGGGTCGTACCCGGCCTCCCACCCCGCCCACCCCACAGGCCACCGCCCATCAGTCATCCGCGCCGGCGCCAACTGCCGCGTACGAGCGAACACCTGCTGCCGCCACTCCTCGGGAATCACCGTCTCCGGCGCGATCTCCCGCCCCGCCGCGATCGCCACCAGATGCGTCCACGACCTAGGCACCACATCCACCACCGCGTAACCGCCGCCACCGAGCGCGACCCACCGCCCGTCGGCGTACTCGTGCGCCAGCTCGTGCAGCGCGACCTGGACGGCCCGCTGCGCGTCCAGCGACACCGCCAGATGCGCCAACGGATCCTCGAAGTGCGTATCGGCGCCATGCTGGGTCACCAGCACCTGCGGCCGGAAGTCGGCGATCAGCTCGGGCACCACCGCGTGGAACGCCCGCACCCACCCCGCGTCCCCGGTCCCCGCCGGCAGCGCCACGTTCACGGCCGACCCCTCCGCACTCGACGGGTCGCCCGTCTCCTCGGGCCACCCGGTCTGCGGGAACAGGGTCCGGGGATGCTCGTGCAGCGAGATCGTCAGAACCCTCGGGTCCTCCCAGAACGCCGCCTGCACCCCGTCCCCGTGATGCACGTCGACATCCACGTAGGCCACGCGCTCGGCCCCCAGCTCCAGCAGCCGGGCGATGGCGAGCGACGCGTCGTTGTAGATGCAGAACCCCGAAGCACCGCCGGGCATCGCGTGGTGCAGCCCGCCCGCGAAGTTCACGGCGTGCAGCGCGTCCCCCCGCCATACGGCCTCCGCCGCCCCCACCGACTGGCCCGCGATGAGCGCGGACACCTCATGCATCCCGGCGAAGGCCGGATCGTCCACGGTCCCCAGCCCGTACGCCCCGTCCGCGCCCGCGGGGTCGGCGGACGCGGCCCGAACCGCCGCCACATAGTCCTCGCGATGCACGAGCCGCAGCGTCGACTCCCCGGCGGGCTTCGCCGAGACGACATCCATCTCCCGGTCGAGCCCGAAGGCAGTCACCAGGCTCCGGGTCAACGCCAGCCGGACCGGATCCATCGGATGGTCCGGACCGAAGTCATAGCCCGTTACTGCCTCGTCCCACATCAGCTGTGCGCGGCCGCTCATGCCCGCCACCGTATCGGTCCGGTTCAGTCTCGAACGACCGGGCGTACACCAGGGTCACCAGCACCAACGCCATGGGAATGAGCATCGCGCCGCGATAGCTCCAGAGATCCCCCACGGCCCCCACCAACGGAGAACCGATCAAGAACCCGACATAGTTGAAGATATTCAGTCGCGCAACAGCCGCATCCGAAGCTCCGGGAAACAGTCGCCCGGCCGCCGCGAACGTCTGCGGCACCAGCACACACAGCCCGAGCCCCAGCAGAGTGAACCCGAGCATGCCCACCCAGGCCCCCGGCGCGCCCGCCACCACGGCGAACCCGACCGCCGCCACGAGCGCCCCGGCCCGCACGACGGCCGCGGCCCCGAACCTCCGCACCCCGAAGTCCCCGATCGACCGCCCGAGCAGCGTGGTGACCATATAGACGTTGTACGGCACGGTCGCGAGCTGCTCACTGCTTCCGAGCACGTCCTGCAGGTACTTGGCGCTCCAGTTGGAGACGGTCGAGTCCCCGATGTACGCGAAGCACATCACCAGACAGAGCGGCAGCAGCAGCTTGAAGGCGACGGCCCCGCCCGCACCCGCAGGTACGGCGTCGGCTTTCTTCTCCGCCTCCGGACCCGCGTCGACGTACCACCGGCTCCCGATCAGCACGGCCGGCAACAGCACGACCACCACCGGCAGATACGACACCAGCAGCGCCAGATCCCAGTGCGCCCCGACCCACGCCAACGAGGCGCCGGCTATCCCACCCAGGCTGTACACCGCGTGGAAGCCGAGCATGATGCTCCGCCCGTACACCCGCTGCAGGCTCACCCCGAGCATGTTCATGGACGCGTCGAGCGCACCGACCGCCATCCCGAAGGCCGCGAGAGCGACACCGAGCACCACCATCTGCTCCCCGGCCCCCACCCCGAGCAGCGCCAGGAGCACGACGGGCTGGGACCACCGCAGCACCAGGCTCGGCGGCACCTTCTTCACGAGCTGCTCGGTGCAGACACTGCCGACCCCGGCGAGAATCGGCACGGCGGCGAGGAAGGCGGGCAACAGCGCGTCGGAGACCCCGTACCGGTTCTGAATGGCCGGAATCCGCGTCACGAGCAGCGCGAAGGCGACACCCTGGGCGAAGAAGCTGAACGCCAACGCGGCCCTACCGCGCCGCAGCACATCTGTCATGGCGGCACAGTAGGGGCCGCGACCTACCCATGGGTAGAGGAAGTTGAATACTGCTCAACTCAGCAGATCGAGCAGCTCCCTCATGTCCGAGAAGTAGCCCTTGGCTCCGACGAGCTTGTCGGCGGGCGTCATCGCCGTGAACCCGTACACATCCATCCCGGCCGACACACCGGCCCGTACCCCGGCGGGACTGTCCTCGACAACCACACACCTCTCCGGCGCCACTCCCATCCGCGCGGCCGCATACAGGAACAGATCGGGCTCTGGCTTCCCCCGCCCCACGTCCTGCGCACTGAAGACGAGCCCGGGTCCGTACCACCGGTCCAGGCCGGTCGTACGGTGCCCCACTCTGATCCGCTCATGACTCCCGGACGAGGCCACGCAGAACGGCACGTCGTCGGCAACGAGCTTCTCCAGCACCTCCACGACATCCGGAACAGGCTTCAACTCCCGCTCGAACGCGGCGAAGACCCGGCTGTGGAAGACATCGTCGAAGTTCTCCGGCAACGGTCGGCCCGTCCGCTCCAGCACGAGCTCGTGCACCCGGTGCATCGCCGATCCCATGTACTCCCGAATGGAGTCCTCGTACGAGGTCGGGTACCCCAACTCCGTCAGGAAGGCCGCCAGCAGCCGGTTGGAGATCGACTCACTGTCGACGAGTACACCGTCATTGTCGAAGATCACGAGGTCATAGCGCATGACTTGACCCTAAACGCAGAAAACCCCTGCCGGTCTCCCGGCAGGGGTTTTCTCAATATTTGTTCGGCGGCGTCCTACTCTCCCACAGGGTCCCCCCTGCAGTACCATCGGCGCTGTAAGGCTTAGCTTCCGGGTTCGGAATGTAACC
>NZ_JAQYWT010000222.1:0-50506 GCF_036322545.1 Streptomyces sp. SP18BB07
CGCGTCCACCGCTCCAACTCCGCCTGCTCCTCAGCGGACAGCAGTAACGGCTCCAACTTGGGGCCCCGACGGGGAACTGACGCACCAGCAGCAGAAGTCATGCAACTACTAACGATCAACTACTGGCGCAGGACACTAGCAGCCAGGACGACACCCGCCCCCGCCCCCACCACCACACCGCCGCCCTCGACGACCAGTCCGCGTTCATCGCCAGCCTCGGCACCAACAGGTCGGAACGCATGCGGGACGTCCTCGGCACCATCCAGGCCGACCAGGACGCCATCATCCGCGCGAGTTCACGGGGCGCTCTGGTCGTGGACGGCGGCCCCGGCACCGGCAAGACGGTCGTCGCCCTGCACCGCTCCGCCTACCTCCTCCACTCCGACCCCCGTCTGGGCCACCGCCGGGGCGGCGTCCTCTTCGTCGGCCCGCACCGCCCCTACCTCTCCTACGTCGCCGACGTCCTGCCCAGCCTCGGCGAGGAGGGTGTGCAGACGTGCATCGTGCGGGACCTGGTCGAGGAGGGGGCGGCGGCCGGCGTCGAGCCCGACCCGGAGGTGGCCCGCCTGAAGTCGTCGGCGGCGCTGGTGGACGGGATCGAGAAGGCCGTCCGCTTCTACGAGGAGCCGCCCACCGAGGGCATGACGGTCACGACCCCCTGGTCCGACATCCGGCTGAGCCCCGCCGACTGGACGGCGGCCTTCGACGCGGCGGAACCGGGCACCCCGCACAACGAGGCCCGCCACCAGGTCTGGGAGGAACTGCTCACGATCCTGACGGACAAGCACGAGGCGGCAGCCGCCGCCGACCCCGCCGGGGACCCCGATGCCGAAGCGGCCGTACCCCCCGCCCTCCTCCGCAGGGCCCTCCTCCAGAACCGGGACCTGGTCACCACCTTCAACCGGGCCTGGCCGCTCCTGGAGGCGGCGGACCTGGTGGGGGACCTGTGGACGGTCCCGGCGTACCTGCGGCTGTGCGCCCCCTGGCTGACCCGTGACGAAGTACGACGCCTCCAGCGCGACGACCCCCAGGCCTGGACGACCTCCGACCTCCCCCTCCTCGACGCCGCCCGCGGGCGCCTCGGCGACCCGGAGACGGCCCGCCGCAAACGCCGCCACGCCGCGACCCTCGCCGCCCAGCGCGAGCGTATGACCCAGGTCGTGGACAACCTCATCGAGGCGGTGGCCAACTCAGGCGCCGACGGTGACGACGGCGAGGGTCTGGTGACGATGCTGCGCGGCGAGGACGCCCAGGTGAGCCTGGTCGACGACTCCGAACTCCACACCGCCGACCCGGACTTGCTGGCGGGCCCCTTCGCCCACATCGTCGTGGACGAGGCGCAGGAACTGACGGACGCGGAGTGGCAGATGCTGCTGCGGCGCTGCCCGTCCCGCAGCTTCACGATCGTCGGCGACCGCGCGCAGGCCCGGCACGGCTTCACGGAATCCTGGCAGGACCGTCTGAACAGGGTGGGCCTGGACCGCATCACACAGTCCTCCCTCACCATCAACTACCGCACGCCGGAAGAGATCATGACGGAGGCGGAGCCGGTGATCCGCGCCGCCCTCCCCGACGCGAACGTCCCGACGTCCATCCGCAGCAACGGCATCCCGGTCGAACACACCACCACATCGGACCCGACCGCGACCCTGCGCTCGGCCCTGGACTCCTGGCTGTCCACCAACCCCGACGGAACCGCGTGCGTGATCACCGCGCCGGGCTCCGCGACACGCGTCCGCCCGACCCCCCGCGTCCGCCACCTCACCCCCGAACTCTCGAACGGCCTCGAATTCGACCTCGTCGTCCTCGTCGACCCGGAATCCTTCGGCGAGGGCATCGAGGGAGCGGTGGACCACTACGTGGCGATGACCCGGGCGACCCAGCGGCTGGTGGTCCTCACGACCACCTGATCCCGACGATCCCGACGTTCATCCGCTGCGGGCGGCCCCCTCCGGCCACACGACGTCCACGGGAATCCCGGCCGCCCGCGCCGCGAGCACGGCATCGGCGGTGCCGCCGCCCTTGCCGGTGGGCGGCGCGCCGTCCCATACGGCCACGAGGCGGTCGGCCCGTGAGATCAGTACGGCGTTGGCGGCCTCGTACGCCTCCCGGTCGGCCGTCTCGTAGGGAAGCGCGACGACCTCCTCGGCGGCTGCCAGGAGCCGGTCGTACGAGGCCCCGTGCTCGGGCTCGACGGTGCCGCGCCGGTAGTCGCGCGAGGGGACGATGACGACCAGCCCCCCGCCGAGGCCGAGCACGGCCTCGGCGAAGATCGTGTCGGCCCCCTTGGCGATGCAGGACACCCCGACGAGCGAGCCGCCCTCCTCGACGTACGGCCTGAGCAGCCCGTCCAGCGCCGCACGCACCAGAGGAACGGCCCCCTCGCTCAGATCCAGGTGCCCGGTCACAGCGATGGTCGCCACGGCGGCCCCCACCCTTCGAGTCGACGTCAGGGCGCGGATCGTATGCGATGAAGGGCGGACCGTCGATCACTGTGCCGGCCTGAAATCATGGGCGCGTCATGTTCGTTCGCCCGTGAGGTGATTTCTTGAGGAAGGTGGCACTGCGTCCGCACGCACTGTTGCCTCGGCAGTACGACCACCAGAGGGTTCTGGCGACCACCGTGGACGCCTGGGGCCGGACTCTCTGGCTGATCTGCCCCGACGCGGAACTCCGCCCGAGCCCGTACGGCAGGCCCTCCCCCCAGCCCCGTAGCCGCCCGTACGACGCGCTTCTGGTCGTCGACGACCGCGGCGCGATCCGTGAACTGTCCCTGCGCGGGATGACGTTGCGGGTGACCCACATCGACGCGCTGCCCAACGGCCGCTTCGTCGTGCAGGGATACGGCACCGCAGGCGACCGCACCGCAGGCGACCGACACAACGCGCAGATCTACGGGACGGACGGCCGCCGCCGCCGTGGCTTCGCGATGGGGCGGGCGGTCGAGCACCTGATGGCGGACCGGCGCCACCATGTGTGGAGCACCTACTTCGACGAAGGCGTCTACATCGACCCGATCAGCGCCGCCGGCCTGGTGCGCTGGGACAGCGGCGGCAACCGGCTATGGGGGTACACGCCTCCGGAGGGCGTCGAGCACATCGACACGGTCTACGCCCTCAACGTCGACGACGGTGTCGCGTGGGCCACCTACTACCCGACCTTCCCGCTGCTCGAGGTCCGGACCGACGGTGCGACCCGGCTCCGGCGGACTCCGGTGGTCGCTCCCGCGGGCATCGCCGTGCACGGAGACCACCTCACGATGCTGGGGGGCGACCGGCAACCGGACCGCCTGCACCGCTGCCGCCTGACGGAGGACGAGGCCCTCCTCGTCGAGGAAGCCTGCCTCACCCTCCCCGACGGGACACCGCTCAAGCGGTACACACGCCCCGTAGGACGGGGCCGGCAGCTGTATCTGCGCGGCACGTCCCCCAGGCAGTGGTACGTGATGAGGGTCTAGGTGACTGTCCAGGTGGCTCTTCCGAAAAAAATCCGACGGCGATGTCGAGAACCCGCGTCCCGCTCCGTCCCCGGTGTGAACGCGACCACAATGGGTCGCACGAGGACCGAGGAGAGCACCACGATGGCCAAGTACCTGCTGCTGAAGCACTACCGAGGCGCCCCGGCCGCGGTCAACGACGTGCCGATGGACCAGTGGAGCCCGGACGAGATCTCGGCGCACATGCAGTACATGAACGACTTCGCCGCCCGGCTGGAGAAGACCGGCGAGTTCGTCGACGGCCAGGCGCTCGCGCCCGAGGGGACGTGGGTGCGCTACGACGGTGAGGGGCGCCCGCCGGTCACCGACGGCCCGTTCGCGGAGACCAAGGACCTCATCGCCGGCTGGATGATCATCGACGTCGACAGTTACGAGCGCGCCGTCGAGCTGGCCGGGGAACTGTCCGCCGCCCCCGGGGCGGGCGGCAAACCGATCCACGAGTGGCTGGAGGTACGCCCGTTCTACGGCGTGCAGCCCACCATCACGGAGTGACGTCTCAGGGGTCCACGATGTCTACGGGTTCCACGGGTTCCACGGGTTCTACCGGTTCTACCGGTTCCACGGGTTCTACCGGTTCCACCATGGACGCGGTCCTGCTCAGGAGCCTCACGCCCAGCGTGCTCACCGTCCTCGTCCGCCGCGGAGCCGACTTCGCGGCGGCCGAGGACGCCGTGCAGGACGCGCTGGTCGAGGCCCTCCGGGTCTGGCCTGCCGACCCGCCGAGGGATCCCAAGGGCTGGTTGATCACCGTGGCCTGGCGCAAGTTCGTCGACGCGGCTCGCGCCGACGCCGCCCGCCGCCGGCGCGAGGACCGCGTCGAGGAGGAGCCGCCGGCCGGGCCCGCGCCCGCCGTGGACGACACGCTCCAGCTCTACTTCCTCTGCGCCCACCCCTCGCTCACCCCCGCGTCGGCGGTCGCGCTCACCCTGCGCGCCGTCGGCGGCCTCACCACCCGCCAGATCGCCGAGGCCTACCTCGTGCCCGAGGCGACCATGGCGCAGCGGATCAGCCGGGCCAAGCGGACGGTCTCCGGCGCGCGCCTCGACCGGCCCGGTGACGTCGCCACCGTGCTGCGCGTGCTCTACCTCGTCTTCAACGAGGGCTACTCCGGCGACGTCGACCTCGCGGCCGAGGCCATCCGGCTCACCCGGCAGCTCGCGGCCGCGATCGACCACCCCGAGGTGGCCGGGCTGCTCGCCCTCATGCTGCTCCACCACGCGCGCCGCGCCGCCCGGACCGCGCCGGACGGCAGCCTGGTGCCGCTCGCCGAGCAGGACCGCGGCCGGTGGGACACCCGTCTCATCGCCGAGGGCGTCGAGATCCTCCAGGCGGCCCTCGCCCGCGACCGGCTCGGCGAGTTCCAGGCCCAGGCCGCCATCGCCGCCCTGCACGCCGACGCGCCCACCGCAGCCGAGACCGACTGGGTGCAGATCGTCGAGTGGTACGACGAGCTGGCGGCTCTGACCGACAACCCGATCGTCCGGCTCAACCGCGCGGTCGCCGTGGGCGAGGCCGACGGACCCCGCGCCGGGCTGGCCGCACTCGCCGAACTGGACGCCTCGCTGCCCCGCCACACCGCGGTCGCGGCCCACCTCCACGAGCGCGACGGCGACCTGGCCACGGCCGCACGGCTGTACACCGAGGCCGCCCACAAGGCCCCCAACCTCGCCGAACGCGCCCACCTCACCCGCCAGGCCGCCCGCCTCAACACCCGCCACTGAGGCACACCGCCCGCATATCACCGGTATCTCGCCCGCACCACAGGGCGTTCACATGCTCAGACAGGAGTCACTTCCTCGGATCGCATCTCCCCAAGTAGCACCGAAACCCTGCTCGCTCGTGCCCGCAAGGGTTCATCCATGTGAACAAAAATCTGCGCGTTCTATTGACGTGCTCAGTTCACCCCTCGACACTCCCTCCAGGGAAAGCGCTTTCTGCATGCACTTCGGACCGCATTCTGGATCTCATCCCTGGAGACCGAACAATGCAATCGACGCACGTGAGACCCGTCATGGCGACGGCGAGCGCAGGCCTGGTGGCAGGACTGCTGGTCGCGCTGTCCGGTACGGCGGCGCAGGCCGCGACCACCCGGTACGAGGCCGAGTCGGCACCGGCCGTCTGCACCGGGACCATCGACTCCGACTGGACCGGCTACTCGGGCAGCGGATTCTGCAACGGCACCAACGCCGCAGGCGCCTACGCGCAGTTCACCGTGACCGCACCCGCATCGGGCACGGCGACCCTGTCCGTCCGGTTCGCCAACGGCACCACGGCCGTACGGGCCGCGAGCGTCACCGTGAACGGTACGACCGCCGCGACCACGTCCTTCGAGAGCACCGGCACCTGGACGGCGTGGACCACCAAGACGCTGACGGTGCCGGTCACGTCGGGCAGCAACGTCATCCGGATCAACCCGACGTCCGCCACCGGGCTCCCCAACATCGACTACCTCGACGCGAACGTGCCCGACGGCGGCGGCACCACCCCGCCGCCGTCGAGTTCCGCCCTCTACGTCTCGCCGACCGGGACCGACAGCGCGGCCGGCACCGTCTCCGCTCCCACCACCCTCACCTCGGCCATCAGCCGGATCACGGCGGGCGGGACGATCTACCTGCGCGGCGGCACCTACGCCCAGGCGTCGACCGTCACGATCCCGGTCGGCAGCTCCGGGACCTCCGCCGCCCGCACCACCCTGACCGCCTACCCGGGCGAGACGCCGGTCCTCAACTTCTCGGCGCAGAGCGAGAGTTCGTCGAACCGGGGACTGCAGCTCAACGCCTCGTACTGGCACGTCAAGGGCCTCGTCGTCGAGCGGGCCGGGGACAACGGCATCTACGTCGGCGGCAGCAACAACGTCATCGAGCGCACGGTGACCCGCTTCAACCGTGACACCGGGCTCCAGCTCGGCCGGATCGCCTCCACCTCGCCCAGCAGCGAGTGGCCCGCCAACAACCTGATCCTGAGCGCCGAGTCGCACGACAACGCCGACTCCGACGGCGAGGACGCGGACGGGTTCGCGGCGAAGCTGACGACCGGGTCCGGGAACGTGTTCCGGTACGCCGTCGCCCACAACAACATCGACGACGGCTGGGACCTCTACACCAAGCCGGACACCGGCCCCATCGGTCCGGTGACCATCGAGGACTCCCTCGCCTACGAGAACGGCACACTCAGCGACGGCTCACAGGCCGGCAACGGCGACCGCAACGGCTACAAGCTCGGCGGCGACGACATCGCGGTGAACCACATCGTCCGGCGCAGCATCGCCTACGACAACGGCAAGCACGGTTTCACGTGGAACAGCAACCCGGGCACCATGGCGGTCTCCGGCAACGTGAGCATCGACAACACCGAGCGGAACTTCAACTTCGACGGCGGTACGTCGGTGTTCCGCGACAACACCTCGTGCCGTAGCGGGAGCGGGACGAACGACCGGATCATCGGCAGCTCCGACAGCTCCAACCAGTTCTGGTCCGGGACGAACGGGTCCCGGTGCTCCTCGTACTCCGGCGGACTGCACTGGTCCTTCGGCGGCGACGGCAAGCTGAACGTCAGCTTCGGCTAGCCGGATGCGCGTGCCGTGCCGGTCGTCTCGACGAAGGCCGTCACGGCACGCGCGTACGCCTGCGGGCGAGCGGGCTCAGCCCGCGAACTGTCGGCGGTCAGCCCTGGGGCTCGCTGATGTTGACCATCCACGGGACGCCGAAGCGGTCCGTGCACATGCCGAAGACATCGCCCCACATCTGCTTGTCGAGCGGGACGGTGACGGTGCCGCCCGCGGAGAGCTTCTCCCAGTAGCCGCGCAGCTCGGTGTCGTCCTCACCGCTGAGGCTGACGGAGAAGCCGCCGCCGGGCTGGTACTCCATGCCGGGCGGGGTGTCGGCGCCCATGAGGGTGAAGCCGTTCGGCGCCTCCAGCATGCCGTGCATGATCTTGTCGGACTCCGGGGCGTCGGGCTGGCCGAAGTTGCCGAAGGTGTGCAGCGTCAGCTCGCCGCCGAAGACCTCCTTGTAGAACTCCATCGCCTGCCGGGCGTCGCCGTCGAAACTGAGGTAGGGGTTGAGCCGCGAGACCATGAGAACCTCCCTGAAACGGACAAACGGGCGTACGGTCGGTTGTCCGGAGACTAGCCCCCGGCACTGACAACGGCATGCCGGGAGCGGCGCCGAGGCAGCCCCCGGGCGCGGTGTCTCGGGGCGCGGGGGCCCGGCATCCGGCCCGGCTGCGCGAGGCGGGCCTCGTCACTCCACCCACCACTCGTCCACACCCTGTGGACGAGTCAGAACCCGCCCACCGCTGTCACCTATAACCCAGGTACGAGGAACACCTCGGCCTTCAGCCCGACTCGGGGCGGAGGGTCCGCGGCCTAGCCTGGTGGCGCCATGATGCGGACAGATGACGACCGGCTGCTCCCGGTCCTGCTGATCGTCGCCCAGGCCGTGCTGTGGCCGGGGGCGGCGCTGGTGCGCGGGACCGTCCCGAACGGGTCGGACCTGCTGGTGGCGGCCCTGGTCGCCGGAGTCGTCACGGCCGCGCTGGCGCTGCGCCGCAGCCGCCCGGTGGCCGCCCTCGTCGTGGTCGCCGCCGCGTGCGCGCTGGGCGCCGGGCCCCTGCCCGTCGGCGCGACGGCCCTGCTCGGCACGGCGGGCGTCGCGCTGACCCTCTACACCGTGGCCACCGAACGCGACACCTTCACCGCCGTGTTGTGCGTCGTGGCGCTCGCCGCGTGGCAGTTCCTGCAGCAGATCAGCCTGCACGGCCTCGGCGACCACGCGGGCCTCGACCACGTCCTCACCGCCCTGCTGTACGCCACCGCCTGCGGCGCCGGCCTCCGCGTACGACGGTCCCGGCGCGCACGGTGGGCGGCCGAGCAGCGGCTGAAGCGGGCCGAGTCGGAGCGGCACCGGCTGCCGGCGGTCGAACGGCGGCGTATGGAAAGGGAGTTGCACGATGTCAGCGCCCATCATCTGACTGCCGTCGTCGTCACGGCGGGGGCCGCGCTCGGACTGCGCGACCAGCGGCCCGAACTGGCCGGGGAGGCACTGGAGTTCGCCGTCGAGACCGGCCAGGAGGTCACCCGTGCGCTCGGCGCGGTACGGGCACCGGCGCCCTCCCGGGAGGATCTGCCGTCACCGGAGGAACGGCTGCTGGACCTCGTCGCCGGGTTCCGCCGCCTCGACCAGCGGATCGACTGCGCGATCGACCCCCTGCCGGACGGGGCCGTCGCGGACGCGGCGTACGGCATCGTGCGCGAGGGCCTGACCAATGTGGCCCGGTACGCGCCGGGCGCGCACACCCGGGTGCGGGTGCGGTACGGCGACACCCGCACGGACGTCGTGGTCACGAGCGCGGCGCCGCCCGCCGGGACGACGGCGCACGCGGCGGGTCTCGGGGGCGGGCGCGGTCAGGGGTTCCTGCGTTCGCGGGCGCGGGAGGCGGGCGGGACGCTGAGCAGCGGGCCGACGGAGGAGGGCGGTTGGGAGATCCGGGCGGCGCTGCCCGGCCGGACGGCCGCGCCGGTGGAGGCGGCGCTCCCGCGCGGCTACCGGGCGGCGCAGCTGGTGGCCGCGGCCGGCCTCGTCCTACAGCCCCTGCTCCCGGCGCTGGTCATCCGCCCGGACACCGCGACGGCCACCCAACAGGCGTCCGCCGGCACCCTCTTCGCCCTGCTCGCCGCGGCCCAGGCCCTCACGCTGCTCTGGCTCCCGCGCGCGCCCCGCACCGCCCTCACCCTCCTCCTGACCCTCCCCCTCCTCTGGCCCCTGGCCATGACCACGACCCACTACACCGGCCCACCCCTCCTCCCCCCGGCCCTGAGCCTGATCACCACCTGCGCGGCCGTCACGACCCGAACGGCCCGCCACAGCACGGAGAACGGCACACGCGAGTCGGTGGTGTTTCCCCTCGCCGCCGTCCTCGTGCACAGCGTCGCCGGGGTCGTCGCCGTGCTCGGGCGGGGAACGGCGGTCTCCGGGTGGCTGGTCGGGGCCGGGGTGAGCGCCGGGGCGGCGCTGGTGGTGGCGGGGGCCGTGTGGGGCGGGGTGGTGCGTGGGCGGCGGGAGAGGCGGGTCCGGGGGGCGCGTGACGAGCGGGTCGCCGTGTGGACCGAGGAGGCCGTGCGGGACGCGTGGGCCGAGCGGCGCCGCATCGCCGCGGGGCTGGAGACGACCGTGCTGTCCCGGACCGCCGACATGGTCGAGGAGGCCCGGGCCGGCCGCCTCGACGCGGTCGCGGACCGCGCCCGCGAGGCCCTCGCCGCGATGCGCGCCCTGCTCGACACCGTCCGCGACGGCGAACGCGGCACGGGCCCCGGCCGCAGTCCGCAGCCCACCCTCCAGGCCCTCGACCTGCTCGCCCACCAGTCCCGCGCCACCGGCCGCGACGTCCGGATACGGCTGACCGACCGCGTGCCCGAACGCCTCCCCGCCGCCGTCGACCTGGCCGCCTACCACGCCGCCGAAACGATCCTCGCCGCCGGCGACGACCAACCCGCGATGCTCGAATTCGACGCCGACGACGGTACGTTGACGCTCACCGCCACCGGCGTGCCGCGCGCCGCGCTCAGCGCCGTACGGGAGCGGCTGACGGCCCGCGTCGCGCCGCTCGGCGGCACCCTGACCACCGGCGGCCCGGACACGGTCCACCTCCGGCTGCCGCTCGCCGCGGCACCGGTTCCGCAGCAGGGCGACGCGACAGAGGACGAAGAGGGAAGTGACGGATGAGCCTCAGGGTGCTGGTCGTCGACGATCAGGGCATCGTACGGGCGGGGTTCGCCGCCGTGATCGACGCCGAGGAGGACATGACGGTCGTCGGTGAGGCCGCCGACGGCGCCGAAGCGGTGCGGCTCGCCGAGGAGTTGGCACCGGACGTCGTCGTCATGGACGTACGGATGCCCCAACTCGACGGCATCGCCGCGACCCGCATCATCACCGGTCGGGACGACGCGCCCCGCGTCCTCGTCCTGACCACCTTCGACCTCGACGCGTACGTCTTCGACGCTCTGCGCGCCGGTGCCTCCGGCTTCCTCCTCAAGGACGTGCACGCGGGCGAACTGCTGGCCGGCATCCGGGTGGTGGCCGCGGGCGAGAGCGTGCTCGCCCCGTCCGCGACCCGCCGCCTCATCGGCCACTACGCCTCCGGTACGACGCCGGCCACGGCGGACGGCGGCGCCCTGCGCGCCCTCGACGCCCTCACCGGCAGCCAGCGGGGCGTCCTCTCCCTGCTCGCCACCGGACTCACCAACGCGGAGATCGCCGCAGAACTCGGCATCACCGTCGGCACCGTGAAGTCCCACGTCAACGCCGTGCTCCGCAAACTGGGCCTGCGCGACCGGGTCCAGGCCACGATCCTCGCCTACGATCTGGGCCTGGCCCGCCCGAACCCCCCGGGCACCCACTTCTGAGGCCACCCCGAGACCACCAGGACCGCCCCATGACCGAGGCACCGACCCCTCCCGCGCCGCAGCGGCCGTCCGCGTCCCGCCGCCCCAGCCCCGGCGATCTGCTCGCCCTCGTCTACCTCGCGCTCTGCGTCGGTCTGCTGGTCTGGGCGCTCGCGGCGAGCTCCCGTGACGGCTCGGACGGGTCCATGGCGATGGTCATACCGATCCTGGCGACGGCGCCGGTCGGCTTCGTGTGGCTCGCCCTGCCGGACGGGGTCGCGATGGCCGTCGTCGCCGTGCTGCTCGGCGGCCTGGCCAACGCGGCCGTCATCGCCTGGTGCGGCCGCGTCCTCGCCCGACGCGGCCGCCCCGACCCAGTGCCCTGACCCACCGCCCCGCGTCGCGGAAGGTGCTCTTCCGTCGCGTGGCCGGCCGGTGTCACAGGCCGAACTCCTGCGGGGACAGGCCGAGGGTGGCGCAGGCCTCGCGGAGGACCTGCTCCTCGGTCTGGGCGATGTACCCGTCGGCGCCCGCCACCACGAAGCCGGTCTGGACGACCGCCCGCGCCTCCGTCGGCTTCTTCGCGGCCTTGGCGATCTCCGTGAGGGCCTCGGCCTTGCCCTGCTGGAAGTTGCGGGAGAGCTGGTCGACGTGCCGGTTGAAACGCTGCCGCAGCTGGTCCGCGGGGAAGTTCTGCAGGACGTCGTTGTTCAGGATCAGCGACTCCACGTGCTGCCGCTCGGCCGGGTCCACGTTCCCGTCGGCGGCGGCGACCAAGGCGCACATGGCCATGCTGGCGTCCCGGTAGGCACCGCTCTTCAGCTCCGTCTTCAGGGAGGTGAGCTGGGACTTGAGCGCGCTCACCAGCTGGGCCTTCGAGCCGCCGGAGGACCGCCCGGACCCGTGGGACCCGTGGGACCCGTGGGACCCGGTGGCGCCCGTGGAACCCAGGGGTCCCGCCCCCGGCTGCCCGTGCCCGCTGCCGCCCCGCGCGCCCTGCGCCTGCTGCTGCAGACCCTTGGCCTGGTCCTTGATCCGGTCCCACATCGCCATGCGTGCCACCTCGGCTTCAGCCCGTGTCGTGCCGGTCGTTCCGGTCGTCCGCGTGCGTTCCGCACGTCTCCCTGTGAACGCCCGTCACCCCCGTAGGAGTTCCGCGACCGGCCCACGTCCTCGACGCGCCCACCCGTCAACGCGTAACCCATCGGTTACGCTTTCGGGGTGAACGAGGACGACCCGGATGAACTGAGCGTGGTGGCGGACGCGATCGCCGATCCCGTGCGCCGCGAGATCCTGACGATGTTGCACCACGCGCCGCTGACGGCCGGCGACATCGCCGCCCGGTTCACCATCAGCCGGCCCGCGATCAGCCGCCATCTGCGGGTGCTGCGGGAGAGCGGCCTGGTCCGGGACGAGCAGCTCGGACGCCATCGGCGCTACTCGCTGGTCCGCTCCCGGCTGGGTGACCTCGCCGCCTGGCTCGCCCGGTTCGACCCCGCGCACGATCCGCACACCGCCCGCCACCCCGAGGAGGACACGGCATGACCCAGGAGCCCACCGGACGGCTCGTCCCCACGCCGACGGGGCACGACCTGATCCTCACCCGCGTCTACCGCGCCTCCGCCGACGACGTCTGGGCGAGCGTCACCGAGCCGGAGCGCACCGCCCGCTGGTTCGGCCCGTGGCGCGGTCAGGCCGGGCCCGGCCGCTCGGTCGAGGTCCAGCTGGTGTTCGAGGAGTCGGCGCCCTGGTGCCCCCTGCGGATCGAGGCCTGCGAACCGCCGCGCCGGCTCGCCGTCTCGATGGAGGACGAGGCCGGGTCCTGGTCGATGGAGCTGCTGCTCTCCGAGGCCGACGGCAGCACCGAACTCCGGCTGGTCCATCACCTCGCCTCCGCCGAGCACCTCGGCGAGACGGGACCGGGCTGGGAGTACTACCTGGACATGCTCACCGCCGCCCGCACGGGCGGCCCGCGGCCCGACTTCGGCGACTACTACCCCGCGCAGAAGGCGTACTTCGAGGCCCTGGCCTGAGCCAGACCGCGTCGTGCGCCGCGTCATGCGTCCTGTCGTACCGGCCGGCTCAGCGGCCGTTCCCCTTCGCGGGAGCGCGGCGGCGCCCCTGGGACGGGCGACCGCGACGGCCGCGCGACGACGCCGAGGAGGGGCGGGCGGGCGGCTGCTGGGTGACCGGAGGGGTGAGGACGACCGGGACGCCGGAGGGTGCCTGCGCGCCGGTGATGCGGTTCAGTTCGGTACCGCCCGAGCGGACCGTCGTGGTCGTCGGGGTGATGCCGGCGACCGCCATCAGCCGGGTGACGTCCCGGCGCTGGTGCGGCAGGACGAGCGTGACGACGGTGCCGGACTCGCCCGCACGGGCCGTACGGCCGCCCCGGTGCAGATAGTCCTTGTGGTCGCCCGGCGGGTCGACGTTGACGACGAGGTCGAGGTCGTCGACGTGGATGCCGCGCGCCGCGACGTTCGTGGCGACCAGGGTGGTCACGTCCCCGTCCTTGAACTGGCTCAGGGCCCGGTTGCGCTGCGACTGCGACTTGCCGCCGTGTAGGGCGGCGGCCCGCACGCCCACCGCCAGCAGCTTCTTGACCAGCCGGTCCGTCGCGTGCTTGCTGTCCAGGAACATGATCACGCGCCCGTCACGGGCCGCGATCTCGGTCGTGGTGGCGTGTTTGTCGTCGTCCTCGATGTGCAGCACGTGGTGGTCCATCGTCGTGACCGCGCCCGCGGACGGGTCGACGGAGTGGACGACGGGGTCCTGGAGATAGTCGCGGACCAGCCGGTCGACGTTGCGGTCCAGGGTGGCGGAGAACAGCAGCCGCTGGCCGCCGGGGCGCACCTGGTCGAGCAGCGCGGTGACCTGCGGCATGAAGCCCATGTCGGCCATCTGGTCGGCCTCGTCCAGGACGGTGATCGCGACCTGGTCGAGCCGGCAGTCGCCGCGGTCTATGAGGTCCTTGAGCCGGCCGGGGGTCGCGACGACCACCTCGGCACCGCCGCGCAGCACGCTCGCCTGCCGTCCGAGGGACATGCCGCCGACCACGGTGGCGAGCCGCAGCCGCAGCGCGCGGGCGTACGGGGTGAGCGCGTCGGTGACCTGCTGGGCCAGTTCACGGGTGGGGACGAGGACGAGGGCCAGCGGCTGCCGGGGCTCGGCGCGCTGTCCGGACGTACGGGCCAGCAGGGCGAGGCCGAAGGCGAGCGTCTTGCCGGAGCCGGTGCGTCCCCGGCCCAGCACGTCACGGCCGGCCAGGGAGTTCGGCAGGGTCGCGGCCTGGATGGGGAACGGCTCGGTCACCCCTTCGGTCCGCAGCGTCTCCAACAGCCGCGCGGGCAGCTCCAGTTCGCCGAACGTCTCGACCGCCGGCAACGCGGGTGTGACCGTGACGGGCAGCGCGAACTCCCCGCCAGCGGCGGCTGCGACGGCGCGCCCACCACTCCGGCGACCCCGCCCGGCCTTGGCCGCCCCGGCCCTGCCGGAGCCGTTCTTGCCCGCGCCGCCCTTGCCCGCGGCGCCCCTGCCCTGCGTGCCCTGGGCGCCTTGGCGCTGGGTGTTCTTGGCGGTGTCCCCACGGCCGGCGGTGTTCTTCGCGGTGTCCCCGCGGCCCGATCCGGCTCCGGCCGTACGGGAAGGAGCCCCCTGGTCACCCGCCCCCGCGCCCTGCGAGCGTGCGCGGTTGCCCCGGGTCGCGCCGGTGCGGGCGGAGCCCTCCGTGCGGGACCGGGAGGAGCTGGTGCTGTTCGTACGAGCCGTGCGGTTCATGGGGACCTTCCTCGATGCGGCGGCGCCTGTCGCACACGAGCCGGGGCCCGCACCCTTTCGGGCGCGGGCCCCGGCTCATGCGTTACGCGTCAGCGTCAGGCGGGAACGATGTTCTCGGCCTGGGGGCCCTTCTGGCCCTGCGTGACGTCGAAGGTCACCTTCTGGCCTTCCTGCAGCTCACGGAAGCCGGAGGTGGCGATGTTCGAGTAGTGGGCGAAGACGTCGGGGCCGCCACCCTCCTGCTCGATGAAGCCGAAGCCCTTTTCCGAGTTGAACCACTTCACGGTGCCGGATGCCATGCTGAAACTCCCTTGATGCAGTGCCCGGAGCCCACACTTTGCGGACCCGGTGTCGCAGCAACGGTTCGACCCGACGGGAAGTAAGTCCCGGAAAGCCCCGAGAAACAACAAAGAGTGCTCGTCGACGGAAGGTCGAAGAGCACTCAGAAGCCTCTGGTAACCAAAACTGCCACTTCATGTCAAGGTAGCACAGCTGTGGAGAGCGCGCAGGGGGACACACGGGTCAGTTTGGGTCCGTGTCGTCGAACGCCTCCGTAGCACCGGCAGCGTCGTGCCGAGGAGCGCAGTGGCCGGTCGGGATATCGGATCGGCATACGTCCATCTCTCATCATCACTGTGCGACCAAAATTCGTTACTCTCCGGCCATGGCTCTCCTCGGTCGCCGACGCGGCACGATCAGAATCGCCCCCGAGCTCGACGACACGGACCTGGGCAAGGTGCGCAAACGTCTGGTCGAGAGGGGCAGTTCGGGCGGCCGCAGTCTCGCGGTGGCCATGATCGAGCAACTGCTGCGCGACACCGGCCGCGACTGGGACCGCAGGGCCCACCGGCTGAGCGTCCTCGCCGAGTCGACGTCCCCCGCCCTGCAGCGTTCCTGGGCGGAGGAGCAGGCACAGGATCCGGACGCGCGGCTGCTGTTCGCGTGGGGTGTCCTGCTGCGGGCGCGGTACGAGGAGCAGCCGGTGCCGGGGGAGACCCGGGAGGCGCTCGACGCGTGCGAGCAGGCCGCCGCGCTGCGGCCGGAGGACCCCACGCCTTGGGTGGTGCGCCTCGGTCTGCTGCGGTTGTGGCGCCGGCCGCAGCAGGAGGTCTTCCCGCTCTGGGACGAGATCGTCCGGCGTGATCCCTGGCACCGCGAGGCGCACTTCCAGATGCTCGGCTACCTCTCGCCGTGGGAGTGCGGTTCGCACGCGCAGACGGTCGACTTCCTGGACCGGGTGCGGGCGGGGACGGCGCCCACGGCCCCGACTGCGGGGCTGGAGATCGCCGCGCTGATCGACCTGTACCTGGGCACCCTCGACCAGGGTGGTCTGGAGGCCCTCACCGCCGTCCACCTGTGGAGCCGGCCGAACGCGGTGGCCGCGCTGGACCGGGCGACGGCCGACTGGCCGCGGGCGGGGTATCTGACCCATGCGGCGGCCGTCGCCGATCTCAACCTGCTGGCGTACGCGTTGGTGCAGGCGAAGCGGGCCGGGGAGGCGGGGGAGGTGTTCCGGGCGATCGGGGGGCTGGTGACGGCGTATCCGTGGGCCCTGGAGAGTGGGGATCCGGTGGCGACGTTCGGAGCGTGGCAGCAGCGGGCGGTGGGGTGACCGTGCGCTTGGCGGGGTGGGGGGTGTGGGTGCGTCGGCGGGTGCGGCTCCGGTGGGGCTTCTCGCGCAGTTCCCCGCGCCCCTGAAAAGCCGGGGCTGCGCCCCGCGCTTTTCAGGCCCGCAGGGCCGTGGTCTTTCAGGCCCGCAGGGCCTGGTCTTTTAGGGGCGCGGGGAACTGCGCGACCAGCCCCCACGCACCCGCACCCGACAACGCACCCGAGCCGCCCCTGCCTGCTTGCCTACCTACCTACCTCTCGGCGTTCGTGCGAGCCGCGGCATCGCCATGCCCGCCAGCAGCGCCCCCGGTACCGCCAGGGCCAGCCACACCGCCGTCGTGGTGTCGCCGCCGATGAGGGTCGTGAAGTTGGCGATGATCAGCCAGATCGCGGCGGCGATGCCGCCCGCGCCGAGCGCGGGGGCGATCAGCGTGTTCCAGAGCCGCGTGTCGCCGGACCGCTCCTGGCGGAAGTACACGATGACCGACACCGAGGTCAGCAGGTACAGGAGCATGATCGCCAGGACGGCGAGACCGCTGAGCCAGGAGAACAGGGTGAGGACGGGGTCCTTGCCGGCCAGCGCGAAGGGGAAGACGAGCAGCGCGGCGACACCGGTCTGCGCGACACCCGCGAGCCACGGCGACTGGCGGCCGTTGAGCGAACTCAGCGCGCGCGGCAGCAGCCCCTCCCGGCCGAGCGAGAAGAGGTAGCGGTTGGCGGAGTTGTGGAACGCCAGGATGCTGGCGAAGAGCGAGGTGGCCAGCAGGATCGGCAGCGCGTCGCCCGCCCACGCGCCGAGTTCGGCGGCGACCGGCGCGGCGACGAAACCGGCCCCGTCCCCGGCCTCCAGCGCCTTGCCCGCGGCGGCCGCGCTGGAGGAGGGGCCGTGCGCGGAGATCAGCATCCAGGACGTGAAGGCGAAGAACGCGGTGACGAGGACGACCGCGAGGTAGGTGGCCCGGGGCACGGTGCGGTGCGGCTCGCGCGCCTCCTCGCCGTAGATCGCGGTCGCCTCGAAGCCGAACATCGACGCGACGGCGAACATCAGCGCTACCCCGGGCGCGCCGTCGAGCGCCGCAGAGAGGGAGAAGGAGGAGCCGGGGGCCAGTCCCTCGGGGCCGCCGCCCTTGAGGAGCATCACCACGCCGAAGACCAGCAGCAGACTGATCTCGGCGAGCACGAACACGGCGAGCACCTTGGCGCCCACGTCGACGCCGGTGGCGCCGAGCACCTGCACGATCATCATCGTGGCGAGCGCGAAGAGCCACCAGGGGATGTCCGTCTCCAGGTACTGCAGGGCCAGCCCGTTCATCACGGCGCCGAACAGCCCGTACACCGCGGCCTGGATGGCGTGGTACGCGAGCAGCGCCACCCCCGCGCTGCCGGCGGCGGCCGTACCGCCGAGGCCCTTGCCGACGTACGAGTAGAAGGCGCCCGCGTCGACGACGTGGCGGCCCATCGCGACGTAGCCGACGGAGAAGAGCAGGACGACCACACCGGCGACGAGGTACATCGCGGGGACGCCCGGGCCGTTGCCGATGGCTATCGCCACCGGGGCCGCTCCGGCGACACCGGTCAGCGGTGCCTGTGCGGAGAGCACGAAGAAGAGGATGCCCAGGACGCCGAGCGCGTTCTGTTTGAGGGAGCCGGTGGACGCGTAGCCGTCGCCGGCCGCGTGCCGGGTTCTGGGCGCACTTGTGGACATGGTTCACCTGTCGGGCGAAGGGGAAGAGTTTGGTTTCGGCTCAAACGAGCTGCCCCATGTTTGCCCCAACACGCCTGGCTGGCAAGGGAGTGACACGTGTAGGGCCACAGATTGTTCGGGTACGTACGACGTTCCGTGCGCGTCCGGCCGACCGGACACGCGAAAGCGGTCTGCTCGCTCGGGCGCCGTCGACGAGTGGGCGTCCGCCCCGGGGTCGAGCGCGACTCCGGCGCGGACGCCCGTCCCGCGCCGGCGTCAGTCCGCTCGCCGCAGGCCCGCCACGAGGACGGCGACCAGGCGGCCGGCGTCGTAGTCGGGATCGTTCTCGGCGCCGATGCACAGGTTGCCGACGCCCCGCATGAGTTCGAGGGCCGTGAGGTCGGACCGGATCTCCCCGGACTTCGCGGCGGCGTCGAGCAGTTGGGCGCAGACGGGGACGAGCCGGTCGAGGAAATGGGCGTGCAGGGTCTGGAACCCGGCCTCGTCGGAGTGCAGCGCGGCGGCGAGGCCGTGCTTGGTGACCAGGAACTGCACGAAGAGGTCGATCCAGTGGCTCAGGGCGGCGTACGGCGTGGGCCCGGCCGCCAGTAGCGCTGGTCCGGCCTCGGCGCAGGCCTCCACCTGGTGCCGGTAGACGGCGACGACGAGGTCCGCGCGGGTGGGGAAGTGGCGGTAGATCGTGGCCGTGCCGACGCCTGCCCTGGCCGCGATGTCGCGCACCGGCGCGTCGACGCCCGCCTCGACGAACGCGGCGGCGGCCGCGTCGAGCAGCGTCTCCTGGTTGCGCCGGGCGTCGGCCCGCTGGGGTCTGGCGGCCCGCCGTCCTTGCCGGGTGCCGCCCTCGACGTCCCCGCTGCCGTCCGTCACTTCGCCTCCTTCGCCGTCTGACGTGCCAAATCTACCGGGCTTGTTAAACGGGACAGCGTTCCGTATCGTCGACCACAGAAACGGGACGGCGTCCCGTTTGTTGTCGGAACGCGCGAAGGAGACACAGCCATGCAGTACCGCACCCTGGGCCGCACCGGTGTCCGGGTCAGCTCGCTCGCGCTCGGCGCGATGAACTTCGGCCGGATCGGGCGCACCACGCAGGACGAGGCCACCGCCCTCGTCGATGCCGCCCTGGAGGCGGGGGTCAACCTCGTCGACACGGCCGACATGTACGGCGACGGGGAGTCGGAGGAGATGGTCGGCAAGGCCATCGCCGGCCGCCGCGACGACATCGTGCTGGCCACCAAGGCGGGCATGCCGATGGGCGAGGAGCTCAACCACCGGGGCGGTTCACGCCGTTGGCTGGTCACCGCGCTCGACGACAGCCTGCGCCGGCTCGGCGTCGACCACGTCGACCTCTACCAGCTCCACCGCTGGGACCCGGCCACCGACGACGAGGAGACCCTGTCCACCCTCACCGACCTGCGACGCGCGGGGAAGATCCGCTACTTCGGCTCCTCCACCTTCCCCGCCCACCGCATCGTCCAGGCCCAGTGGTCCGCCCGCGAGCACCGCCTCGGCCGCTACGTCACCGAGCAGCCCAGCTACTCCCTCCTCCAGCGGGGCGTCGAGGCCCACATCCTGCCCGTGGCCGAGGAGTACGGGCTCGGCGTCCTGGTGTGGAGTCCGCTGGCCTCGGGCTGGCTGTCGGGTGCGGTCCGCGAGGGCCGGGCCGTCGCCACGAGCCGTTCCGCGTTCATGCCGGACCGCTTCGACATGGCGCTCCCGTACAACCGGGCCCGGCTCGCCGCCGTGGAACAGCTCGCCGTGGTCGCCGAGGAGGCCGGCCTGACCCTGATCCAGCTCGCCCTCGGGTTCGTGACCGCCCACCCGGCCGTGACCGCCGCGCTCATCGGCCCCCGCACCCCGGAGCACCTGCGCGCGCAGCTCGCCGCCGCCGACACGGTCCTCTCCGCCGACGTGCTCGACGCGGTCGACGCCGTCGTCGCCCCCGGTACCGACCTGGCCCCGCACGAGAAGCACGACGCGCCGCCCTCGCTGCTCGACCCGTCCCTGCGCCGCCGCTGACCGCGCGACGTGGAGCTGCCGATGCTCACTCGACGGTCACGAAATAGTGTGAAAAGGATGGAGTGGGACATATCCAAGGTAGAGGTGCGGGGCTGGGTGGAGAACGGCCTCGCCGGGTGCGGATCCCGGGTGAGAGCGAGATGAGCGGACATGGAACGGCGGGGCGTCGACACATCGGGAGCGGGCCCCGGCCCGGACACCGCGGGTGAGGCGCTCACCGCACGGGCCACCGTCGACGAACAGGGCACCGTCACCGGCTGGAGCGCCGGCGCCGAACACCTCCTCGGCTACACCCCGACGCAGATCCTGGGCCTGCCCGCGGCCTCCCTGCTCGCCGAGGAGCTCCCGGCGGACGTCCTCCCGCACTTCGCCGACCTGCCACGCTGGCACGGCACCCTCGTCCTCAGGCACCGCGACGGCCGCCGTCTGGAGGTCAAGGTCCTGGCGCACCACCGCACGTCGTACGGCGGGGTCCGCGACTGGTTCCTGGTCTCCGCCCTGACGGGGACCCGGCCCCGCCACGGCGACGACGCGCTCACGCTGCACGGCCTCCTCGACTCCCCGTGCTGCTCGACCTCGGTGCACGACACGGACCTGCGGTTCCGCGCGTCCAACCGGGGCTCGCGCGAAGCGCTCGGCCTGAGCGAGGAGGACCTGCGCGGGCTGCGCATGTCGGAGGCCGTGGACGACCCCGCCATCGGGGAGGTCGAGCGGCTGATGCGGCTGGCCCTGGACACGGGTGAACCGCAGCACATGGAGAACCACGCGCAGGCCCCCGGGGAGACCCGTGAGCACGCCTGGTCGGTCGACCTCTACCGGCTGCAGGACGAGAACGGCCGCGTCCTCGGCGTGGCGACCACCGGGCACGACATGACCGAGCAGTACTGGGCCCGCAAACGCCTCCAGCTGATCGCCGAGGCGGGCCGGCGCATCGGCAGCACCCTCGACGTGACGCGGACGGCCCAGGAACTGGCCGACATCGCGGTCCCCGACCTTGCCGACTTCATCAGCGTCGACCTGCTGGCCTCCCTCGACGACGGCACCTCCCCCGTCTTCACGGCGGCGGGGGAGTACGGCCCCACCTCACGGCTGCCGGCGGCGGGCCGCGCCCTCGCCCTGCGCCGGGTCGCCCACCGGTCCGTCCACCCGGGGACGCCCGAGGCGGTCGTCGCGCCCGGCGAGGTCGACGAGTACCCGGACGGGTCGCCGCCGGTGGAGAGCCTGCGGTCGGGGCGCGCCGTGCTGTTCCAGGTGACCGAGCCCGCGATCGCCGACTGGGTGGCCCAGGACCCGCGGCGGGCCGCCACCATCCGCGACTTCGGGTTCCACTCGGCGATGACCGTGCCGCTCTCCGCACGCGGCACCACCCTGGGCGTCGCCGTCTTCGCCCGCCACCGCCACCCCGACCCCTTCGAGCAGGACGACCTCGTCCTCGCCGAGGAACTGGCGGCCCGGGCGGCGGTCAGCATCGACAACGCGCTGCGCTACACGCGCGAACGCGGCACCGCCGTCACCCTCCAGCGCAGCCTGCTGCCGCAGAGCCTGCCCGAGCAGGCGGGGGCCGAGGTGGCCTCCCGCTACCTCCCGGCCGGCGCCCGCGCCGGGGTGGGCGGCGACTGGTTCGACGTGATCCCGCTCTCCGGGGCCAGGGTGGCGCTGGTCGTCGGCGACGTCGTCGGCCACGGCATCCATGCCTCCGCGACCATGGGCCGGCTGCGCACCGCCGTCCGCACCCTCGCCGACATCGACCTGCCCCCCGACGAACTCCTCACCCACCTCGACGACCTGGTGGCCCGCCTGGCCACCGAGGCGGAGGCCGCGGAACGGTCCGCCGAGGGGACCGACCGCGGGCGGGGCCGGGGCACCGGGGGCGGCACGACGGGCGTGACCACCGGCATGACCACCGGAATCGTCGGGGCGACGTGCCTGTACGTCGTGTACGACCCCGTGTCGCGGCGCTGCACGCTCGCGCGGGCCGGGCATCCGCCGCCGGTCGTGGTGGGCCCGGACGGCACCGCCGAACTGCTCGACCTCCCGGCGGGGCCCCCGCTGGGGCTGGGCGGTCTGCCCTTCGAGTCGCTGGAGACCGAGCTGCCCGAGGGCGCCCTGCTCGCCCTCTACACCGACGGCCTGATCGGATCCCGCAGCGCCGAGGACGACGGCGCCCGCCTCGACATCGACGACGGCATCACCCGCCTGTGCCAGGCCCTCGCCGCCCCCGCCGGCATCTCCCTGGACGCGCTGTGCGACCGGGTCCTGGGCTCCGTACTGCCCGAGCGGCCCACCGACGACGTGGCCCTGCTCCTCGCCCGCCCCCGCGCCCTCGACCCCGGCCGGGTCGCCACCTGGGACGTGACCGCCGACCCCTCCGCCGTGGCCGAGGCCCGCAAGAACGCGCTCGGCCGCCTGGAGGCCTGGGGTCTGAACGAATCGGCCTTCGTCACCGAGCTGGTCGTCAGCGAGCTGGTCACCAATGCCATCCGGCACGCCGAGCCGCCCGTCCGGCTGCGGCTCATCCACGACGAGAGCCTCATCTGCGAGGTCTCGGACGCCAGCAGCACGGCGCCCCACATGCGCCGCGCCCGCAGCTACGACGAAGGCGGCCGGGGTCTGCTCCTGGTCGCCCAGCTCACCCAGCGCTGGGGCACCCGCCCCACCTCCACGGGCAAGACGATCTGGACGGAACAGACCCTCGGCTGACGTGCGTGGCCGGTCCTACCGCCTGCCCTGCTTGGGGCCGCCGAGGGCGTCGGCGGCGTGCCGGGGGCCGGGCCCGGACGAGAACTGGCCGACGAGTTCACGGAAACACACCAGCGCGGTGATCGGGGGAATCCCGACGATCACCATGGCCAGCAGGGAACTCGGGGACTGGCCGATGCACAGGGCCACCGCCGTGCCGGACGAGAGCAGCATCACCGCCCAGGACCGCCGGGCGGTGCGCTGCTGCACCGCCGCCCGGACAATGGAAAGACCCGCCAGAAGCCACGGCCCGTACACGGTCAGCGGCCACCAGCGCGCGAGATGCTCCGACACCACCAGCAGCGCGATGTCGCGCAGCTGAATGTATGAATAGGAGACGGACCAATAAAGCATGGTCAGTGCGCACACGGCGATAGTCGTAATTAAGAACGCGACGGGGACGATCCGCGGGTTCCTGGCGAAGAAGTGGGCCCCCGGGCGGGGTCGGCGGCGGCTGACCGGGCGGCGCGGCAGGTCACGGACCTCCGGCAGGGTCGGTTCGGGAATCAGGCCGTGTGTCGCGTAGGCCATCTGGATCAGCTCGGCGTCCGGGTCCCACACGTCCGAAGAGGCCCGCGGGCCGGGGAGCCAGATGGGCTGTGTGTCGATCTGCTGAACCCCGTCAGGGTTTTGATCCACCGAATCATAATCGGTTCTCATTTTGAATCCTGCTCCATGAGGGATCCGCTTTTCCGACCGGCACGAGGGAGGCCGAGCCTGATTTTTGGCATTCGGGAGAATAGCGATCGGCGGTGATTTCCGCGAGGAGCGAACCGCGGTGGACGGCCGGTGAAACGGTGAATCCCGTCCGGCTCCGAACGAGTGGACTCGCGGAGCGTGTACGAGGCAGAGACCTTTGCCCAAGGCTCGGACGGTGACGCTTGCCCCTTCGAGACCCCGCTCCCGAGAAGGCGCCCCGACATGCGACGCACCCCCTTCCGCCGCCTGTTCGCCGCCGCGCTGCTGGTGGCGTCCGTGCTGGCCCCGATGGCGATGGCCCCCGCGACAGCCGTGCACGCCGCGGCCGACCGGTATGACGAAGACCGGTACGACAAAGGCCGGTACGACAAGGACCGGTACGACAAGAACGACTGTCCGCGCGGCGGTCTCGGCCCCGAACTGACCGCCCGTATGGACCAAGCCGTCGAGGGCGTCCGCCAGGAGGCCGGCATCCCGGGGGTCACCGTCGGCCTGTGGCTGCCGGGCCAGGGGTGCTACGTCCGGTCGACGGGGGTCGCCGACATCGTCACCCGCCGGCCGATGACCACCGACCTGTTCATGCGGATCGGCAGCGAGACGAAGACCTTCACGGCCACCGCGCTGCTCCAGCTCGTCGACGACCGCCGGGTCCGCCTGGACGACCCGATCTCCCGCTACGTCCGGGGCGTGCCGAACGGCCATCGGATCACGGTGCGTCATCTCGCGCAGATGCGCAGCGGCCTCTTCCCGTACAGCGCCGACCCGGACTTCGTCCACGCCCTGTTGAGCGACCCGAGCCGCTTCTTCACGCCCCGGGAGCTGCTCGCGTACGCCTTCCGGAAGCCGAACACCTTCGCGCCGGGTGAGCGGTTCCAGTACTCCAACACCAACTTCGTCCTGCTCGGCCTGGTGGTGGAGAAGGTCAGTGGCAAGCGCTTCGCCGACTACCTCCGCGAACGGGTGATCCGCCCGGCCGGGCTGCGCCGCACGCTGTTCGCCGAGGGCCCCGGGTTCCCGGAGCCGCACGCGCGCGGCTACACCAACCAGACGCTCAGCGGTGAGATCGAGGACGCCACGGACTGGAACCCCAGCTGGGCCTGGGCGGCCGGCGCGATGATCTCGGAGCTGCGCGATCTGCGCCGGTGGGCCGAGGTCGTCGCCACCGGGACCCTGCTCAGCCCGCGGACCCAGCGCGAACGGCTGAAGACGCTGCCGACCGGCTTCCCCGGCACCGACTACGGCCTCGGCATCTTCGAGAGCGGCGGCTGGATCGGGCACAACGGCTCCATCCCCGGCTACCAGAGCGTGACCGTGTACCTGCCGGAGCGGAAGGCCACCCTGGTGGTGCTGCTCAACACCGACGTGACGTACGAGGGCCAGGAGCCGTCCTCGCTGGTCGCCCGCGCGATCACGGAGGTCGTCACCCCGGACCACGTCTACGACCGCCCGGCGCCCCCGCGCTGAACTATTTGCCGTGAATGTGCACGTATAAGCCGTGCCCGGTCGGTTACCCGCACGGCATGATGCGAACGCTGAAACGGCACAGTGGGCACGGAAAGCACGGTGGGCACCCCGGCTACGGCGGGCACACCGACCAGGTCGAGCGCGACGACCGGTTCGCGCGCGACGAGGAGGTCGAGCGCGGCGAGACGGCCGACCGCCACGAGGAGGCCGGGCGCGGCGACGAGAGCGGGGCCGCGCGGGCGGCGCCGACGGCCGGGCCGGACGAGGAGGTGGAGCGGCGGGCGCCGGACAGCCCCGCCGATCTGCCGAAACGCTCCTGGTGGGCGGTGCTGAAGGGCACCGTGAAGGAGTTCAAGAAGGACGAGCTGACCGACCGGGCGGCGGCGCTGACCTACTACGGGATCCTCGCCCTGTTCCCGGCTCTGCTGGCGCTCGTCTCCCTGCTGGGGATCGTCGGGCGCTCGGCGACGCAGCAGGTGCTGGACAACATCCAGCAGCTCGCCCCCGGCGCCGCGCGGGACGTGCTCACCAACGCCGTCCAGCAGATGCAGGGGAACGCCGGGCTCGGCTCGATCATGGCGATCGTGGGTCTGGCGCTGGCGGTGTGGTCGGCCTCCGGCTATGTCGCCGCGTTCATCAGGAGCGCGAACGCGGTGTACGACGTCCCCGAGGGCCGTCCGGTGTGGAAGGTGCTGCCGGTCCGGGTCGGGGTGACGGTGGTGCTGATGGTGATGGCCGTGATCAGCGCCCTGATCGTGGTGTTCACCGGAGCCCTCGCCAAGGAGGTCGGCACCGCGCTCGGGGTCGGGGACACGGCGCTCACCGTGTGGTCGATCGCGAAGTGGCCGGTGCTGGTCCTGCTGGTCACGATCATGATCGCGGTCCTGTACTGGGCCACCCCGAACGCCAAGGTCCGCGGCTTCCGCTGGATCACCCCGGGCAGTCTGCTCGCCCTGCTGATCTGGATGGTCGCCTCGGCCGGCTTCGCGTTCTACGTGGCCAACTTCGGCTCGTACAACAGGACCTACGGCGCCATCGCGGGCGTGATCATCTTCCTGGTGTGGCTGTGGATCACCAATCTGGCGATCCTGCTCGGCCTGGAGTTCGACGCCGAACTGGCGCGTCAGCGGGCCCTGGCGGGCGGCCATCCGCCCCAGGAGGAGCCGTACGTCGAGCCGCGCGACACCCGCAAGTGGGACGAGGAGGACCGACGGCGCCTCGGCGCCGACGATCAATGACGGTCCATGACGGTCGATGACGGCCGGCGCGGGGACACGCCGTCGGATGGACCATCGGGCCGGTTTGGGCGGTGCATGGTCATATCTTGCGGAATATGACGAAATGGCATATTGGCTATCTGGCGTGCGTCGCGGCGGTCATCGGGGTGGGGCTCGGGGCCGCCCCGCAGGCCGTCGCCCACCACCCGACCCACGTGGTCTTCCCCGGCGAGTCCATCCAGCAGGCGGTCGACGCGGCCGCGCCCGGCGACACGGTGCTCGTGGCCTCCGGCACCTACCGCGAGAGCGTCCGGATCGGCACCCACGGCATCACCCTGCGCGGCATGGGCCCCCGCACCGTCGTCGAACCGGCCGTGACGAAGGCCGCCGACGGGTGCGGTGACGCCGGCAACGGCATCTGTGTGATCGGAACGAAGGACCACAAGGTCGAGGACGTCACCGTCGCCAACCTGACCGTGACCGGCTTCACCGGCTCCGGGGTCTTCGCGCAGGACACCGACCGGCTCACCGTGCGGCACGTGACCGCCGTCAAGAACGGTGTGTGGGGCATCGCCCAGGAACGCTCGGTGCGCGGCGTGTTCCGCAAGAACACCGCCCGCGACAACGGCGACGCCGGACTGTTCCTCGCGAACACCGTCAAGGCCGAGCAGGGCGCCACGGACAGCGGCGGCATCGTCGTCGCCCACAACCGCCTGGAGGGCAACCGGATCGGCCTCACCGTCCGGCGGCTGCGCAACCTCACCGTCGCGGACAACCACGTCACCGGCAACTGCGCGGGCGTCTTCGTCGTCGGCGACGAGAACAAGCCGAGGGCCGGCGCCCTGACCGTGCGGGACAACCTCATCGACCGCAACAACAAGTCCTGTCCGAAGACCGCGCGACTGGACGCCCTCCAGGGCACCGGCATCGTGCTGACCGGCGCCGAGGACACCCTGGTCACCCGGAACCGGATCACCGGCAACGCCGGCGCCTCCCCGCTGTCGGGCGGCATCGTCGTGTGGAAGAGCTTCGTGGGCACCACCAGCGAGCGGAACCGGATCACCGAGAACGTCCTGGAGAACAACGCCCCGGCAGACATCGTCAACACGGACACCGCCGGCAAGGGCAACACCTTCTCCGGCAACACCTGCGCGGCGTCCAAGCCCGCCGGACTGTGCTGACCGGGCCGGGGTCGTCCATGAACGCGAACAAGGAGGGCGTCGTATGACGACCGCTCAGACCAGACCGGCGGGGGAGCCGTCACCCACCGCCCGCACCACGCGGACCCAGGCCGTCCACACGTCCGCCCAGGGGCCCCAGGCCGCCCCGCCGCCACCCATGCGGTTCAGGGAACTCGTCTTCGGCGCGGCGGTCGCCGGCGCCCTGCGCGCCGCCGCCCGACTGGGCGTCGCCGACGCCCTCGGCGACACCCCGCTGTCCGCGGAGGACCTCGCGGCCGCGGTGAAGGCCCAACCGAAGCCGCTGCGGCGGCTGTTGCGGGCCCTGTCCTGCCACGGCGTGTTCACCGAAAGGCCCGACGGGACGTTCGCGCACACCGACATGTCCCGGCTGCTGCGCGAGGACGACCCGCACAGCCTGCGCGCCATCGCCCTGTGGTGCACCGAACCGTGGACCTGGGACGCCTGGCCGAAGCTCGACGAGGCGGTGCGCTCCGGCCGCAACGTCGTCGAGGACCTGTACGGCAAGGAGTTCTTCGTCTACCTGAACGAGGACGCCCCGGAGTCGGCCGACGTCTTCAACCGGGCCATGACGACCTCCAGCACGCAGTCCGCGCGGGACGTCGCCGACTTCCTCGACCTGTCGGGGAGTTCGTCCGTCGCCGACATCGGCGGCGGGCAGGGCCACGTCGTGGCGAGCCTCCTGGAGAAGCACCCCGACCTGCACGGCACCCTGCTCGACCTGCCGCGGGTGGTGGACAACGCCGACCCCCGGCTGCGACCGGGCGGCGCGCTCGCGGACCGCACCCGCGTCGTCCCAGGCGACTGCCGCGAGGCCGTCCCGGTCCGGGCCGACGTGTACGTCATCAAGAACATCCTGGAGTGGGACGACGACAGCACCGCCCGGCTGCTGCGCAACGTCATCGGGGCGGGCGGCCCCGGCACCCGGGTCGTCGTCATCGAGAACCTCGTCGACGACTCGCCGTCGATGCGGTTCAGCACCGCCATGGACCTGCTGCTCCTCCTCAACGTCGGCGGGGCCAAGCACACCACCGAGAGCATGACCTCCCGGCTGACGGCCGCGGGGCTGGTCATCGACGACGTACGGCCGGTCAACGCCTACCTGCACGCGTTCGACTGCCACGTCCCCGGCTGACCCGCACCGTGACGACAGGCCGCCGGGCACGCGCGACGCGCGTGCCCGGCGGCCTGTCGGCGCGTTCAGGAGCGGTCGTCCCGCTCCCAGCGGTAGAAGCAGTTCGCCATCGCGTCCTTCGGCGAGCGCCAGGTCGCCGGGTCGTACGCGCTGACGTACGCCGACAGCCGTTCGCTGATGGCCCGGAACTCGGGATGCCCGGCCATCTTCGTGATGGTGGGCGTGGGGTCCCGCTCGGACTCGACGAGGTGGATGTACACGTCGTCGAACTGGAAGAGGCTGCGCCGGGAGACCCCGATGAGGTGCGGCAGCTCCCCCCGGTCGGACTCCTCGAAGATCTTGGCGATGTCCGGGGCGGCGCCCGGGGCCATCCGGGCGACGATCAGGGATTGGTGCATGGGTGTCGTTCTCCGTCCGAATACGGGGGTCGGGTTCGGCCGTCTCAGTCGGTCAGGCCCGGCGCGGCGCCCCGTTCGGCGGCGGCCTTCTCGATGCGGTCCCGGATCAGGGCCATCTGGACCTTGGAGTTGCGGTTGATGTTGTCGGTCATCCAGTCGTCGTCGACCGGCGCGTCCGGCTTCATCGAGAAGTCCTGCGTCCACGCCATGCGGGTGCCGCCCGGGACCTTCTCGTACTCCCAGAGGATGTTCATGTAGGCGAAGGGGCCGGTCTCGACGCGGCGGGCCTCCACGGTGAGCGTCTCGCGGTCCGTCTCCCGCTCCGAGACCCAGCTCCAGACCTTGCCGTTCTCGTCGGGGTGCATGGTCAGCCGGAACGTCACCCGGTTCCCCTCCTCGGAGAGGATCTCGGCGCTGGCGTACTCGCTGAACAGCCGGGGCCAGTTCGCGACGTCGTTGGTCATGTCCCAGACCAGGTCGACGGGCGCGGCGATGGTGATCTCGTTGTGCGTGTGTCCGGCCATCTCAGGCTCCCGCCATCAGCGCGCTGTTGACCTGGTCGAGGAACTGCCTCGGGCTCTTCGCCTTCTCCGCGTCCGGCGGCATCGGCGTGCCGTACCGGTTCTCCAGCTCGCCGACGATGCCGAGCAGACCGAGCGAGTCGATGCCGAGGGCGTCGAAGCCGGACTCGTAGCGCTGGCGCAGCTCCTCCGGGGTGACGGTGACCCCGGCGGCCTTCTTCATCAGCTCGGACAGTTCTTCCACGGTGATGCGGTCACTCATGCGGTTCTCCTTGGTGCAGAGGTGGTGCGTCGGTGCGAGGTGGTGCGTCGGGAGGGACGGGGGACGGTCAGGTGGTGTCGCCGGGGCCGAGTCGCAGCACCAGCGCCGCGTTCGACCCCATGAGGCCCCGGCTGAGGACCAGAGCCGTGCGCGGCTCGGCGGCGCGGGCGCGGGCGGTGACGAGGTCGAGGTCGTGGCAGACGTCGAAGACGTTCGGGGTGGGCGGGATGACGCCGTGCTCCATCGCGAGCACCGCCGCCGCCACGTCCAGCACGGCCGCCGCGCCGTTGCCCCGGCCGACGGCGGTCTTCGGCGCCGTGACGGGGACCCGGGTGCCGTGCGCGCCGAGGGCGTCCGTGATCGCCAGTGCCTCGGCCCGGTCCGCCGCCGGAGTGCCGAGGGCGTCGGCGAAGACCACGTCGACCTCCTCGGGGGCGCAGCCGGCCTCCGCGAGTGCGCCCCGGATCGCCTCGGCGAGGCCCGCCCGGGACTCCTCCCAGCGGGAGGCGCCGGTGAACGTCGCCGCGTGGCCCGCCAGGTGGGCCCGGACGGGCGCGCCGCGTTTCCGGGCCGTGTCCTCGGCCTCCACGACCAGCATCGCGCCGCCCTCGGCGGGCACGAACCCGCAGGCCGCCGAGGTGAAGGGACGGTAGGCGCGCTCCGGGTCGGCCACGGTGCTCAGCTCCGGGTAGCCGAGCTGGCAGACCACCGAGTAGGGGGCCAGCGGCGCCTCGGTCGCGCCGGTCACCATCACGTCGGTGCCGCGCCGCACGGCCCGCGCCGCGTGCGCCACGGCGTCGAGACCGCCGGCCTCGTCGGAGGCGATCACCCCGCAGGGGCCCTTGAAGCCCCTGCGGATGGAGATCTGGCCGGTGCTGGCGGCGTAGAACCAGGCGATGGACTGGTACGGGCCGACGAAGCGGCTGCCCTTGGACCACAGCTGCTGCAGCTCCCGCTGCCCGAACTCGCCGCCGCCGGAGCCGGCCGCCGTGACCACGCCCACCGAGAACGGGGCCGCGTCGGTCTCGGGCCGGTCCAGGCGGGCGTCGTCGAGCGCCTGGTCGGCGGCGGCCATCGCGAAGTGCGTGAACCGGTCGGTCTGGACGAGGTAGCGCTCCTCGACCGCCGAGGGCGGGTCGAAGTTCCGGACCTCGCCGGCCACCTTCAGCGGCAGGTGCTCGCAGCCCTCGCGGGTGACCCGGTCCAGGACGCTGATGCCCTCCCGGGTGGCCTTCCAGAAGGTCTCGGTGCTCGTTCCGTTGGGCGCGACCACGCCGATTCCGGTGACGACCGCGCGCCGAGGACGCCGCGTGCTCCGTTCGCTCATCGTGTCTTCTCCCTCGGCAGACTCATGACCACCGCGGACTGGAAGCCGCCGAACCCGCTGCCCACGGAGAGCACGTTGGTCAGCTTCCGTTCGCGGGCGACGCGCGGGACGTAGTCCAGGTCGCACTCGGGGTCCGGGGTCTCGTAGTTCGCGGTGGGCGGGACGACCTGGTGCGCCAGGGCCAGCGCGCAGGCGACGACCTCGATGGCGCCGATCGCGCCCAGCGAGTGGCCCACCATGGACTTGATGGAGCTCATCGGCGTGTCGTAGGCGTGCGCGCCGAGCGTGCGTTTGACGGCGGCCGTCTCGTGCCGGTCGTTCTGCTTGGTGCCCGAGCCGTGCGCGTTGACGTAGTCGACGGCCGTGCGGTCGATCCGGGCGTGGTCGAGGGCGTCCTCGATGGCCCGTGCCATCTCCAGGCCCTCCGTGGTCAGACCGGTCATGTGGTAGGCGTTGCCGAAGGTGGCGTAGCCCCCGATCTCGCAGTACACATGCGCGCCCCGGGCCCGGGCGTGCTCCAGCTCCTCCAGGACGAGGACGGCTCCGCCCTCGCCCATCACGAAGCCGTTGCGGTCGGCGTCGAAGGGGCGGGAGGCGTGGGCCGGGTCGTCGTTGTTGGGGGAGGTGGCCTTGATCGCGTCGAAGCAGGCCATGGTGATCGGGGAGATCGGCGAGTCCGACGCCCCGGCTATGCAGATGTCGGCCCGGCCCTCCTCGATGGTGTGGAAGGCGTACCCGACGGCGTCGAGGCCCGAGGTGCAGCCGGTGGAGACGGTCTGCACCGGCCCGCGCGCCTCGAAGCGTTCGGCGACGGTGGAGGCGAGGGTGCTGGGCGCGAACGCCCGGTGCAGATGCGGACCGGCCTCCCGGTGGTCCACGTCCCAGCGCTGCCCGCTGTGACTGACCAGCACATAGTCGTGCTCCAGCCGGGTGGTGCCGCCGACCGCGGTGCCCAGGGACACCCCGACCCGCCAGGGGTTCTCGGCGGCGAGGTCGAGGCCGGAGTCCCGTACCGCCTCCTCGCCGGCGACCAGGGCGAACTGGATGTACCGGTCGCAGCGGGCGATCAGGTCCGCGTCCAGTCCGTGGGCCGCCGGGTCGAAGTCGCACTCGGCGGCGATCCGCGAACGCAGCCCGGACGGGTCGAAGAAGGTGATGCCGCGCGTCGCCGTACGGCCGCCCGCCAGGAGGTCCCAGAACGCCGGGACGCCGATGCCGCCGGGGGCGACGATGCCTATGCCGGTGACCGCCACGCGCCTGGTCATGAGCGGACCCGGGTGTGTTCGGTTGCCCGTGCGGCGTGCGCCGCCTCCACCGGGATCGGTACGCCGTTCGCGTCCTCGGTGTCGACGTGGCCGAGCGGCGGGCTCGGGGCCAGCGGGCCCAGGTGGAAGACCATCCGGGCCTCCACCTTGCCGACGTTGCGGAAGCGGTGGCGCATGTGGGCGGGGATCAGCAGCCCCTGCTCGGGCCGGAGTTCGTGGGCCTCGCCGTCGAGGTCGACCTCCAGCTGCCCGCAGATGACGTAGATGAACTCCTCGGAGTACGGGTGGTAGTGCTCGGCGATGCGGTCACCGGGCGCCACGATGGCCACGCCCATGAAACCGCTGGTGGAGCCGACGGTGGTGGGGGTGAGCATGGCGCGCAGATCACCGCCGCGCCGGGTGTTGGGCTCGACCTCGCTGACATCCACCACTTTGGGATGGCGATTGATCACGACGTTCCTCCGAACGTGAGCTGCGGACTGGTGAGAGGTGGTCAGGCGTCGGGCGCCCGGCGGTCGGTGACCAGGTCCATGCGGGCGACCGTGAGCAGCCGGGCGGGGGCCTCGTCCCTGGGCGAGCCGTCCATGCCGAGGGCGCGGCCGTCGAGGAGCGCCGTCAGCTCGGCCGCGCGGGCGCGGTCGGTGAGCCCGAGCACGGGGCCCGGGTCGGCGTCGAGGCCGCCGCGTACGTCGACCAGCCGCACCACGATGTCGTCGCGCTGGAAGATCGTGCTGCGCAGCACCGGGCCCTGCGGGTCGTCCGCCGCCGCCTCGTCCTGCCGGGCGAGCAGCTCCGCCAGCCGCAGTCCGCTGCCCTCCCGGGCCGGGTAGTACAGCGCGTGCCGTACGGCGTCCGGGCTCTCCTGGCCGGCCGTCACATGGTGCACGGCGGGCAGCGCCGCGCGGGTGAAGAAGACCCGGGCCGAGTCGGGGTCGTCGAGGTCCCGGTCCTGCTCCAGATACGGGTTGATGGCCTCCTCGACGGCCCGCACCTCGGGCTGCCGGGCCACGTGCCGCAGCGCGGCGAGCAGGTCGCCCCGCACCTCGACGGCGCGGACCACCCGGTTGCCGTGCATGAACAGGGAGGTGCGGCACAGCCGGGTCGTGTCGTCGACCCGCGGCTCCGGCGCGGCGTAGTCGGCGAGGATCTTGGCGACCTTCTCCTCGCTGCCCGGCTTGACCGTGAAGGTGAGCGCGTGCCGGATCAGGCCGTCGCCGATGCGGGGCGAGGTCTGCAGCCGGCGCTCGCCCGCCTCGGCCTCCACCGCCGGGCCGCCGGTCTCGCGGACGATGTGGAAGCGCAGCGAGCGGGTGTCGCGCACGCAGTCGTGCAGCGGCCGCACCATCTGCACGTGTTCCTCGCTGTTGACCCAGGTGAGGAAGGGCGGGGCGCTCTCCCACTCGCTGGTGATGAGCCATTGGGAGGGGTTCTCGATGGACTGGCACAGCTGGTCGCTGACGTGTCCGGGGACCGACGCGACCTGGTTGCACAGCTGCTCGTACGCCTCCAGGAACTGCTGCTGGGCGCCGTCGTAGACGTCCACGAGGAGGACGACACGGAGCCGGGAGCCGTCGAAGACGGACTGGGAGACCCGCTGCGACACCTGTCGCCGCAGTGACTCGGTAACACGTTCGGACGTGGTGGTCATCCTGCGCACATCTCCTCGGTGGGGGGCAGAGAAGGGCGAACGTCGGCCGGAGCGGCGTGACGTCGGCGTGCCTCGATCCTGAGCCCGACCCCTCGGGCGCGCGACTCGTATGCACTGCGCGGGTGACCGGTGCACCGGGCGGGTGACGGGGGGTCGGGGCCGGTGACCGGCCGGGCCGTCGGGCGGCGGCGCGGCCGGTCACGGCGGCTATCGCGCCCGGCACGGGTCAGGCCACGCTCGTGGCGGTCTTCTTGCGGCGCGCCGCGTACAGGCCGGTCCCGGCGACGGCCAGGACGGCCAGCCCGCCCGCGGTCACGGCCGGGGCGGCGAGGCCGCCACCGCCGGTGTGGATCCCGCCGCTGGGCTTCTCGTGCCCGCCGCCCCAGGACTCCTCGTCGTGCCCGCCGCTGCGGGAGCCGTCCTCCTGCTTGCCGCTCCAGGAGCCACCGTCCTGCTTCCCGCTCCAGGACCCCTCGTCCTGCTGGGCGTTCCCGGAGGCCGCCTTGTCCTGCCCCTTGTCGTGCTCGCTGTAGGAGGAGTCCGAGCCGTCCCAGCCCCCGGACGCGTACGCGACGGGCGCGCCGAGCGCGAGGAGGGCCGAGGCCGCCGCGGTGGCCATGAGCATACGAACAGAGCGCATCTGACGATCCTTCCGTCGGCCGGGCGGGCAGCCGACACCTCGTCAGCTGTGGTGACCCGCCCCCGACGTGATCCACCGTCAGACAGCACTCCCTACCCCACCACTCAAGACGATCACTCGGGTGAACCCGCCCGCCCGTCGGGCGAGTTCACGGGGGAGACGGGCTGGTCCTCAGCCCGGTCGGACGGCCTCAGGTCCTCGCCAGCAGCGTGGTGAGGACCTCCCGCAGCGCCGCCTCGGTGTCCGGGACCGGACCCGGCGCCCGCCAGGCCACGAACCCGTCGGGCCGGACGAGTACGGCGCCGCCGGGCGCCGTCCCGTGGACCGCCGCCCAGTCCGCGTCACCCTCGGGCGTCAGCTCGGCGGCGGGGCCGTCGCCGACCCGGTACGAGGCCAGGGGGACGGACATCGCCTCGGCCAGCCGGAGGGCGGCCTCGTGCCAGCCGGCCGACCCGCCGTCCGTGCCGGCGCCGGTGTGGCCCTCCGCGTCGGCGTCGCTGAGCAGGACGAGCGAGCGCTCGTAGAGGTCCAGCGTGGAGATGTGTTCTCCCCGGTGCCGGACGGCCAGGTGGGGAGCCCTGCTGCCCGGTGCGCCGGACAGGTCGAGGCGTTCCGGGACGACCGGGGTCGCGGGGTCGGCGCCGAGGACGGCACCCCGCGGATAGCGGTAGCCGAGGGCCACGTTGAGGATGCCGCGCTGCGGGCCGCCACCGCCGCCGACACCGGGGGCCGGGGCGAAGCCGGGGTGGCTGTGCTCCACCGACCGGGCGGCGGCACGGGCGCTGGTCGCCTCCGCCACCGGGCGGCGCTCGGCGTCGTACGTGTCCAGCAGGCCCTCCCCGGCCCAGCCGCCGAGCACGGCCGCCAGCTTCCAGGCGAGGTTGTGGGCGTCCTGGATACCGGTGTTGGAGCCGAAGGCCCCGGTCGGGGACATCTCGTGGGCCGAGTCGCCGGCCAGGAAGACCCGTCCCGAGCGGTATCCGCGGGCGACGCGCTGGGCGGCGTGCCAGGGGGCCTTGCCGGTGATCTCGACGTCGAGATCGGGCACCCCGATCGCGCGGCGGATGTGCTCGACACACCGCTCCTCGGTGAACTCCTCCAGGGTTTCCCCGTGTTCGGGGTGCCAGGGCAGGTGGAAGACCCAGTTCTCCCGGTTGTCCACGGGCAGCAGCGCCCCGTCGGCGTCGGGGTTCGTCAGGTAGCAGACGATGAAGAGGCGGTTGCCGACGACCTCGGCGAGGCCGCGGGAGCGGAAGGTGACGCTGACGTTGTGGAACAGGTCGCCGGGGCCGCTCTGCCCGATGCCGAGCTGTTCGCGGATCGGGGAGCGCGGGCCGTCGGCGGCGACGAGGTAGTCCGCGCGGACGGTGGTGTGCTCGCCGGTCTCGCGGCTCTTGACGATCGCGGTGACACCGGAGGAGTCGCTGTCGAACGACAGCAGTTCGGTGTTGTAGCGCAGGTCGCCGCCAAGCCGTTCGGCGTGCTCGAACAGCACCGGCTCCAGGTCGTTCTGGCTGCACAGGCACCAGGAGCTGGGGCTGAAGCGGGCGAGTCCGCCGCCCGCGTCGATCTCCTTGAAGAGCCACTCGCCCGCGTCGCCGACGAGGGTGGGCGTCTGGAGGATTCCGTGGTTGCCGGACAGGGTGGCGGCGGCCCGGCGGATGCCCTGCTCGACGCCGGCCGTCCGGAACAGCTCCATCGTGCGGACGTTGTTGCCCCGGCCGCGCGGGTGGATGGAGGTGCCGGCATGCCGCTCCACCAGGGTGTGCGGCACCCCGAGGCGGCCCAGGAACACCGAGGTCGACAGGCCGACGAGGGACCCGCCGACGACGAGGACCGGGGTGTGGTGGTGGGTGGGGGTGCCGGTGGCGTCGGTCCGATCGGGCCTCTGCCCCGTCTTATGGCTCTGCTTCATCGCGTTCATCGCTCAACTCCAGCGCGTCGTGTCCGCCGACTCGGCCGGGTGGGGCCGGGGGCTTCATCCATGCCCCGCACGCGCCCCGCACCGGGAGAACGGGACCGGGCTTCACCCGCTTAGGGCCCTCGCGACGGCTCCGGGGCGGACCGCTCAGGTACTCGGGTGGAGCTGAGTACGTGTGCTCTGGGCGGAGAAGAGCCGTGCCGGGACGCTGGGTTCATGAGCGAACGACTCCGCAAGACCGCCTCCCGACTGCTGCCGGGCCTCGTGACGGCCGTGTCAGCCCTCGCCCTCTGGGCCCTCTGGCTGGGCTGGGACCAGCGGCGCGACCTGCATCCTGACGGTTCGTCGACCGGCCCGTACGAGGCGTGGCAGGTGATCGGCCTGGTGCTGACCCTGCTGGTGCCGGTGTACTGGGCGGCGTCCCGACGGCACATCACCGGCGCCGTGGCCGGCACCACGATCGGCTTGACGGTGGCCTCCTTCTACGACTGGTCGGACGACGCCAGCGGCCTCTACGTCATCGGCGTGACAATGGTGATGCTGGGGACGATCGCGGTGACGACCGGTGTCTCGTTCCTGATCGCGGCCATCGGGGGCGGCGGGGGCGGCGGGTCGCGGCCTCAGCCGACAGCCCCCATGACCTCGTAGGCCTCGGGGTCGAACCGGGCCAGCCGTCGGCGCATACGGCCCGTCGACCAGGGCCAGCTGAAGCTGTTCACGCCGTTGTCGTCGAGGTAGTAGCTGGAGCAGCCGCCCGCGTTGTAGACCGTGGACGGGAGGGCCTGCTGAAGCTCGGCGTTGAAGGCGGCCTGGACTTCGGGGCGTACGTCCATGCTGCTCCAGCCCGCCGCGCGGAAGTGCCGTACCGCGCCCGCCACATACGCCAGTTGGGCTTCGAGGACCGCGTACGCGGAGGAGTGGCCGGTGCCGAGGTGCGGGCCGAGGAGGACGAACGCGTTGGGAAAGCCGCTGACGGTGGTGCCGAGGTAGGCGTCCGGGCTGCCCTTCCAGTGGTCGTCGAGGCTGGTGCCGTCGGCGTCGAACACCCGGCGGGCGATGGGCATGTCGAGGATGTGGAAGCCGGTGCCCAGGATGATCGTGTCGACGTCGGCGCGGCTGCCGTCGGCGCCGAGGACGCTGCCGCCGTCGACGGCCTTCACCGCCGTCGCGTGGACGGTGACATTGGGCCTGGTCAGGGCCGGATAGTAGGTGTTGGAGAGGAGGAGGCGTTTGCAGCCCAGGGTGTAGTCGGGCGTGAGGGCCCGCCGCAGGTGGGGGTCCTTGACGGCGGCCCGGAGGTGAAGGCCGCCCACCTTCTGTACCGCGCGCAGCAGGGCCGGGTGGCGGAAGCCGACGCCGAGGGCCTCCAGCGCCGCGTACTCCGCCGCCCGCAGTGCCCGTTGGGCTCCGGGGACGGTCCGCAGCACCCGGCGTTCGGCGTTCGGCACCGGGTGGTCGGGCTTGGGCAGCACCCACTGGGCGGTGCGCTGGAACAGGTGCAGCCGGCCGACGCGGGGCTGGATCGCCGGCACGAACTGCACGGCCGAGGCGCCGCTGCCGACGACGGCCACCCGGGCGCCGGTGAGGTCGACGTCGTGGCGCCAGCGCGAGGAGTGGAAGACCTCGCCGGGGAAGTCGGCGAGGCCGGGTATGTCGGGGAGCAGCGGTTCGTGCCAGGGTCCGGCCGCCGAGATCAGGAAGCGGGTGGTGTAGGTGCCACGGGTCGTCTCGACATGCCAGCGGGCGGCCGCCGGGTCCCACTGCGCGCGGGTGACCTCGGTGCCGTAGCGGATGAGGGGCGTGATGCCGTACGCGGCGGCCGTGTTCCGGAGGTAGGAGCGGATCTCGGGCTGGCCGGCGAAGGCCCGGGTCCACTCCGGGTTGGGCGCGAAGGAGTACGAGTACAGGGCGGAGGGCACGTCGCAGGCGCAGCCCGGGTAGGTGTTGTCGCGCCAGGTGCCGCCCAGGTCGTCCGCCTTCTCGACGAGGACCAGGTCGCGGACCCCCGCCTCGCGCAGCTTGATCGCCGCGCCGATGCCGGAGAGGCCGCTGCCGATGATCAGGGCCTCGACGTGGTGGGTCCGGGCCACTCGGGCCTCGGCTGCCGGGGCAACTTCGGGGCCGTCGGGGTTCTCGGGGCCGTCGGGGTTCTCGGGGTGCGGCATCTCAGGCTCCTGTCCGTGGGGCGGCGGGTGCGGCGTCAGGGACGGCGTGGCGGACGACATCACCGGCGGCTTCGCGGACGGTTTCGCCGGGCGCCTCGCGGAGCGCCTCGCGGACGTGGGCGCGTGTGGTGCGCAGGGCGGTCTCCAGGACCGTCAGGCGGCGTCGGGGGTCCATGAAGTTGCCGCCCATCACCTCCAGGTCGGCGGCGTCGGGCTCGATCCGGACGACCCTCGTGCCCGTCGCCCGCAGCGCGGCGCACTCCGCGTCGAGCGTGCGGGTCATCGCCCGGCGCAGCAGTGCCTCCGCCCGGCCGAGCCCGTGGCGCGGGCCGGGGGAGCGGGAGCTCATCGGCGCGACGACGTACACCTCGTCGAGTCCGCTCGGGACGAGCAGGTCGGCGGAGGCGGTGGACAGGATGCCGCCGTCGGCGTACCGCCCGCCCCCGATGCGCACGGGCGGGAACCAGCCCGGCACCGCCCAGGACGCCCGGAGCGCGTCCCGCAGGGCGGCCGGGCGCGTGTCGGGGTGCCCGAAGACCGTACGGCGCCCCGTGTCGAAGTCGGTCGCCACCAGCCAGGTCGCCGGATGCGGGACCCACTGCCCGGCGGGGACGAGGGAGTCCGCGAGGGCCGCCAGCCATCGGGTGTCGCCACGGCCCTGGGGCAGCAGCCCGGAGAGCCCGGCCAGGGCGGGGGCCGCCCCGCGCAGGGCGCGGCGGGCCAGTCCGGGGGAGCCGAGGAAGGCCGCGGGCCGGGGCGGGAGCGCCCGGGAAGGGGAGGCGAAGTGGCGGAGGAGGTCGGGGCGGGCGTCCGGGCGGCCCAGTTGCGCGGCCAGCAGCTCCTCCACGCCCACGCCCGCGCCGAGCAGGGCCGCCACCTCGGCCCCGGCGGAGGTGCCGACCAGGACGTCGGCCTCGCGCGGATCCCAGCCGACGGCTCGCCGCAGCGCGTGCAGGGCGGCGATCGTCCAGGCCGCGCCGAGCGTGCCGCCGCAGCCCAGTACGAGTCCTCGGGTGGGGGTCGTGGTCGTGCGTGTACTCGGAGCGGTCACCGCGTTCACATCCCGATACTCGTCACTCGACCGGCAGCGTCGTGCCGAGGAGCGCTCGGATATTCAGATACTCAGGAAATCCAGATACCAGCGAGATCGGGATACTAGTGGTATCCGAAATGATTGGACAGCCCCCTGCCGGAGATAGGATCCGGGAATCCCCGAGCCACCTGGAGAGGGAGCGAGACATGGCCCGCCTCAGCCGCGTCGAGAGTCAGGAACGGACGCGTGAGCGGCTGGTCGCCACCGCGCGGCAGCTGTTCCTCTCCCACGGCTACGCCGCCACCTCGCTCAGCGACGTCGCCGAGACGGCCGGCTACTCCAAGGGCGCCGTCTACTCCAACTTCCGCAGCAAGGACCACCTGTGCCTCGCCGCCCTCGACGACATCCGGGCCGAACAGCTGGCGCTGCTCACGGACGCCGTCATGGGCGAGGCCGGGATCGAGGACCGGTTGTCGGCCTTCGCCGCGTGGGCCGAGGCGCACATCGGCGACGAGGCGTGGACCACGCTGGAGGTCGAGTTCCTCACCAGCGCGCGGCACGACGCCGAGCTGCGGGGCGAGATCGCCGTACGGGTCGCAGTGATCCGTGAGGCCCTCGCCCACCTGCTCGACGCGCTCGCCCTGGAGCTGGGTGTCGCCCCGGCGATGCCCGCCGACCGGGCCGCGATGACCCTGCTCAGCCTGGGCATAGGACTCGGCGTCCAGCGCGTCGCCGACCCGACCGTCCCCACGGCCGTCCTGACGGAGACGCTGCGGCTGGTGCTGCGGATGGAGGACCGGGCGGAGAGATGACCGGGCGGAGGAGTGACCGGGAGGGCAGGCCGCGTCAGGCCCGTCCCCGGGTCTCCGCCGCGCGGCGGGCCAGGGAGTCGAAGACGACGGCGACGAGCAGCACGCCGCCGGTGATCATGAACTGGACGGCGGGCTGGACGCCCAGCAGGGCCATGCCCGAGGCGATGGACTGGATGATGAGGACGCCCAGCAGGGCGGACCAGGTCGAGCCACGGCCGCCGAAGAGGCTGGTGCCGCCGATGACGGCCGCGGCGATGGCGTTGATCAGCAGCATCCCGGAGCCCGGGACCTGGGTCGCCGAGGTGAGCCGGGACGCGACGAACAGACCGCCCACGGCGGCCAGCGTCCCCGACACCACGAACACGGCGATCCGTACGCGCGACACGTCGACGCCGGACCGCCGGGCCGCCTCCACGCCGCTGCCCAGCGCGAGGACCTGACGGCCGTAGACCGTGCGGCGCAGGAAGAGGTCCGCGGCGATGACGACGCCGAGGAAGATCAGCAGCGCCAGCGGCAGGCCCTCGAAGCGGTCCAGGACGTACACGGTGGCGAACGCGACCAGCGCGAGAAGCGCCGTCCGCACCCAGATGTCGCCCCTCGCCCGGTACGGCATCCCGGCCGCGCCACGGCGTCTGCGGTCGCGGTGGCACAGGAGGAGGTACGCGAGCGGGCCGAGCGCCGCCAGGCCGTAGGTGACGGCGGCGGAGCCGAAGGCGCGGCTGGTCAGCTCGGCGACCAGGCCGTCGTCGCTGAAGCTGATGGAGCTCTCCGGCCCCAGGAAATAGAGCATCAGGCCGTTCCAGGCCAGCAGGCCGGCGAGGGTGACGACGAACGCGGGCACGCCGATCTTGGTGAACACGACCCCGTGGAACGCCCCGGCCGCCGCGCCGCAGGCCACGGCGACGAGCACGGCGAACCCCTCCGGCATGCCGTGGTTCACGTTCAGCGCGGCGAACAGGGCGCCGGAGAGGCCGGCCAGCGAACCCACCGAGAGGTCGATCTCGCCGATCAGCAGCACGAAGACGACGCCGACGGCGACCATGCCGGTGCCGACGATCTCGACGCTGAGGACGGAGAGGTTGCGCGGGGAGAGGAAGTTCTCGTTGAGGCTCTGGAAGACGATCCAGGTCACGGCGAGGGCGAGGAGCGCCGGCACCGGGCCGAGCTCACCCTCGTGCACCCGGCGGCGCACGGCGTGGGCGTACGCGCGGGGGCGCTCGCCGTACCACCGGCGTGCGGCGTGGGACGGGCGTCCGGTGTGCGACGGCCGTCCGGTGTGGGGCCGGCGCCCGCCGTACCATCGGCGCCCCTCGCGCGACCGGCGTCCGGCGTGGGACCGGCGTCCGGCGTGCGACCGGTGTGCGTCGTCCCGCGGGCCCTCTTCCCGGGGGCTTCCCTCTCCGTTCCCCCTCACGGCCATGTTTCCTCCGGGTCGGTCGGGGGGTGGCCCGCGGTGTTGTCCACCGCGCCGGTGATGGACGAGATGATCTGTTCCTGGGAGGTCGTGCTGACGTCGAAGAGGCCGTTGTTGCGGCCGAGGCGCAGGACAGCGATCCGGTCGGCGACGGCCTTGATGTCCCCCATGTTGTGGCTGATGAGGAGCACTCCGGTGCCCCGGTCGCGCAGTTCCTCGATCAGGTCGAGGAGCTGGTTGGTCTGTTCGAGGCCCAGGGAGGCGGTGGGCTCGTCGAGCAGGAGCAGCCGGGGCGCGCTCACGAACGAGCGGGTGATCGCGACGACCTGCCGCTGCCCGCCGGACAGCGTGGCGAGCGGGACCCGCACGTCGGGGATGCGGATGGAGAGGGTGCGCAGCAGCTCACGGGTCCGGCGCTCCATCTCCACCTCGTCGAGGACGCCGAAACGGTGGATCTCCCGGCCGAGGAAGAGGTTGCCGACGACGTCGAGGTGGCCGCACATCGCGAGGTCCTGGTAGACGGCCGCGATCCCGAGGAGCTGGGCGTCCTGGGGGCGTCTGATCTGGACGGGTTCGCCCTCCCACTCGATGACGCCCTTGTCTGGAGGACCGACCCCCGAGATCACCTTGACCAGGGTGGACTTCCCGGCGGCGTTGTCGCCGACCAGGGCGACCACCTCACCGGCCCTGATCTCCAGTTCGACGTCCACCAGCGCGTGGACGGCGGCGAAACGCTTGGAGACGCCGCGCAACGCCAGCAGGGGCTGGACCACCGGGTCACCTCCTGGACGGGGTGGACGGGACGGACGGGGCCGCTGGGGCTCATGCGACTGACAGGGCCACTGGGGCTCACGGGGTGAGTCCGGCCTTGTCGCACGCGGGCCGGAGCTTCGGGGTGCATATCTGGTCGATGGTGTACATACCGTCCTTGACCAGAGTCTCCTCGATGTTGTCGACCGTCACCGCGACCGAGGGGAGGAGGACGGCCGGGATGTTCTCGTCGGTGGGGCTGTCGACGGTGCCGGTGGCGATGGAGTCGACCTCCTCGCCGCGCCCCAGGGCGACGGCCATCTCGGCTGCGGCGTCGGCCGCCGGCTCGAACGGCTTGTAGATGGTCATGTGCTGGCTGCCCTGCACGATGCGCTGGATGGCCGCGAGGTCGGCGTCCTGGCCGGTGACCGGCGGCAGCGGCCGCACCGCGCTGGCGTTCAGGGCGGAGACCACGGCGCCCGCGAGGCTGTCGTTGGCGGCCAGGACGCCGTCGATGTTCTCGGCGCCGAGGGCGGAGATGGCTCCGCTCATGTTGACGTAGCCGTTCTCCGGCCGCCAGCCGACGGTGTCGTACGACTTGCCGATCTTCACCTCGCCCTCCAGGACGGCGAGCGCCCCGCGCTTGTACCAGCCGGCGTTGGGGTCGGTGGCGGCGCCGTTCATCATGACGATCTGGCCGCTGTCGGCCTTGTCGCCCATGGCCTTCAGGAGTTCCTCGGCCTGGAGTCTGCCGACGGTGTCGCCGTCGAAGGTGACGTAGCCGGAGATGGGGCCCTGGGCGAGCCGGTCGTAGGCGACGACGGGGATGTCGGCCCGGTCGGCGGCCTCGACCGACGAGCGCAGCGCCTTGGGGTCGACGGCGGCGACGATCAGGACGTCGACGCCTCTGGTGATCATGGCGTCGAGCTGCTGCCGCTGGACGGCCGGCTCGGCGGTGGCGGCGACGGTCGCCGCCGGGCAGCCGGGGCACAGCTCCTTCAGCCGCTTCTCGATCAGGGGTCTGTCGAACTGTCCGAAGCGGGAGGCTCCGCCGCCCGGGAGCAGTACGCCGACGGTGAGGTCGTCCCCGCCGCCGCCCTCGCTCCCGCTGTCCCCGCCACATGCCCCGGTCAGGACCAGACCGGCGGCGACCAGGAACGCCGCGCCCGCCCGCCCGAGGGACCTACGCTTCACGACCGCCGCACGGCCGACGCCGAGACCCATGTCGGTTCCTTAGGGGATTTGCCCACTCTTACCCTGCTATGGGCGCCTCCCTCCAGCGTAGCCAAGCCCGCGGAACGGCGGCCTCCGCACTGTCGGCCTCCGCACGGTCGGCGTCCGCACTGTCGGCCTCCGCACGGTCGGCGTCCGTGTCCTGCGGGGCCGATGGGCCGTTGGTGCGGGCGTGAAGAAGATCATGACGCTGGCCCTGCTGCCCGCCGCCGCCCTCGCCCTCGCCTCTCCCGCCCACGCGGACGCCTCCGCCGGCAACGACAGCAACTTCGGCCCCGGAGTCAACGCCGCCAACAACTGGAACTTCAGCGCCGCCGCCGTCTGCTTCCAGGAACTCGCCGTCGTCCCGGTGGGCGGGGCGTGGACCGGCGACACCGTCAACCACTGCGCGAACGGGAACGTGCTGGACCACGCCCGCTGACGGGGCCCGGCCGGGGGGTGTTGTGGCAAGTCGGCGGCCGGGATTCACGCTCGGCCGCTGCGCGGCGATCGCCCTACCCTTCGTCGGGACGCCACCCCGACGATCATCACGCGGCGCGGCAAGCAGGAGGTCGTCGTGATCGACATCCAGGAGTACCAGCGCCTGTGTCAGATCGCCGAGAACGCGGAGGAGGCATGGCTCGATCAACTGGCCGACGAAGCCGAATCCGAGGGCACGGAGGCGTCGGTCTCGCTTGAGGAGATGGCCGCCTTGCTGCGCACCCAACAGTGCTGACCTCACGCAATACGTCACGCCCGGCAAGTTCCGTAGCTTCCGTGGCGCGGCGGGCCTCTGCCGAGGTTGCGGTGCCCGCGTGCGGCGCTGAGCATGGGCCGAGGGGCCGCGACGGAGGGCGGTGCCTGGATGAGCGCGAACCGTGCGACCCGTGTGTCTGACGTGATGTCCGACCGTGCGTACGACGATGATCGCCTGTTGCGCTGTCTGGTCACCGGGGCCACCGGGTACATCGGGGGGCGGCTCGTGCCGGAGCTGCTGGACGCCGGGTACGCGGTGCGGTGTCTGGCTCGGTCGCCCGGGAAGCTGCGGGATCATCCGTGGGCCGGGCGGGTGGAGGTCGTGCGGGGGGACGTGACCGACGGTGAGTCCGTGGGGGCGGCCATGGAGGGCGTGGACGTCGCCTACTACCTCGTGCACGCGCTCGGCACCGGGCGGGGGTTCGAGGAGACCGACCGGCGGGCGGCCGAGATCTTCGGGGAGCAGGCCCGCGCGGCGGGCGTACGGCGGATCGTGTATCTCGGTGGGCTGACCCCGGCCGGGGTACCCGAGGGCGAGCTCTCGCCGCATCTGCGTTCCCGCGCCGAGGTGGGCCGCGTGCTGCTGGCCTCGGGTGTACCGACCGCCGTGCTCCGCGCCGCCGTGATCATCGGCTCCGGCTCGGTGTCGTTCGAGATGCTGCGCCATCTCACCGAGCGGCTGCCTGTCATGGTGACCCCGAGCTGGGTGCGCACCCGTATCCAGCCGATCGCCGTCCGGGACGTGCTCCGACTCCTCGTGGGGTGCGCGCGGCTGCCGGACGACGTGAACCGGACCTTCGACATCGGCGGGCCGGACGTCGTGACGTACGAGCAGATGATGCGGCGGTACGCGGCCGTCGCGGAGCTGCCGAAGCGGGTGATCGTGCCCGTGCCGCCGCTCACCCCTCGGCTGTCCAGTCTGTGGGTCGGGCTGGTCACCCCGGTGCCGGGCGGTCTCGCGCGCCCGCTCGTCGAGTCGCTGAAGCATGAGGTGGTGTGCGGCGAGCGGGACATCGTCCGCTACGTGCCCGACCCGCCGGAGGGGCCGGTCGGCCTGGACCGGGCGATCGCGCTGGCCCTGCGGCGGGTGCGGGACGCCGACGTGGCGACCCGGTGGTCCTCGGCCTCGACGCCCCGCGTGCCCAGCGACCCGCTGCCGACCGACCCGGCCTGGGCGGGCGGCAGCCTGTACGAGGACCGCCGGGAGCGCGCGGTGGCGGCGTCGCCGCAGGCGCTGTGGCGGGTGGTGGAGGCGATCGGCGGCGAGAACGGCTGGTACTCCTCGCCGCTGGCCTGGTCCCTGCGCGGCTGGGCGGACCGGCTGGTCGGCGGGGTCGGTCTGCGCCGGGGCCGCCGAGACGCCACCCGGCTGCGGATCGGCGACAGCCTCGACTTCTGGCGGGTCGAGGAGATCGAGCCCGGCCGGCTGCTCCGTCTCCGCGCGGAGATGCGGCTGCCGGGCCTGGCCTGGCTGGAGATGACCGTCGACCGGGACGAGGAGGGGCGCACGGTCTACCGGCAGCGGGCCCTGTTCCACCCGCACGGGCTCGCCGGGCACGCGTATTGGTGGGGTGTGGCTCCCTTCCACGCGGCGGTCTTCGGGGGGATGGCGCGGAACATCGCGGCGGCGGCGGAGGCCGAAGCCCAGACCGACGCCGCCGCGCCCGAACCGGCCCGCACGCACTGACGAACGGACGGGTCGGGAGAGTGCCGGCCAAGGCCAGGGTCAGGAACGAGGCGATGAATCCCGTTCAGGTGGGTCCGTGTCCGGCTCGGGCAACCGCATGCCGCGTGACTCGGCCACGCGCAGGGCGTCCGCCAGGCACTCGGTGAGGCGGATCGCGGTGTAGCGCACCTCGGCGTTCGGCGACACGGGATCGTCCAGTACTTGGCGGGCGCGGGTGAGTACGTCGGCGCCCGTGGTGAGTTGCCGGGTCTCTGTCGTATCCGCCAGCCGCGACACGTACCCGCCCCGGCCGCTCGCCGAGAGAAAGCACGGCTTGCCGTCAGGGGACAGCCACGGCAGCAGACGGAGCGTGGTGAGGGGCGGGGCTCGGGCTTCGGCTGAGGCTCCATCAGACAGCCACCTTGCCCGCGCCGATGAGGTGCCGGTCGAGGTCGATCCCGAAGTCGGCGGCGAGCACGAGGGCGAGGCGACGGTGCGCTTGCCGGTCACGCTCGTGCGCGTTGTCATGCGTGTGGTCGCGCTCATGGGCGGCGAGGTAGGGGCGGACGAGCCGGTTCTCGGTGCCGTCGAGGGGGAGGTGGCGGCAGTAGGGGGAGCGGCGGGGAGGGAGGGTGGGGCGTGTGCAGCGGGCTGGGGGTCGTTGTACGGCGGTGGGGTTGAGTGCGGGGGAGGGGTGCCGGGTGGTGTCGGCGCCTGCCCGGCGGGTTCCGGTACCGGGGCCGAACAGGAGGCTCAGCCTGCGGGCGGCACGGCGGATAAGGTTCGTCATGTCGGTCTGCTCCACTCAACTCAGGTCAGATCGGCCGCGCCCCGGGAGGTCTTGTCCACCTCGCCGGGGTTTTCTGCGTCGCACGGCAGTCTTGCACCCAGGTGCGTTAGGTAGCAATAGGAAGCATAGGGTTGCGTGCGGATGTTCCCGCATGTGGTGAGTCGCTACGAGGCGCCTTAGCGTGCATGCATGGCTGATGACCACGACTGGAGGCCCGACCCGGCGAGCCACGTCTACGTGTATCTCCAGGTTGTGCACCACATTGCCGAACAGATCCGTACGGGGCGTCTGCCTGTGGGGGCGCGACTCCCTGCCGAGCGCGATCTCGCCGAGCAGTACGGCGTTGCCGTCAACACCGTCCGACGGGCTGTCCGAGACCTCCGCGATCAGGGCCTCGTCATCACGGTCCCGATCAAGGGCACGTTCGTTCGCGCCGAGCGGCCGTCATCCGAGACGTCGGGCGAGGACGAGGTCGCTGACTGACGTGGTGCGGCCCTTCGCCCACAGTTCGGCCGGGGAAGATGGCGGGGCCTTACGGCCGACCCAAACCCGCTGCGCTGAGTGTAGGGGTGCGGCACCGTTGAGGCATGACTGATCTGCCGCGCTACGAGTATGTGAAGCTCGCGGACGCCATCGCCGCCGACATCGCGTCCGGCAAGCTGCCCCAAGGGGCTGCCCTGCCTGGTGAGCGGGCCATGACGGAGCTGCACAGTGTCAGCATCGGCACGGTACGTCGCGCCGTTGTGGAGCTGCGGAAGCGAGGGCTGGTCGCCACCTTGCCCGCGAAGGGGACGTACGTCATCGGGGCGCCGGACGCTTCGGCTGGCAGCGCCGAGGAGGACACGGGCACAGACTGACGAAGCCCTTCGCCGACAGTTCGGCCGGTGACGAGGGTTCATCAACCGGGGTTCAGGGCCCGGCGGGCCGCGTTGATGACATGGTGTGCGTCGGCCCCGTACACGGCCGACTCGCGCAAGGTGCGCCAGACCTTCGCGTACAAGGCGACTGTCACGCCGACTACACAGCCGAGGACGTCGAAGATCCCAACCCTGCCAACGTCATGCAGGGGCAGGGGCAGGGGCAAGGGCAGGAGCCGGCCGGGCCGAGCTTTGCGGTTGTGGATCGGCTCTTGTTCAGGGGCCGAAAGCTCTGAGGGTCGCGTCGACAAGTGAGTCGGCGTATGCGGCGGTCAGCGGACCGCTGCGGTGCAGCCACCGCTGGAAGAGGGGGGCGTAGAGCACTTCGAGGGCCAGGTCGAGGTCGGCGTCGGCGTCGAGCTGGCCGACTTCCTGGGCGCTGCGCAAGCGCGCCTTCTTCGCTTCTTCCAGCGGCTGGGCCAGCCTCTCCCGGTACTCGGCCGCCAGCGCGGCATCGTTGGCGATCTCGGTGTTGAGGGCCCGGATCAGCCTGTCGAAGGCTGGGTCGGCGAACTCCTCCGCCGTGGCCCGCATGACGAGCTTGAGGTCGGCCTCGAGGTCGCCCGTGTCCGGCAGCGTGACCGACTGTCCGTCCGCATCCTCACTCAGCGCCAGAAGGGCGGCGAAGACGACCGCGCTCTTCGACGGCCACCGTCGGTAGATGGTCTGCTTGCCGACGCCGGCACGGGCAGCGATGGCTTCGACCGTGACCTTTTCGTATGCCTCCTCCGCGACCAGGGCGCGGGTGGCCGCGAGGATTGCCTGCCGGGATCGTTCCTTGCGCCGGGAGTGGTCCGGCCCCTTCTCGTTGGACATGCGTTCAGCCTAGTCCCGAAATAAAACGAGACGCTCCGTATTGATGAAGCCAAGAGTATGCCCTAGGCTGTAAAGGAATCGATACGAACCGTTTCGTTTACTGAGAGTGAGAAATCATGACGCACGCAAGGGTCTGGCTCATCACCGGCGCATCCCGTGGCCTGGGCAGGGCTTTCGCCGAGGCCGCCTTGGCGAGCGGCGACCGCGTAGTGGCTGCCGCCCGCAACGTCGAGCCTCTGGAGGAACTGACCGAGAAGTACCCCGACCGCCTGGTCCCGCTTGCGTTGGATGTCACCGACCGCCGGGCCGTGTTCGACGGGGTGGAGCGGGCGGCAGCCGCGTTCGGCGGGCTGGACGTCGTCGTCAACAACGCCGGCGGAATGCTCTACGGGATGGTGGAGGAAGCCACGGAGGAGCAGATCCGGGCACATATGGATGTGAACTTCTTCGGCGCCGTGTGGGTGGCTCAGGCGGTCCTTCCGTACTTGCGCGCCCAAGGCGGGGGACGGCTCCTCCAGGTCACCTCGATGGGCAGCGGCGGTGGCATGGCCACCGTCGGCTTCTACGGCGCGGGCAAGGCCGCGCTGGACTCGGTGAGCGAGGCCCTGGCGATGGAGGTCGAGGGGTTCGGCATCAAGGTCACCATCGTGCAGATGGGCGGCTATAACACCGGCCTGTTCACCACCGGCACCACGACCACCGAAACCCTGCCGCAGTATCAGCCCCTGCGCACCGAGATGGAGGCGATGTGGGGCGACGCCGTCTCCCCGGATCCCGGCACGGCTGCTCCGGTCATCATGGAGCTGGCCGCACTGCCGGACCCGCCCCGACGACTGATCGTCGGCAGCCAGTCCTTCGATCACGTCCTGGAGATGGACCGGGCCCAAGCGGATCTGTACCGGTCCTGGGAGCACCTCAGCCGTATCGCCCCGGGCTGACCCTGTCCCGCGCCACGACATTCCCGTCCCCGTCACGCTGCTCAGTCGCGGGGACGGGCGTGCGCCGAGAAACGCGCCGTACCGGCAGGATCCGCCGGAGTCGACCGTAGGGGGGCAGGCTGCCCTGCCGGTCCGGGAGATGCTGTTCGGCCGCGCGGGATTCGAACGCCTACGCAAACACGTCCTGCGGGCCTGACCGGGCGTCACCGAATTCAATGGCCCCCCGGCCCAGCGCCGGGGTGGTCAACGCCCTCTACGCCGGCCCGGATGCCGCCTCACATACACGTGCTGGCCCAGGGCACAGGTTCCCCGTCCTCGTACGACCCGGATCGGCCCCGGTGCGGTATCCCAGGCACCCGTGTATCCGCAGGTCAGAAGGGCTGGGATGGTTCCAGGGTGCTCGATGGGCCGTGGGCTGTTGCGTCGGGTCGTCGTGACCGCTGATGCTCTTGGTGTCGCACCGACCGAGGCCGGGCCGACCAGCCGGCCTCGTCGGGGCAGCCATGTCCAGGCACTGTCCACGCACTGTCCACGCACTCATCACACACGGGGGAACACCCATGTCCATGCGCATCCGAAGCAGCGCTCTCACCGCACTCGCGGTCGTCGCCCTCGCGGCCGGCTCGGTCCTGACGGCGCCGGCCGCGGGCGCCGCGTCGAAGGCCGCCGCGCCCACGTTCCTGTCGGCGTCCCAGCTGCCGCCGCACCCGACCTCGTCCTGGACCGCCGGGCCGGTCACCGAGGGGTTCCCGGAGGCAATCGGCGTCTGTGTGAGCACCGAGGGCGTGCTGTCCTACGACTACCGCTACCGGGAGTTCC